>DGOE01000148.1 GCA_002389295.1 Flavobacteriales bacterium UBA4474 | reverse complement strand
CCTCAACCACCGCCACAAGCACATCGAGACCCAAGCTGTAATTCCACTGACTGCCAGGCGAATGAATGAGGCATGTTGAAGCGATCTTCTGCGCGTTTTCGCGGGTGGACCTTTCATCCCGCGGAAACAAATCCACGATGTCGTGCTTGTCGTAGAGCGCCTCGAACCGGGGGTCGCCAATCTCGCCATAGGAGATGCCGCTCGTATGCGTCATAAGGTGGCGTACGGTCATGACTTGCTCCGCCGGAATCACCGTGAAAGTGGTGTCCGACATCAGGGAATCGATGACGCCAATGCCCTCGAATTCGGGGAGGTATTGCGCCACCGGTGCATCCAGATTGAGCAGACCGCGCTCCCACAATACCATGGCAGCCGTTGAGGTGATGGCCTTGGATTGGGAGCAGATGCGGAACAGGGCATCCCGTTCCATGGGCCGCCCCGTCATGGGGTCCGCTGCTCCATAGGCTTCGTGCACGGCGACCTCCCCGTTGCGGCGGATCAACAGCACGGCCCCGGGAATCTGCCCTTCCTCCACCGCCCATTCAATGGCGCCGTCCAGCACCTTCCATGCCTCATCCCATTCGGGCTCAGGCCAACCGACGGACGCCGTTTCTGCGGGAACCTGCACCTCAGGACCGTTGGCCCAAACGACATAGGCATTCAGGGATGTCGCGATCGC
This sequence comes from Flavobacteriales bacterium UBA4474, assembly GCA_002389295.1. GTDB lineage: Bacteria > Bacteroidota > Bacteroidia > Flavobacteriales_D > Sanyastnellaceae > UBA8752. The sequence goes on along the minus strand of DGOE01000148.1, from coordinate 3,097 downwards.
CAGCCACACCAGATAAGGCACCACTCCCCATCGGCCCGCACCTGCGGTGGACCAATTCCGCGCCGCCATCGCCGCGATCACCGCATAGAGCGACAAGATCTCGAACAGGGCCACCCCCGTGGCCTGCAAACCAAAGAAGAGCGGGTTCCAGGCCACATTCAACACCCACGCCAGACCGAACCACAAGGCCTGTCCCTTCTTGTCCGCAGCAGATTCCGCGCGGGCCCAAGCCGAAGTCATGAACCACGTGAAGCCCAACATGACCGTGGTCCAGGCCGCGCCGAAAACCCAACCGGGCGGCGTCCAAGGCGCCTTCGCCAATCCGGCATACCATTCGGAGGAGACCCCCGGCCCGGTCGCCATGCTTCCGATGGCGAGGCCACCAAAATTGAGAACACCGAAAATCAAGAAGGGGACAATGCGCGAGGCCATGGAGGAGAGGGGCTTTTGTGGGCGACGTTAGAGCGCCGCAGGCGCAACTTCGGAAATCGGGGTCACTCCACCACAATGCGGTAGGTGGCTCCTTCCCCACGTTCCATCCACAACCTTAGCAACAGTGCACCTTTGGGCCATGCGTCGGAATTCAACCGCAAGGGCAAGACACCGGCTCCTTCATCAACTTTCCGGCCCTGAGGATCCACGACCTCCCAATCCACTGCCCCCTTGCGTTGAACCGAGGCCACGTTGAGGTCATCCGCTACTGGATTCGGCCACACCTGAAAAAGGTCGGTCTGTCCTCGCATGGGAGCCGCTTCGGCCACGCCATTGATGCCCAATACCTCCTGCACGGCGCGCACCGCATTGACCTTGCCCCAACCCCAAACCGTACTTCCCTCTTCCGTAATCTCACCCGTATGGTCATCCTGTCGGGCTGTCACACGCAGTGCCTCGCGGACCTCATCAACCGTCAGATCAGGGTTGGCCTCCAACATCAATGCCACGATGCCCGCTACCGCAGGCCCGCTCATGCTCGTACCGGAAAGCTTGGCGAAGGGATACGTCACCCCATTGAATTCCACCTCCTCGGTCACGTTGAAACTGGCATCGGTATAGGCGCTCATGGACGACTCCACGGACACGCCGGGAGCGGCAATTTCCGGCTTCAACCGCCCATCGAGCGTCGGCCCATAGGATGAGAAACTGGCCAGGGTGCCTCCCCCTTCGTTGCCCAGCGGATTCAAGTACTCTGAGTAATACGCGGCCACCGCGATCACGCGCTCCGAACACGCCGGCGTCTGCACCCCGAAATGCGGATCTCCTGCTGTCCACCCGGCTCCGGGTGATTGGAAATCCTGGCCCCAATTGCCCACCCCGTTGGAGAGGTGCGTCGTATTCCAGCAGTGGACCGTCCCGCTGGGCGCCGTGACCTGCAGTCCCACGCCCAGGGAACTGCCCGACTTTCGCACGCGCATGCGGATGAACGGCCTGCCGTTTGCGGGGTGTGCCTCTTCCACGATCAGCTCAACGGGCAAGGTGTCGCCTTCAAAAACGAGCGCAGTATCCAGCATCATCGGGCCATCGGCCGTCGAGAACCAAGGGCTCTCGTGGACGATGTTGCTGCCCATGGAGGTCAAGGCGATTCCCGCCTCGAAGGACGCTCCCGCTTCCCCCCAGAGGGTCAGGGCCTGGCCCCACATGCTGGGGTTGGCGGATTCCGGGTAAAATTGGACCCGCGAACGGAGGATGTCCCCGCTGAAGGCGTGCGCGATGTGGTAGTCTTTGCTCCCGTTGTTGCCGGCAGAAGCCACAAAGACCACCCCTTCCTCCGACATGCTGTCGATGAACTGGTTGAAGAGCCCCTGCCCATCGCGCGTGCCGAATTCCGGCAGGCTCCAGCTGTTGTTGATGACCAGCCGCTTGCCATCCGCTTCGGCGATGTCCTGCATCCAGGCAAAGGCATCCATGGCGGCAGCCTCGTCGATCAGGAAGGTTGTGAAGACCAATTCAGCACCCGGGGCCATCCCCACCAATGCCGTTCCCGCGCCTGCCCCTCCTGCGATGCCCGCCACATGCGTTCCGTGATAGGCAAAACCATAGATGTTGGCCGTATCGGAAGCCAATGAGGCAATGTCCGAAGGCTCCTCCGCCACGCGACCGTAACCAAAATCCGCCGGTCCCGGTCCTACTTGCCGGTACTGGTCCCAAACCGCCCTGACGCGGGACGCATTGAGCAGCGAATCGTAAAACATCGGATGGGTGTAGTCGAAGCCCCAGTCGAGCACGCCGATGAGCACACCTTCCCCCATGTAGGCTTGCGGCAATCCCAACCCTGCTTGCACGCTGTCGACCCGCGTTCCATACCGCGCCTTTTCCAGGTCCGGCGCAGCCATGGCCGCCAGATGCCACTGCGACAGCGGCAGAGCCTCCAGGACATCCAGGTGATCGATGTCCACGCGAAAAGACACCACCGCCCCGCTTCTGGACCCGACACGAACTGCAGGAGCCCATGCCGACATCGCCTCGTATCCCATCGCTTCTGCGCCCGGCAACAACGCCCCTACAAATCCCACCATGGAGCGGCCTCCCATCCACGCGACAGGATAAGTACCCTCAACAGCCCCCTGAAAAGCCCGGACATCGGGGTGTTGCAACCGCAAGGCCTGCAGCTGCATCAAATCCCAGCGCGACGTCATGGGCACGCGTTGCGAGACGCCAGTCTGCCCCATGGCATCAACGGGAACAATCGAAACAACACCGAGGAGAAGGATCAAAAGACGCATACGGATGCGAAGATGGCTCCCAATCCAAACCGCCACCTACCCAAGGGAACAACAGACCACTTCCTGAATTAGGTTCGCACCATGAAGTCCTGTACTTGCCTTGCCCCGGTCGCCCTCTTGCTCGCCGCAACCACACTCTTTTCGGTTCCGCTGCATGCACAGCAGATGGACTGGGTGCTGGTCGATGCGGACCGGAACGACCGGGAAATCCCTGTGGACCTGCGCTTTGACGCCGAAGCACAAGCGGCACGGCCGTTGGTGGTCATCGGGCACGGATTCGCCATGACCTCCGGTGACTATGACGATCTCAGCGCAGAGCTTGTCGCGGCCGGATTCACGGTGGCACTGGTGGATACCGAATCTGGACTGGCGCCTTC
>DGOE01000110.1:2192-2604 GCA_002389295.1 Flavobacteriales bacterium UBA4474 | reverse complement strand
CGGTTCAATTTCGCCGCCTACCCCTCCCTGACCTTCGAGGCCCCCGATGTGGACACCTTCCGCAATCTGCAATTGGCATACGATGCCTTGGAGCGCGGCGGCAGCGCACCGTGCGTATTGAACGCAGCCAACGAAATCGCGGTAGCGGCCTTCCTCCGCGATGAGGTCGGCTTCTTGGAAATGAGCGATGTGTTGGAACACGCCCTCGCTGCGGTCGACCACGTGGCCAAACCGGAACTCGAGCAGCTGTTCGAACTGGATCAGGCAGCGCGCGAAGCCGCCACCGACCGCGTCAAACGGTCATGATGTCCGTCTCCTTGGCCGCGATCCTGTCGTCGACCTGCTTGGTAAAATCATTCGTCAGCGTCTGAACGTTGGCCTCCCCTGCCTTGATGGCATCCTCACTGGCGCC
>DGOE01000110.1:0-2155 GCA_002389295.1 Flavobacteriales bacterium UBA4474 | reverse complement strand
GACACCTTGGCGTTCTCCCCTGCGGCCTTGGCCTGCTTGGCCAAATCGCGGCGGCGCTCCTCCGTCAACACGGGAACCGAAATAATCAATACCTCCCCGTTGTTCATGGGGTTCAGTCCCAAGTTGGCATTGGTGATGGCCATGGCAATGGGATCCAGCATGGCCTTCTCGTAGGCCTGAACGGTGAGCGTACGCGGATCAGTGGTGGACACATTGCCCACTTGATTGAGCGGCGTAGGGGCTCCGTAATAATCCACCTTCACGCTGTCGAGCATACTGGGGTGTGCCTTGCCCGCCCGAATCTTGCGCAACTCGATGTCCAACCGGTCCATGGCCTTCTGCATGTCCTCTTTTGCCGAATCAAAGGCGAGTTCGATCATTTCACTCATGTCTCAAACGGTTACGATGGTGCCGACTTCCTCTCCCTCCACGATGCGGAGGAGGTTGCCTGACTGGTTGATGTCAAATACGATGATGGGCAGCTTGTTTTCATTGCACAAGGTGAATGCCGTCATGTCCATCACCTTCAATCCCCTGCGGAAAACCTCTTCAAAAGACAGGCTGCTGAACCGCTCTGCAGAGGGGTCCTTTTCTGGGTCTGCCGTGTAAATCCCGTCCACGCGGGTGCCCTTCAATATCACATCCGCCTCGATTTCAATCGCCCGCAATGACGCGGCGCTGTCGGTCGTGAAAAATGGATTGCCCGTACCTGCACCGAAGATGACCACGCGGCCTTTCTCCAAGTGCCGCATCGCCCGGCGGCGGATCACCGGTTCAGCAATCGCCTTCATTTCTATGGCGCTCTGCAACCGGGTCTTCACCCCGATGTGCTCCAGCGCACTTTGCAAGGCCATGGCGTTGATCATGGTCGCCAACATGCCCATGTAATCGCCCTGTGTCCGCTCCATGCCGCCTTCCGCAGCCTGAACACCGCGGAAAATGTTGCCACCACCAATCACAATGGCGCATTCCACCCCGGCGTTTACCAGGGCTTCAACTTCACGGGCATACAGCGCAAGCTGTTGATTATCAATGCCGAACTGCTTTTCACCCATCAGGGCTTCACCACTCAGCTTTAGGAGGACGCGACGGTATTTCATCGGGGCATCAATATCCGACGATTCCATGCCCTCCCGCAAATGAAAACGGGCCGCCCACAAAGGCAGCCCGTTTCAATGCGATATGTTGCGCAAAATCAGTCCAAACTGACGCGGCTGAATCCCGTAATGGCACGGTCGCTTCCGCCCGTTTCCTTCACGTAATCAGCAACACTCTGCTTGTTGTTCTTGATAAAGGCTTGGTGCACGAGGGTCACCTCCTTAAACCACTTCTTCAAGCGGCCCTTGGCGATGTTTTCGGCCATTTCAGCGGGCTTGCCCTCCTTGATGGCGAGCTCCTTGCCAATCTCCAACTCCTTGTCAATTGAAGCCTGGTCGATGCTGGTTTCATCAAGGGCGATGGGCGACATGGCAGCTGTCTGCATGGCCACGTCCTTTCCCACTTGCTCCTCCACCTTTCCATTGAAGGAAACCAGTGTAGACAAGCGGTTGCCTGGGTGGATGTACGCCACTACAGCGTCTCCCTCAATCTGCTCGTAACGCGCTACCTCAATGCGCTCGCCAAGGCGGCCCATCTGGTTGGTGATTTCCTCCCCGACCGTCACACCTGAAGGGTGCGCCTGGGTCATCAAGGCATCCTTGTCCGCGGCAGCTGACGCCACAGCGATATCCAAAATGCTTTGAGCGAAAGAGACATAGTCCGAATTCTTGGCCACAAAGTCGGTCTCACAGTTCAAGGAGATGATGCACCCGCGGGTACCCGAATCATTTGTAGAGGCCAAAACGGCGCCCTCACCGATTTCGTTGTCACCGCGCTTGGCGGCAATTTTCTGGCCCTTCTTCCGAAGAATTTCAATGGCCTTTTCGAAGTCCCCTTCCGCTTCGGTAAGGGCCTTCTTGCAATCCATCATGCCTGCTCCTGTTTGCTTGCGGAGCTTGTTGACTTCAGCTGCAGTAATGCTCATGGTTGGTTGTATTTCACAATGGCGCGACTCACATCCCGCCTTTTGGGTTCTGTGTTGTGCGAAAAGAATGCGATGGGCGAATCAGGCTTCTTTTTCCTCGCCTTCACCTTCAGCAGCAGGTGCTTCCTCAGC
>DGOE01000019.1 GCA_002389295.1 Flavobacteriales bacterium UBA4474 | reverse complement strand
TGCGACAGTGCGGACAACTGCACGGACGTGACGGCCTGCAACTATGACGACCCGGCCAACGGACCGTGCGCTGCGGTGGACGCCTGCGGCGTGTGCGGTGGTGGCGGCATTCCTGCCGGCGACTGTGACTGCAACGGCAACCAGCTCGACGCCTGTGGTGTCTGTGGCGGAACCGGAACGGATACGGACGGTGACGGCATCTGCGACGGCAACGACAACTGTACCGACCTCTCTGCCTGCAACTACGACGACCCGGCAAATGCGGCCTGTGCCGTGCTTGACGAATGCGGCGTGTGCGGTGGCTCCGGCATCCCCGCTGGGGACTGCGATTGCGAGGGCAACCAGCTCGACGCCTGCGGCGAATGCGGCGGAACGGGTGTGGATGCAGATGCCGACGGCGTCTGTGACAACGCGGACAACTGTACCGATGTGACCGCTTGCAACTACGCTGACCCGGCCAACGTGGCCTGCCTTGTTCTCGACGAATGCGGCGTGTGCGGTGGATCTGGTATCCCAGCCGGTGACTGCGATTGCGACGGCAACCAAGTGGATGCCTGCGGCGTGTGCGGCGGAAACGGCACGGACGCCGATGCCGATGGCATCTGTGACGATACCGACAACTGCACCGACCTCACGGCATGCAACTTCAGCGATGCGGGCAACACCTCCTGCCTCTACGCCGACGCGTGCGGCGTGTGCGGGGGCTGCGGCATTGCCGACGGCGCCTGCGACTGTGCGGGCACCCAACCGGATGCCCTTGGCGTCTGCGGTGGCACCTGCGCTGCGGATGTGGATGGCGATGGACTGTGTGACGTTGATGACAACTGCACCGATGTGACGGCCTGCAACTATGCCGATGCCGCCAATGGAGCGTGCGCTGTACTCGACGAGTGCGGCGTGTGCGGTGGAAGCGGCATCCCCGCGGGTGACTGCGATTGCTTCGGCAATCAAGTCGATGCCTGCGGTGTGTGCGGCGGAAGCGGAACGGACGTGGACGGCGACGGCATTTGCGACAGCGCTGACAATTGCACCGACGTATCGGCCTGCAACTATGCCGATGAAGCCAACGGCGCCTGCGACGTGCTCGATGAATGCGGCGTGTGCGGTGGATCCGGCATTCCTGCTGGCGACTGCGATTGCGATGGCAACCAGACCGACGCTTGCGGTGTCTGTGGTGGCAACGGCAGCGATGTCGATGCCGACGGCATTTGCGACAACACCGACAACTGCACGGACGTGACGGCCTGCAACTATGACGACCCGGCCAACGGCCCTTGCGCGGTGGTCGATGAATGCGGCGTGTGCGGCGGCGGTGGCATCCCCGTTGGGGACTGCGATTGCAACGGCAACCAGCTCGACGCCTGTGGTGTGTGCGGTGGAAGCGGAGTCGACGCCGATGGCGATGGCATCTGCGACGACCTGGACAACTGCACCGACGTGACGGCCTGCAACTATGACGATGCCGGCAACGGTGCGTGTGCTGTACTCGATGAGTGCGGCGTGTGCGGCGGAAGCGGCATCCCTGCGGGTGACTGCGACTGCGAGGGCAACCAGCTCGACGCTTGCGGTGTCTGCGGTGGCACGGGAACCGATGCCGATGGTGACGGACTCTGCGACAGCCTCGACAACTGCACCGATCTCACCGCCTGCAACTATGCCGACCCCAACAACGGCACCTGCCTTGTCCTCGACGCGTGCGGCGTCTGCGGTGGAAGTGGCATACCCGCGGGTGACTGCGACTGCGATGGCAACCAAACCGACGCCTGTGGCGTCTGCGGCGGTGCCGGAACGGACGCTGATGGCGATGGCCTCTGTGATGACACGGACAACTGCGTCAACACCGACGCTTGCAACTTCGACGACCCGGGCAATACGTCCTGCTTGTTTGTGGACGAGTGCGGTGTGTGCGGCGGATGTGGCATTGCCACCGGTGACTGCGACTGCGACGGCAACCAGCTGGACATCCTCGGCGTTTGTGGCGGAGGCTGCACGTTGGATGAGGATGGTGACGCCATTTGCGACGACGTAGACAACTGTACCGACCTGACGGCGTGCAACTTCGATGACCCGGCCAACGTGGCTTGTGAGGTACTCGATGAATGCGGCGTCTGTGGTGGCAACGGCATTCCTGCAGGGGATTGTGATTGTGACGGCAACCAACTTGACGCCCTCGGTGTCTGCGGTGGACTTTGCCTCGCAGATGTAGACGGCGACGGCATTTGTGACGACCTGGAGGTTCCGGGTTGTACCAATGATCTCGCCAACAACTACAACCCCGATGCCACGGATGACGATGGCAGCTGCGAATACGATCCGGAGAGCTTCTTGGGCATCACGGCCGAGGCTTATGCAGTGAACAGCATAGAAACGGGCACTGTGACCTGGAGGATTTACGCCGAGTTCGCCAACCCGACCGACCAACTGGTCTCGGTGTTTGGTGATGCGGAGTCACCCCTGTTGCTCAGCTCCACCACCGACTTCTTCCAAGATGCTGTGGGTGGCACGTTTGCACAGAGCGTCAACCCCCTGTTGTTCCCCACGTATCCGACATTGGAATACGATTCTTGGTTGACCATTGGATCGGATGACAATACGGGTACGCAGACTCAATCGGTGGGACTGAATGTGTTCACCTTCGCCTCGGGTGGCGACCTCTCTTCAGGCTCGGTAAACGGCGGAAGTTGGTTCATCACGCCCGACACAGAACCCACGGCATTCCCGGATGCTGAGGGCAAAGTCCTCATCGCCCAGGTGACGACTTCTGGCACGGTCACATTCAATGGCAACATCCTCTACCGCACCGGTGAGGGCACGAGCCCCATTGCGCGTGACCTGGCGTTGGTCTTCCCGAACGACTGCTTCACCGACCTCAACCAGGATGGTGTGGTCAACATCAACGACCTGTTGATTGTCCTGTCGGATTATGGTTGTGTGGCTGCTGATTGCAGCGGTGACACCAACAATAACGGCGTGGTCGGAATCGATGATATTCTCTCAATTCTCGGGACATTCGGAGACAACTGTTATTGAAAACTGGACCGCAGTTTGGATGAACGGGAGGCCTGCCCCTTTGGGGGTGGGCCTCCTTTTTTATGCCCTTGAATTGTCGGCGTATGCTGACATTTGTCAGCGGAGGGTGAGCAGGGCCGTTCTGTGAGTAGCTTGTAAGTACATGCGGTATTCTCTGTTTTTTCTGCTTTTTCTCCTTCTTTTCGTCCCCTCCGCCGAGGCGCAGATGGGCGCTGATCGGCTCGGGTTTTTTGAGCCCACCACCTTGACTGCGGAGCAGGTCCCTACCGTGCGTGCCGAGGATACCCGCGGTTTGATCATCGATCAGGAGGCCTTTGCTGCTTTTCGCAGCAAGCAACCCGAGCGGTTCGTTTGGGCGGTGCCCTTTCCCGATGGAACGGAGCGCACATTGCGCTTCAGCAAGTTTGAAAACCGCTCTGAGCAATTGGAAATTGCGGTGACCGATGCCGGTGGTTTCCGCACGGTGGATGTCGCTCCCCGGCTCGTCACATATGCGCTTGAAGGCGGCGATGCCCGCGGCTCCTTGATCCTGATGAAGGACCACGTGATCGCCAGTTTTTCCATGGCAGGCGAGCGCTGGGAGATCAACCACCGGGGCAATGGAAGCCATGCCCTTTTCCCCACTGCAGCATCTACGGATGACCGCATTTTCACCTGCGGGGTGGAAGATGCCGCCCAGCTTCAGGACCTTGATGGTGCTGGTTCCCAAAGGAGCGCCTCCGCCTTGTTGGAATGCGTGGAGGTGGGCCTGGAGATCGACGAGTTCACCTACAGTGCCTTGGGCTCCGACGTCACCGATGCGGTGGATTGGGCATTGGCCATTTTGGCTTCGGTGGACGAGATCTACCGCAACGAATTGAACGATCTGGTGACCTTGGAGGCCCGGTTCATCCACGTTTGGGCTTCTCCAGACCCCTATGCATCTGTGGTCAATGACGGCGGGGGCTTGCTGGGCTCCTTCAATGCCGAGTGGAACAACAACCCCAATTTCAATAGCATTCCGCTGGATCTCAAGCACTTCCTCACCATGAGGACCAACATCGGCACCGGCGGCATTGCCTACCTCAACGGCCTGTGCAACAGCTACAATGCCGGTGTGAGTGGCAACCTCTCGAGCACCACGAGCTACAACATCAACACCTACGCATGGAACCTCGATGTGGTGTCCCACGAGTTGGGACACAACTGCGGTGCCAACCACACCCACTGGTGCGGCTGGCCGGGCGGCCCCATTGACAATTGTGGCAGTTATGAGGGCGATTGCGCAGGGTATACCGACAACCCCACGGGCCAGTTGGGCACCATCATGAGCTATTGCCACGCCATTGCAGGGGGCAGCAAATTGCTGCAATTCCACCCCACGGTAGAAAACAACGCATTGATCCCCACTTTCAATGGCGCTTCATGCATCGGCACCTGCGGCGATCAGGTCATTGCGAGCACCAGCCTGTTCTGTGGCGATGCCACCGCGTGCAATTACGCCCCCGGAGACCCCAACAACGAAGGGTGCATCTACCCAGACGATTGCTCGGAATGCGGCCCAGATGGCAACCTCATCGGCGGACTTACCATGGATGGCATCTCGGCGACGCTCGCTGGAACCGGAGTCCAAAACACCGTATTCAATGGCTCTGGCACCGCGATGGGGCTCAACATCACCTTGGTTTTTGACAATGCCCAAAGCGGTGGATCCTGGCCGGGTGACATGTTGCTTGGCCTGTGTTCCCCCACGGGAGACTGCATAGAGATTGGAGGGTACGATTACTCCTTGGGCCACACCTATGCCGGCTCATGGCCCGGCGATTGGAACGTCTCCACGCCCGGCACTTACACGGCTTCGGTGGACTTCAGCGGTACGGCGATGAGCGGCACGGGAGACTGGACCTTGCAACTCGTCAACGGCTGGGCATCCTCGGGCATCGTGAACTACACTGCAGATGTGGAGTTGCCTGGGTTGTGCGCCGACCCCGTGGATGTCCCGGGCTGCACCGATCCCGCCGCTTGCAACTACAACGCCGCGGCCACCCTGGATGACGCGAGCTGCCTCTTTGACGATGCCTTGGGGGTATGCGGCGGCGACTGCTCTGCCGACCTGAATGGCAATGACATATGCGACGACAATGAGTCCTGCGGGGAAGCAGCCTGTGGGGATGGCACCTATTACGATGTGGGCACAGGGCTCTGTTTGAACATGCAAATGCTGTGCCCGGGAGACGTGGACTACGATGGGATCGTGACGGTGACGGACATGCTCAATACGTTGGGCGAATTCGGGTCGACGTGCCCGCCTTTGCCCCCTGCCCCATCGGCGTGCGGCACCATCACCTGCTGTGGGGAGGACGCCTGCGGAACGGGAACGGTCTGGGACGGCGCTTTGCAGCAGTGTGTCTCAAACTTGTTCGAATGCCCGGGCGACCTCGACTTCGATGGCATCGTCACGGTATCGGACGTGCTCGGCGTGCTGGCCAGTTTTGGGATGCCCTGCGATTAAGCGGTCTGCCCGGATCTGGCCACCAGCATAGGGACAAAGGCAAAGGTGCCGTGGGTCTGCTTGGTAAAGGTGTCTTCCTCTACCCTGCGCACTTCGGTCATCACCTGCTTCCCCTCCCCTGCCGATGGATCATCCAAAGGAATGATGAGGCGCCCGCCGATGGCCAGTTGACCCAACAGAGACTCCGGTATGAAGGGCGCACCGCACGTGACCAGGATCCCATCAAATGGCGCAAAGGCCGGTTTGCCCTTGTAACCATCCCCGTAATAGCAATGGGCACGGTACCCCAGCTTCTTTAGAAAAGGGGTGGTCACATCGTACAGGGGCTTCTGGCGCTCGATGCTGTGCACCTTGAAGCCCATGGCCGTCAGGACTGCACATTGGTAGCCGCTGCCCGTGCCGATTTCCAAGACCTTGGCCCCAGCGGGCAGGTCCAGCAACTCGGTCTGCCGGGCCACGGTATAAGGGTGGCTGATGGTCTGTCCGGCGCCAATGCGGAAGGCTTTGTTGTCGTAGGCGAAATGCACAAAGGCATCGTCCATGAAATAGTGGCGCGGCACGCGGTCCATCGCATCGATTACGCGCTCGTCTGCGATGCCCATCTCCCGCAATTTGCCCAAGAGTTCGCGGCGCAAGCCTTTGTGGCGGTAGGTGTCTGTAAGGTTGGCTGCTGAAGTGGACATGGGTACACCAAAGTACCGCACCGGTCGGTCGGGATTCGGTGTGGAAATCACGCCTTGCCAACATGCGGCCTGTGGGAAGCGGACCGGGTACCTTCGTCTGCCCATGTCTTCTCCCCTCCGCATCGGTGTTCTCGGCGCCGGCCACCTTGGCCGGGTGCACCTCCGTTGCCTGCAGTCCCTGTCGGACCGATGGGAGCTCGTGGGTTTTCACGATCCTGATCCTGCGGCCGTTGAGGCTGTGGCGCAGCTGGCAACAAAAGAAGCGTGGGGCACCCCGCCCGTTCCCTTTGCCTCTGTCGCCTCACTTTTGGACGCCGCGGACGCCGTCGCCATTGTCACCCCCACGGCCAGCCATGCTGGCCTGGCCGAACGCGCCCTCAAAAAGGGGGTGCATTGCTTTATCGAGAAGCCGGTTACCACCACCCTCGCAGAAGCCGAGGCGCTCATCCACCAGCGGGATGCTGCCAGCCGGGTGGTGCAAGTGGGCCACGTAGAGCGCTTCAATCCCGCATTTGAAGCCGCCCGTGCCCACCTGGAAGCGCCGCGGTTTATTGAGGCGCACAGGCTGGCGCCCTTCAACCCGCGCGGCCTGGACGTGCCGGTGGTGCTGGATTTGATGATCCACGACATCGACCTCGCTTTGTACGCCCTCGAGGGCGATGTGGTGCGCGTGGCCGCCAACGGGGTGCCCGTCGTGGGCAGCAGTGTCGACATCGCCAACGCCCGCTTGGAGTTCTCATCGGGTGCCGTGGCCAACCTCACGGCGAGCCGGGTGAGCATCACGCCCATGCGCAAGGTCCGGCTGTTTCAACCCGACGCCTACCTGTCGGTAGACTTGCTCAACCGCAGTGCCCAGGTCATCCGGCTCGAAGATGTGGACGAAGGAAGCGCGCGCGACCCTTACGGCATGTACCTCGACGTGCCCGGCCGGACCGCCCGAAGGCTGCACATCGAAGCGCCCGAAGTCGGCGAGACCAATGCCATCGCCGAAGAACTGACCGACTTTCACGCCGCTTGTAAGGGACGGGCACACTGCCGTGTCTCCCTCGAAGACGGCCTTTCAGCGTTGCGCGTGGCGACCGAAGTCATGCAGCGCATAGAACACTCATTGACCCCTACATCATGACCAGAAATTGGTTCACCTGCGTGGTGAAATACGTGCGCCACGGCGCCGACGGAAGCGAAGAAAAGACCACCGACCAGCTGTTGCTCGATGCCTATACCTACACCGAGGCAGAAGCCCGGTTGGTGGGCATTGTCACCGATGTCTGCACCGGCCCTTTTGAGGTCCAGTCCATCACCAAGAGCAACTTTGCCGAAGTGGTGCGCTGGGACACCGGCGACAAGTGGTTCAAAATCAAAGTGGCCCTCACCAGCTTTGACGAGCGCAGCGGAAAGGAAAAGGAGGCCAACCAGTTCTTCTTGTTTTCCGCTGACGACGTCAAAGACGCCTTTGACAAGACCAAGGAATTCCTCAAGGGCTCCGGCATCGGCTTTGTGATCCCCGCCGTCAACTACACCAAAATCAGCGAGATCTACCCCCAGAGTGAGGAAGGCTCAACGAACATGACGGCTGCAGATGGATACGGGGCCGTGCCCGCCGACCACCCTTCGATTGCAAAACCCGAAGAAGAAGCAGTGCCCGCCGGAGTGGATCCGGAGACGGGCGAGGTGGGATAACGGTGCGTTCTTACCCCGGCTTTACGCCCACTCCCAGCACGAGCGGTACGCCCCGGCGTTTTCACAGTGCTGCGTGAAGGCGGCGTAGAAGCTGTCGTTGCCCAAAGTGGCGCTGTCGCCAATGACCAATAGGTGCATGCGCGCCCGCGTCATCGCGACGTTCATGCGCCGGTATTCGGACAAAAAGCCCACCGTTCCCTCGGCATTGGAGCGGGTGAGGGCGATGACCATGATGTCGCGCTCCTGGCCTTGGAACCCGTCGACCGTTTGGATGGAGAGGCGCCCTTTGGCTGCCACGCGATCGCTGTGGAGCAGCTCCTCGAGGAGGGTCACTTGGGCGCGGTAGGGCGCGATGACACCCACTGAAGCTTGGGGATGGGCCGCGAGGAGTTCACGGACGCGGTCGACGGTGAATTGGGCTTCCTCGGGGTTGCAAATGCTCGCATGGGAGCGGCCTGTGGTGTCGGCTTCCGGATTGGAGCGCTCCTCCTCCCACCCCCGCCCTGCGGTATCGATAAAGGTGAGCGGCTGCAGGTCGCCGAGGGCCGCAGCCGCTACGCTCGGGTGGGCCTGCAGTTTGCCCCCGTAGAAGCGCGCATTGGGAAAGGCCATGATGTCGGCATGCATGCGGTACTGCGTATCGAGCAAGTGCACGTTGCGGTCCCGGGCGATGGCCTTTTCCAGCAGACTGACCCCGAGGCCGGCCTTGAGGGCGGCAGGGTGCTTCACGGTTGGCGGCAACTGGGACGCATCGCCGGCGAGCACCACGCGGTGCGCCCAGCGGATGGGGATCCAGGCTGCCGGCTCCAACGCCTGTCCTGCTTCGTCCAGCACCAGCGTTCCAAACCTTCGGTCCCGGAGCAACCGGTCGGCGGCCCCCACCAAGGTGCAGCACACGACCTCTGCGCCGTCGAGGGCGCGCTCTGCGAGAAAAGCCTCCAGTTGGTTGGCTTCCTTGCGCAGGGCGCGGGCTTCTGCATACGCCTCCCGGCGCGCCGTCCGCTGGTCCGACCCAAAGGAGCGGAATTTCTTCTCGGCTTCCCGCACCGCTTCTTCTGCTTGCCTCCGGTATGCCTTGACCTGTTTGAAGTCGGGATCGGCCTCCACCAGGCGGTCCATGGAGCGGTCGACCACGGCCGGGTCGATGCGCATGGGGTGGCCGATGCGCGCGACTTTGAGGCCGGCCGCCCCCAAACGCTCCACCATCAGGTCGACGGCGGCGTTGGAAGGCGCGGCACACATGACTTTTTCGCCGCGCCGGACCAAGGACTTGACAAGCTGCACCAAGGTGGTCGTCTTTCCGGTCCCGGGCGGACCATGCACAGTGGTCACCTCGTGCGCCGTGAGGGCGTGACCGACCGCTGCGCATTGCGAGGCGTTGAGGCTGGGGTGTTCAAACGGCTCTGGTTCGGAAGGCTCTGGCCGGGCATAACCCAGCAAGACCTCCCTCAATGTTGCCAAGCGGCTGGGCTTGCCATCGGTTCCTGCGTTGAGGACTTCCGAAAGGGCCTTGGCCATTTCTTGGAAACTGCGTTCGTCGAAACGGGCATCCAGCGTCCACACCCGATGGGTCGCCTGCTCGGGCAAATCGTGGCCATCCAATACGACCTCTGCTTCCAGTCCGCGCGCCGACCGCACAATGCCCCTGAAGGTCACGGCATCCCCTTTGTCGTCATTGGACGACAGCTGCACGGCAGCACCCGACCTGAAGGCGCCCGGCTGTCCGGCATCGGCCTCAATTTCCAAGGTGGGTCTGCCCCCCATGGTGTAGGCGGTGCGCACCACGTTGACCGGCGCCCATGACAGGCCATCGGCGCGCCGGCGCGCCACGGGCTGTCCCTCCAGAATAGAACGGTATCGCGCTTCTTCTGCGCGGTGTTCCTCCACCAGCGCTTCGGTCAGCGCGGAGAGCTCCGCGATGCTGTCGCGGTGCGCCTTCATGGCTTCACTGTCTAGAACGCAAGATCTCCAGGGAACCGATGTAGCGGAACCCCTCGCCCACAGCCGTGATCACCCCATTGTGCTCAATGTCCTCCAAAGGCAGGGAATAGGAGTTGATGTCCAGCGTGATGAAATAGGCGCCATCGGCGGCTTCATCCTCGTTGGGAGACCAGGTGTTTTCGTAGTCCTGCTCGAAATGGATGAGGGTGCCCCAGCGGTTGTATACCGAAACGGTAGGCCCCAGCGTGCTGATGGCGTTGCCCTTGATTTCAAAAGCGTCGTTCTCGCCGTCGGCATTGGGGGTAAACACATCGGGGATCTTCTCGATGGCGCAGGGACCGAAGTTGACATCAAAACTCATCGCATCGGTGCCGATACA
>DGOE01000144.1 GCA_002389295.1 Flavobacteriales bacterium UBA4474 | reverse complement strand
GCCTACGTGCTCAGCTTGAGCCAATCGGGTTTCAACAGCCGGTTGATTCTGCGGGACTGATGATTTGAGCCCCTGCCCGTTTCTGCTCCCTTAATTTGGCCTTTGGGAGCTCATGGCCACTCTTTCTGAACAACAGGTGAAGCTGCCCAGCAGCTTGCGCAACATACTTGGACTCTTCCTGTCGTCGGGAATGGCACAAGGCGCGGCTTTGGTCGCCCTCCCGCTCCTGCAGCGTTACTGTTATGGCCCCTCGGCTTTTGCCGACATGGCCGTGTATTCCCAGCTTGTGGGCATCCTGGGTGCTGTGGCGACCTTTCGATTTGATTTGGCCTTGGTCAAACGGGAAAGCGCCGATGCTGCCCGCGCTACCGTCGCCATTGGACTGCGCGTGCTGACCGTGGTCACCTTGGCCGCTGGCCTGCTCGCCTTGGGCTTGAAATACGCCGATTCGGCTACGGGTGCCATTGCTGGACTGTGGTTATTGCTGCCTTGCGGGGTATTTGGGATGGGCGTCAATGGATTGGTGACCGGCTGGTTGTCCAGACAGGAGCGGTTTGGCACCCTCGCTTGGGTCCGGGGGGGCGGCAGCACTTTGGGAGAGGTGGCCCGGTTCTTGACCGCGCCGATGGGGGCTTCGGGCCTGATTATTGGCCGCATCATGGGGCAATGGTGCACCGCAGCGGGAGGTGTCAGGTCCATGGTGAAGGAATGGCGTCAAGCGGCCAGAAGCACCAAGCTTTCCCGCGCAGCCGCTTGGAAAGCAGACCGGGACTATGCGCGGTACACGACTCCCGCCAATGTGCTCGCCATGGCCGCCAATGGTGCTTTCATCTTCTTTCTCTTCGAATATTGCCCGCAGGATTTCGTAGGTGCGGTAGGCGCTGGAATGGCCTATCTCACTGTGGCTGCCGGCCTTGTGATCAGAAGCGTGAACGACGTTTTCTTTAAACACCTGGACCACTTGGCCGCCGGTGGACTGTTGAAACCATACCTGATGTGGTCCGCCTCACTCATTTTGCTTTCCGGTGCTGCCCTGTCATTGTTGTGGTGGGTTCCTGACAGTTGGATCAGTGGACTGCTCGGGGCTGAGTGGGCAGCCATGCAGCCCATCATGCGCATCCTCGCGCCATGGATGGCTCCTTGGATTGCCGCTTCGGCGCTGTCCGGTGTGTTCCCTCACCTCGGGCTTCAGTCTTGGACATTGGTGCTGGACACCCTGCACCTCACGCTCATCGTCGGCCTGATCGGCTCGGTGCTTTCTGGCCTTTCTTCCGACGTCATGTCAGAGGCGGAGGCCCTGGCTTTTCTCAGTCAGTACACCGCCCTTCAGGCAGGCTTCTACATCGCCGCCATCGCCGCAGCCATCGCCGCCATTGTGCGGAGCAAGGCCTAAATCTTGGGTCAGTGTTGATGTAAGAAGTCCCCCGCCAAATCGAGCCGCTGCTCCGCCGCGGGCAGGACTTCGACCTTGAGGTACTCGTGGTGATGGGCTTCCCCGGCCGCTGCCCCATCGCCTTCGGTGCCATGGGCGTGATCTTCTCCTTCGGTGAAATAGATTTCACACCGGATCTCCTGCAGATGCAGGTTGCCATCCACATAGTACTCGAGCCGCAAGACCCCCTTCTGCCGCTCGTCGGTTCTGAGGATCACATAACTCCCTGCGGTCCATTGATCTTCGATCTTGAACCCAAACCTGCCATCTTCATAAAACCGCAGCCGCTTCTGCTCCTCATCGGACGCGCTCCAGACGATCCACTGCCCGGACAACTGCTCCAAAAATGGGGCGCCGTGATCGGGATGCACTGCCCCTCCAAAATTGCCTGTACTGCCCATTGCGGCAGGAACTATCAGACTTGAACAACACAGCATCGCCAAACAAAACGCCCGAGAAATCTGTCTTACCATCATCGGGCGAAACTACATCACGCCTCAGTTGTAAATTGCGAGAAGCACGTGGGCCTTTCTTGGCCCAAACCTATTTGAACCGAATACCCCATCATGCAGCGCTGCATTCGTTTTGCTTCAGTTCTCTCTCTGCTGGTCTTTGTTTCTTCCGAAGGACAATCCCAGCTAGAAGGCAACACCAACGACAACCCCTTCCGTCAGCTCTACGACGTATTGCCCACACCAAACAGCGTGCGCACGGCGAGCGGTGCTCCCGGCCATGCCTACTGGCAACAGCAGGTGGACTACGTCATGGACCTCCGCCTGGACGATGCCGCTCAGCGCATCGATGGAAAGGAGACCATCACCTACATCAACAACAGCCCCGACGAGCTGCGTTACCTGTGGATTCAGTTGGATCAAAATGTGCGGGACCTCGATTCGGACAGCCACATGATCAAGGAGGGATTCATGGAGGAGCGGATGTCTTTTGACCGGGTGTCCCAACTCGAGCCAGACTTTGATGGCGGCTTCAAAATCGAGGCGGTCAAAGATGCGGGAGGCAAGGCCCTGTCGCACACCATCAACCAAACCATGATGCGCGTGGACTTGCCCAAGCCTTTGGCTTCAGGGGGCAAATTCACCTTTCAGATCGACTGGTGGTACAACATCAACGACCGCCTCGCCATAGGCGGCCGCAGCGGCTACGAGTACTTTGAAGATGAGGACAACTACCTCTACACCATCGCCCAATTTTTCCCCCGACTCTGCGCCTACTATGACCGCATGGGGTGGCAAAACAAGCAGTTCTTGGGCAGCGGTGAGTTCACCTTGGAATTCGGCGATTACGATGTGAGCATCACGGTACCGGGTGACCACGTGGTCGCATCGACGGGCGTGCTGCAAAACCCCAAGGAGGTCTTGACATCCGCCCAGCGCTCACGTCTGGAAACCGCCAGAACGTCCGACCGCCCTGTGCTCATCGTCACCGAAGAGGAGGCGCGCGAAAACGAAAAAACCAAGGAGAAAAGCCTCAAGACCTGGCGTTTCAAAGCCGACAACGTGCGCGACTTCGCCTTTGCGTCCAGCCGCAAGTTCATTTGGGATGCCATGGCGGTGCCCCTGGAGAACAACACACCGCTCGCCATGAGCTTTTACCCCAAGGAGGGCAACCCCTTGTGGGAGCAATACAGCACGGAGGCCGTCGCCCAAACGCTGGAGACCTATTCGGAATTTGCTTGCGAGTACCCCTACCCCGTCGCCATCAGCGTCCACACCAAGTGGATCGGCATGGAGTACCCTATGATCTGCTTCAATGGCGGTCGCCCAGAGCCCGACGGGACATACAGCGCCCGCACCAAGCACGGCATGATCTCGGTGATCATCCACGAGGTGGGCCACAATTTCTATCCGATGATCATCAACTCCGATGAGCGGCAATGGACCTGGATGGATGAGGGCCTCAATACGTTTGTCCAGTACTTGGCCGAAAAGGAGTTTGACCGGAATTACCCCACGCGCCGCGGACCGGCCCGGGACATCACCAATTACATGGGAGGCGACCCCGCGCGCATCTCTCCCATCATGACCAACTCCGAGAGCATCTTCCAGTTTGGTCCCAATGCCTACGGCAAGCCCGCCACTGCGCTGAATATTTTGAGGGAAACGGTGATGGGGCGTGAGCTCTTTGATTACGCCTTCAAGGAATACGGCCGCCGCTGGGCCTTCAAGCGCCCCACCCCTGGCGACCTCTTCCGCACCATGGAAGATGCCTCGAGCGTCGATTTGGACTGGTTTTGGCGCGGCTGGTTCTACACCAACGACCATGTGGACCTGTCCTTGGAAGACATTCAGTGGTTCCAGATTTCGAGCGGTGACCCCGACGTGGAAAAGCCGCTGGCCAAGGCCGAGTCAGACGCTGAGCCGACGGACATTTCGCGCGTGCGGGATGTGGAGTACATCCCTGAAAGCCGCCTTGAAGCCCGCCCCGAGCTGAACGACCACTACACCACAGTGGACCCCTATGCCGTGATGGAAATCGAGCGTCAGGAGTACCGCGATTACGTGGCGCAACTGGATGAGGAAGAGCTGAAAATGTTGTCCGATGGCCAGCATTTCTACCAACTGACCTTTGGCAATCTCGGTGGGCTGGTCATGCCGGTCATCGTTGGCTTCACCTACGAGGATGGTACCACGGATGTGCGCCGTGTGCCCGTGGAAATCTGGCGCAAGGGCGCAAAAGAGGTCACCAAGGTGTTCGTCACCCCGAAAGAGGCCGTGTCCATCACCCTCGACCCCTACCTCGAAACGGCAGACACCGACCTCTCCAACAATGCCTGGCCGCGCAACGTCCGTCCCCAGCGGATCGGCCTCTTCAACGATACCACAAGGGGCTATGGCCGGGATGCAGGCAACCCCATGCAGCGGGCCATCGAAAACCAGGACTACATCGAGTCCCTCGACGACTGAGTTCCGGCTGGCGCCAGTGCCCTTTAATGGATCACGAGCGGGAGGCGGACGCGCTCTTTGGCGCCATCGGCTTGAAAGACATAACGGCCAGGCGCCACGCCTTCGAGCGAGAGGTCAAAGTCTCCTTGGGCCAGGCCTGAGCGCACCGGACGTCCCATCGCATCGATGAGCTGCCACTGGCAGCTGGATTGCAGTCCGCGGATGCGCGTTTTTTGACCAGCGGGGTTGGGCGCGATGGTGACTTCCACCTCCGGCATTTCCATTAATCCGACCACAAGGGAAAGCGTATCGATGTCGCCGAGGTCCAGCACGTAGTCCTCTCCAATTTGACGCACCGCACCGTAGACCCGGTAAACGTCTCCAGGGGTAGGACCGTCAGCGTCTTCGTTGTTGCCGGGGTCATCGGTATCGACCCCAATGATGGTGGCGGTTCCTGTGGCATCAGATACGGTCCAAATGCCGTTTTCATCAGGTGCGGTCATGACTGTGACCGGGTCGAGTCTCGCTCGGGTGCCTTCCAAACTCTCGTCCATCATTTCGGCAACGGTCACCCCTGTGCCCGCTGCCGTTGCGTTCCAAAAGTCGATGAACACGAAGTTCGTGATGTCCATCATTTGGGTGTTGCCTTGGCTTTCAACAATGGTTCCTGTCAACTCCAAAACATCGCCTACCTCGGGTTGGCGGGGGGCATCCCACCATGGCGGGTTGGGTTCAATGATCACATTGGGGCCCACACACAAGAGACCGTTCCAAGCCCCGTAGTCATCCTGCATGTACCAAACATCTCCAAAATATTCAGTGACCTTGCCGGATATGGTCACCTCCTGACCCTCGTAAGGGCTGACCTCGACTTGTCCCTGGACTTCAGCGCAGGTGAGGGTGGCCTGGCCACTGGCAACAGCTGCGCACATCCACGCCAAAAACAAGGCCATTCCGGCCCGACTCCATGAGTACATCATGGACTAAAGAAACGAAAATACCGCCACGCGCCATCAAGGCGGGCAGCCTGAACCAAAAGCGCTGAGCACAAACAAAATGTCCCCAACCCCGACCAGGTTGTCTCCATCGAGGTCACCTGCGCAGCCGTCATCGGGGATGCACAGGCCGAAGGGCCCTAAGACGGTGCCTTCGCCGCACCCCCCAGTGATGACGCAGGAGCCATCGTCAAACACAGCGTCAGGGTCATAATTCGGGGACGCGGCATAGGTGCAGCCCCCCATGAATGAGCAGGCGGCACAATCGCCGAAACACGGCACGCTAAAATCGGCATTGATGGCGCCAACGAGATCGGTGCGCCAACCCTCTGCTGCGCCCTCACAGCCCCCCGGCAAGGACTCCGCATTGTCGCCATTCACAAAACGGTATTCCACAACGCTGCCTTCCACGGGGTAAGTGACGGCTGTCCACCAGCCGTTGCCATCATATGCCATCGGCACCAAGGCGCTGTCCGGATGGTTCCATTCGAGGAAGAGGCCATCCCACGACTCGGTCTCAAATGTCATGTCCACCGAATAGGTCGACAGGATGTAACCGGGAGGGGAAACACAAGGCGCGCAAGACTCAAAACACACCACAGGCACCCATTGTCCGGGCTGAATGGTCAGCGAACGGTTCCACCCACCCAGGCCGTTGGCCACGCCACAGTCTGCTATGGCTATTTCCTCCAGTCCTCCCCAAGCGGCGCCGTTGATGAATTTGTACAGGATGGTCTCGCCCACTTCAGCTGTGACGATGTGGGTATACACGCCATCTCCAGTGGTGGCCATCTCCGTCGCTGAGGGGTTCCAGCCTTGAAAACTGCCCGCTACGTGCACGCCATCAGGGTGAGGTGACAGGTCGCCGAGGTCCACCTTGAGCACCACCTGTTGGGGTGGGTAAAAACAAGGGGCGCAGGCGCCGAAGCAAACGCGGTCAAGCGACATGGGCGCATTGCCTACTTGGGCACTCCGCTCGTTCAGGCCCAACCCGAAGTCGGCGCCACAATCCGGGGGCACCGTCTCAGCCGCCGCTGGATCCTGTCCGTACTGGAAGCGCCATGTGAGTTCCGCCCCCTCTGGCAAGGCCAAGGTCACGTCCCACCAATTGTCTACTTCGGTCATCTCCATTTGCACGGCGAATTCAGCCCCCCCATCTATGCGGTATCGCACATGGGGCAACTGTATGCTGCTGGACGAAACCGGCTGCACATCCACACCCAATGTCACCGGTACTGTGCATGTCGTCGCCTCATTTGCACCGGTCAACTGCAAGACGGCCGTCTGTCCAGGTCCCAGTGCCAGAGGCAGCGACCACCCCTGCTCCGGGGTCAGCATCGCGGTGCCCAGGTCTGCTCCTGTTCGGATGTCGGTCACCCCGTATTCGCCGGCGCAAAGGCCAACAGGGACCACCGACAGGTCCGACAGCGCGGCTTGGCTGAAGTTGTGCGCGACCAATATGCGCTCCCCGTCCAACGTGCGGAGCAAAGCCACAGCCTCCGCCATGTCGGTGTCCCAGGTGATGGTGCTCCCGCGCTGCAATGCCGGCGTAGCATTGCGCAGGTGGATGAACTCGCGGTAGGTGGCCAACAACGCCTCTGGGTCGCCCTGCTGAGCGGCCACATTGACCAGATCCACATCGGGCTGGGCCGCACTCCAAGGGGTTCCGGAGGTGAATCCCGCCTGGGCACCTGCTGCCCATTGCATGGGCGTCCGCACGTTGGGATGTGACCCGGCTCCCGTCATGCCGATCTCCTCTCCGTAATACACGAAGGGTGTACCGGGCAGGGTGAGCAATACGGCCGCGGCCAGTTGGGCTTTTTCCGCATCGCCACCGAGGACACTCATGATCCTGTCCTGGTCGTGGTTGGACAAGAATGGCGCATACGCTCCGGTTTGGTGGACGTCCAGCACTTGGTCCAGCGCCTGCCTGAACGCCGTGCCTTCACCCGCGTTCAGGGCGGCCCTGATGCCTCCGGAAAGGCCGAATTCGAAGCACATGTCCTGATGGGGCGGGCCGTATTGGGCAATAACATCGGACCCGGTCCACGCCTCTCCTACGCAGATGGCCTCTGGATTGACCGAGAGGTAGTGGTCCCGAAAGGCCGAGAGGTAGGCAAAAGTGCCGGGGTGGTTTTCGTAGACCCCCCCTTCATTGACGAGGTGTTTGACCGCATCGTAACGAAACCCATCAATCCCGAGTGCCAGCCAATGGTCCACGATCGCGTAATGGTGGTCCACGACGGGTTGGTGCTGCACGTTCCAATCCGGCATGCCGCTCCAAAAGAGCCCGTAATACCATCCGCTTCCACCGTCGTGCCAGTCTCCCCCGGGATCGACATCCGACCATACATACCAGTCTCGAAAAGCGTTTGACGCCCCGGAAGACGAAGCGGCGAAGTGGGGGTGTGCACTCGAACTGTGGTTGCCCACAAAATCCATGATGACCCGAATGCCGCGCGCATGGCACGCGTCGAGCAATTCCTGAAAGTCAGCCATTGTCCCGTATTCGGGGTTCACCCCGAAATAGTCGGTCACGTCATAGCCGTGATAGGAAGGCGAAGGATTGATCGGCATCAACCAAATGCCGCCGATGCCGAGGTCATCGGTCGTGGTTGAATCGCCGTCGTTGAGGTAATCAAGTTGCGAGAGGATGCCCTGGAAATCTCCGATGCCGTCCCCATCGCTGTCCTTGAAGGAACGCACGAAGATTTCGTAAAAGGTGGCCTCCGCCTGCCAAGAATCCGGCGTGACCTGCGCCTGTATTGGCGCCCCAGCACAGCGCAGTGCCAGCCAAACCGCAATGAAGATTCTACAGGGCTGCATATCCCATGAATTTACGTCAAACGGATATTGCAGTGGCTGAGGCGTTGGTGTAGAATGGCATCCTGATCTGCCTAAATTGGGGGGATGAGGACATTCAATCTCACGGCCCTGTATCTGTTGATGCTGGGGCCAATAGCGGGTCAGGAAACCACCATCAATTGGGATGCGCCGATGGGCATCGATGCTGCTGAGACCGGTTACAGCAACCTCAGAATGGAGCTGGACCCCGATGGAAACCCCATCGTGCTGCACGGCAAATCGGGCAGTGCCGGCGGTTTGTATTGCAGCCGTTGGAACGGCGCGGGATTTGATGATGCCACAGCGGTGACGGCGGAGACCGGCATCTTCATCAACGACTCGGAAGGCCCGCGAATGGCCGTTTCGGGAAACAAGGTGGTCGTCGCGTACCAGATTTCGGGTGAATGGGACACCGGCGGGCGCGTGGTGATTTCAGAGGACGGTGGGCAAACGTGGGGCGACCCGATTGCTGTGGCGCCGGAGGCCACGGAAGACCACTTCATGCCCGTGCCGGCTCTGGACGCTGATGGCGATCCTTGGGTGGCGCTGAAGTGGGGAAATGCGCCGGCTTTGGAAGGCGTGCTGGACTGGAATGAAGAGGAGGGCGCCTTCAACGCGGCCACCGATGCGGGGGCTGTATTGCCCGGCGATGCGGTGTGCGAATGCTGCGCCTCCATGCCCTTTATCATCGGCGATCAGCGCTACAACCTGGTGCGGAACAACAACAATAACGTGCGCGATTTCCACCTGCTGCGCGCAAATGGCGATGGGGTGTGGACGGAGAGCCTCGATGTGGACCCCACCAACTGGCTGATCAACTCCTGCCCCGCCTCAGAGGCGGAAGTGGCGTTGCTGGGAGATGGCAACATTGCCGCCGTCTTTATGTCTGCGGCAGAAGGCGGCAGCCGCACCTATTGGAGCACCATTGATCCTGCGGCCTGGACCCTCCTCGGGTCGGACCGGATTGAGCCCACGCTCGATTTCAATGAGAACAACCCCTCCGTATCGGCGGATGGAGACCATGCCGTCGCCGCGTGGGAACGGAGCGATGGCGGATACAACGTCATGGTGGGTGTGGGAGCCAACACCGCCGCAGGGATGGCGCAGTGGACTGCCAATGCCGCTTCCACAACAGAAGCCCTCTCTGGCCACAGCCGAAAGCCTGTGATTCGGCTCAAAAACGGTGTGGTGCACCTGGTATACCAGCGGGCATCAGATGCCTTGGTGCACTACTTGAAGGGCACCATTGAAACTGCGGGCACGGACCGCGTCCAAGCAGCAGAATGGATGTGCGCCCCCACAGAAAGTGGATGGCGCATCGCCGGAACGCAAGGCACATTTCAATGGCGCTTGTACGACCTCTCTGGCCGCTCAATGGCCTCCGGAAACAGCACGGATCAACGCATCGCCTGCCCGCTCGAAGGCGCTGCCATTCTGGAAGTGGTTGCCGATGGACGGCAACAGGCCTTCAAAGTTTTTCGGTAGGCTTCAGTCGACCCAAGCGACGTCGCCCGTGGCCACGTCGTAGACGCCTCCGATGATGGCGATCTTCCCTTCGGCTTCGAGGCCCGATAGGATGGCGCTGTCGCGGCGCAATGCCGCCACTGTCTCTTGCACATTGACCAACGAGCAACGGTCGAGGTTCTCGGCGCTGTCCTCGGCCCCCATGGCCGCTTTGGTGGCTGCTACTGCGGGCTGGATGCGGCCCAGCAGCCCGGTCAGGTGACCGTCTTCCAAACCTGCCCACGCTCCTTTCACAGCGCCACAACGGGTGTGACCCAATACGAGGATCGCTTTGCTCCCGGCATACTTCGTGGCGTACTCGAGGCTGGCGATCAAATCAGGTGAGGCCACGTTGCCGGCTACACGGGCCACGAAGAGGTCACCAGAAGCCGCATCGAATATCTGTTCCACCGGTGCCCGACTGTCAATGCAGGAAAGCACCGCAGCGTAGGGATACTGACCACCAGCAGCGTCTGCAAGCAATGCCGGGCGGTTGCGTGTCATCTGCGCGCCAGTTGTGGAACGGCGTACACCGTCCTTCAGCAGTCCCACAGCGTCTTGTGGAGAGAGCGATTGCTGGAGTTCGGCGCCAATGGCACCCTCGAGAGAGCGAAAGCGATCAATCATGGAACAAATTTCTCAAAGCGGCTCCAAACAAAAAACGGGAAGGGTCACAGATTGCCCCCAAGAAATCCAAACATTTGACATTCTCCTGCAAGCCTTGGAAAAATGACAATAGTCATGCCCCGAAATGACCACCGTCAAGCTTCTTATTTGATATTCTGTCCATTTTAGTGAACACCATTTGGCCCCACTGCGTTAATTTCTCGTTGCCATGACGTCTGTCCCCCAACCCGCGACCTCATTGCTTGTCCAAGCCAGGTCATTCCTCTTGGATATGGCTGCAGACTCCAGGTTTGTCCTGTCTGAAACTGAAGTACGCGATCGCCTCAGCAGCATCTCTGCTGAGCTGGATCGCACCGGCACCTATACCCATACTGCTGCCGAGCTCGAGTTCGGGGTGCAATGGGCGTGGCGCGCCAGCAACCGGTGCATCGGCAGGCACATGTGGCGCTCCTTGAAAGTGCAGGATTGCAGGCAGGTCTGCGACCAAGAAGGGGTGATCAACGCCCTTGGCAACCACCTCGACATGGCCTGGCAGGGCGGCGCCATTCAAAGTGTGATCACGGTGTTTGCGCCGCGCACACCGGGCGCGCCGAACCGCCCTGATTCCGTGCGCATCGCCAACCACCAGTTGCTGCGTTATGCTGGATTCGAGCAAAAAGACGGCACCATTTTGGGCGATCCTCATTCTGTGGAATTCACGCGACACATGCTGGCGCAAGGGTGGTCTCCCTCTGTTCGTTCAGCGCATACGCCGTTGCCTTGGTCCATCTGGATCGATGACCAGGAATGCACCCCGGTGGACCACTTCGCCCAGCACCCGGAGCAATTCCCCCAGGTGGACATCACCCACCCGGACTACCCGGGCATTGACGCACTGAATTTGCGTTGGTATGCCCTGCCCGTCATCAGTGAGATGGCGCTGGTCATCGGCGGCATTACTTACCCCTGCGCCCCCTTCAACGGCTGGTACATGGGTACGGAAATCGCCGCCCGCAATTTCTGTGATCCTCAACGCTATGATTTGCTCAAGGACATTGGTCAGGCCATGCATTTGGACACCTCATCCACCCGTTCCTTGTGGAAGGACCACGCCATGATTGCGATCAACCAAGCGGTGCTCCACAGCTTTGACCTGGCCAAGATTCAAATCGGTGACCACCACGAATTGGGTGCCCAATTCGAGCGTTTCTGTACCATTGAGGAAAAAGCAGGTCGCACGCTCAATGGCGATTGGAGCTGGCTGACCCCCCCTGTTTCGGGTTCACTCAGCCCGCAGTTTCACCGCGATTTCGACAACGAGGTAGAAGTGCACACGAATTTCTTTTATCAGTCCGGTCCAGCCGCAGATGTGGCCCAACGCCAGACTGTGTCCATTGCGGCCAGCGGTGCGCGCGGGCGCAGTGAAGACCCCTTCCACCTCGAAAACAAGCACGAGACGCCGCGTTGTCCCTTTGGGTTCGACAGGCTATCCAAGGTGCTGCCTTTTCGGCGCCCCTCCTCTTCCCGCAGGGCACACAGTCAAAGCTGAATCCGGTCGCCGTATCGGGCCACGTGACACCCCGCTGCCGCCACATTTCGGCTCTCCTCGGAATCCGCCTGAAGCAGCGGGTTGGTGTGATTGAGGTGGATAAAGTGCACCTTGTTTCTCTCCTCTGCCGGCCAATCGGCCATCAGCGCCAGACTCTCCACGATAAACGGATGCGGCACCTCTGCCATGTCCCTGTGGCCGAGCTCGGCCCCGTCGTGAAAAGTGCCATCGAGAAAGGCGTAATCCACCGTCGCCACCACTTGGCGGAGGTTGCGTTCCCACTTGGACCATTTGTCGATGTCCGGAATAAACAAGGCGCTGCGCTCTGGCCCCTCGATCCGGTAGCCAACGGTCTCGGAAAACTCATCGCGGTGGGGCACGCGAAAAGGGGTGACTGTCACCTGGGGGGTCACGGTGACGGCTTCGTCGGCCACCAAGGTGGACAATGCGATGTTGCCCAGGGTGACCAATTGGCTCCACGGCCCGTTGGTTTCGAGGAAATTTCGGAGCCGCGGCATGGCAAATACCGCCACCCCCCTGGCGCCCTTGGCCTCGCGCCCCAGCAATCCCAACCCGGTGTAATGCCCCCAATGGGCGTGGGTCAGGAAAATCCCATCGGGCATGCCCTCATGGGCGCCTGGCAATAGGGAGAGCTGCTGCGCCTGCCGCGCTGCATCGGGCGTCGCCTCAAAGAGAAACTGCTTGCCCGCAGTGGAATCCACCAGGCCGAGGCACACCACCGCGTGGTTGCCCGCCGGCCTGAGAAAGAGGTTGCGGCAGTCCTCGCGCTGACAGCCTATGTGGGGATAGCCGCCATCCTGTACGTTGCCCAGCACCGTCAAGCTGACGCCCGGTGCCGCCGGTGCCACAAAAGCCGCCGACAACCAACCCATACAAACCAGGGCCAGCAGCGCCCCCAAACACGAGAACACCCTTTTTGACGGTATTGAAAACGCACCCATGGGCGCAAAATAGCAGGAACAAGCGGATGCTGAACGCCACCAGAAATGGGGCGTTGATCAGGTGCAAAAAGTGGCTGCAAAAGCGATGAACCGGTCGAGGTCGGCGCGGTTGGTGGCCATGCCTACGGAGACGCGCACGGCGCCCCTGCGGATTCCACTGAATGCGATGAAATCGTAGTAATCGCCCTGAGCTCGGTTACCGAAATAGGCCTCGAGTGCTGCTGATGCAATGCCGTGATTGACTTCATCCACGCCTGGATTACAGAAGCAACCCGTCCTCAAGGAGATGCCCCTTTCGTTGGCTTGATCTTCCACTGCTGAAGTTGGAATGATCGCGCCGTCCGGATTTTGGAAGTTCATGGCCAGTGTACCACCGCATGAACGGCGGTCAGCAGGACCATATGTCCGGATCAACGGCGTGCCATTGGCGTGCCTCAACCCTTTGAGTCCTTGGTGCAGATACAAGGCCAGCGAATCCACCCGCTGCTTGAGCCGACCCATGCCCACTTCTTCCACGAAGCGCAGGCCTTCGGAAATGGCCGGAATGTC
>DGOE01000041.1:11003-85182 GCA_002389295.1 Flavobacteriales bacterium UBA4474 | reverse complement strand
GAGACGTACCACATTCGCTTGGCCATAGCGGACGGCACAGATACTGCGTTGGAGTCCATCGTCATCTTGGAATCGGGCTCCTTCGAATCCAATTCAGTCGTAGAAGTGGACCTCCAAATCAACGTTGGCGAGGACCTCGATTTGAACACGCCATTGATCTTTGAAGATTGCGGTGAGGCGACCTTGACGTTTACCCGCCCCATCGAGACCATCATCGACATCGAGGAGATGGTGATCATCGACTACAGTGCGAGCACAGCCACCAATGGCGTGGACTTCACTCTGCTTCCGGACACAGTATTCTTTCCTCCATTCGTTGTTGTTCAGGAGTTTCCGCTCGACGCATTTGAGGATGGCATCGCGGAGGGGACAGAGACTGTGGTGATGGAAATCCTCAACCTCGCGGCCTGCAATGGCGGCGGATTGACGAGTTATTTTGAATTCGATATTCTCGATGAACCCGATCCGCTGGTCGTGGATGGTTGGGACACGGACCTGTGCGTGGGGGATTCTGTGTTGTTGGATCCCGTGGTGACCGGGGGATATGGAAACTATGTCTACAGCTGGGATTGTGAACCTGGGATAGACACCAGCCAGATCATGTACATCCCGGATGCTGCCGGCCTCTTTGATTGCATTGTGACGGTGAACGATACCTGCGGAATGCCCAGTGACAACGGCACGTTTAACATCGATGTGGTGCAATATCCTGAATTGACTGTGGAGATTTTGGGCGGTGATGTGGTCCTTTCCTGCAACGGGTTTGAGGAGATATTCTGCGTGGCCGATGGGGGCAATCCGCCATACACTTACTCATGGGAGCTGCAGGATGGTTTGCCTGCGTTTGGCTACGGCAACAGCTTTTTCTTGTCCACTTGGTTGAATGCGAGTGAAGTTCACGTGATCGTTGAAGATGCGTGTGGTTTGACTGCCGAAGCCATGGTCAATGTGAGCATAGACGTGCCCGAATTGATTGTGGAGCTCGAAGACAGCTATGAAGTGAGCTGCAACGTGCCGTTCTCCATTTCACCCGATTGGTCGGGTGGCGAGCCTTTCTTCAATTTCGCCTGGCTGGAGGGTTTTTCCTTTTTGGGATTCAGCGAGACGCTGAATTGGACCACAGACAGCGACATGTCGGTCACCTTGGAAGTGAGCGACGGCTGCGGCCAATTCGTATCTGCGTCAACGGAGATCATCGTCGTGAGCCCTCCCCTGGAGGTTACCCTGCCAGATACGTTGGTGGGAACCTGCACAGAGTCCTTTGTGCTGTCTCCTTATATCGATGGTGGAAGCGGGGTGTACACCTATGAGTGGAGTCAGAATTTCAACCCGGTTGGCGACCAGTCCACCTACACCTACTACGATGGCTTGCCCACCAGTTTCTCCGTCCTTGTGACGGACAACTGCCAATCGTCGGGCAGTGCGTCTACCACCATCGACATTGAGAACCCGCCCTTGGTCTTGGGCTTGCCTGACACCATCAGTGCGTCTTGCGTAGACAATACCGCCATTGCCGTTGACATCATCAGCGGGTCGGGAGATTACACCTATGCGTGGAGTGTGGGCGGCCTACCATACGGTGGTGACGAGCCACAGATTACCGTGCAGAGTTTCGTGACCACACCGATAGATGTCGAGGTCACAGATGGATGTGGCGGTGAGGATGAGACGGCCAGTCTTTTGGTCATTCCCGATGTGCCCATGACCCTTGAGGTGTCCAGCGACACGGTCATCTGCAGGGGAGAGGCCCTGAGTTTGACGGCCGTGGCTGCGGGGGGTGAGGAAGGCTTCGTGTACAGCTGGCCCACCATTCCAGCGTTTGGCCAGACACAGTACATCGCCCCGAGCAATTCATACAGCTACCCCGTGGAAGTCACCGACATCTGCGGCGAGACGATGGAGGAAACCGTCATTGTGGAAGTGCAATACCTCTACAGTGACTTTTACACGAGCTATTTGTCCGATACCCGTGTAGAGTTCATCGCCACTCCGGATCCTCCTTGTCCCACCTGTGACCATCAATGGAACTTCGGTGATGGCGGGAGCAGTTCCGAAATAAACCCCATCCACGAATACGATGGGCTCTCCGATTACTATGCGCAGTTGACCGTGACCAATGCCCTCGGTTGCACCGACAGTGCATACACCTTGGTGGAGGGGCCAGTCATTGTCTATATCCCCAACGCCTTCACCCCCAACAATGACGGCATCAATGACGGCTTCCAGGTCGTGATTTCAGATGTGGTCTATTATGAAATCAACATCTTCAATCGCTGGGGTGAACAGGTCTTCTACAGCCAAGATCCTGATGAGGTGTGGATGGGCAATGTCAACGGAGGCGACCATTACGTGCCCGCAGGGCTCTACAATTACCGCCTCCGGTGGAAGGGGTCGCGCACCGATGCCGAAGAGCTTTCCGGCACGATTGAATTGATGCGCTGAGGGGGGGCGCTCGGTGCATGCGCAGGCCTACTTTTGGGCCATGACCAATGCCAAACAATTCAGGGGGGCCTTTATCACGGTAACCTCCTTGTTCTTCATGTGGGGGTTCATCACGGTGTTGGTGGATGCCCTCATTCCCCGACTGAAGGACGTTTTTGAGTTGACCTACCTGCAGGCGGGCTTGGTCCAATTCGCTTGGTTCACAGCCTACGGCCTCATTTCCATCCCGGGCGGAAGGATGATCAAGCGCATGGGGTACAAGAATGGCATCCTTGCAGGCTTGTCTTTGGCCGCCATGGGGTGCCTCATCTTCTATCCCGCCGCATCGACCCGGTTGTTTCCGCTGTTTCTCCTGGCCCTGTTTGTGGTGGCGGCAGGCATCACCATTTTGCAAGTCGCAGCCAACCCCTACATCTCCGTATTGGGCCCTGAGAAAGGGGCCTCGAGCAGATTGAACCTCGCGCAGGCCTTCAATTCACTGGGCACCACGATTGCGCCCATCGTCAGCGCAGGATATTTGCTGGGCGACACGGTGAAAACAGGGGAGGAGCAGGCGTCCATGACGCAAGGGGCATTGGAGCTGTACCGCGCTGCTGAGGCGGGGGCGGTCCAAGGCCCTTTTGTCATTCTTGCTGCGGCATTCCTGCTGCTGGCCTTTGTCATCATGAAAGTCTCTTTGCCCCGCATCTTGGAGGGTGGAGCCCAAGAGGGGCGGCTTTCGGCGCTCTTTGCCAACCGGCGTTTGATGGCCGGTGCCGCAGGAATTTTTGTCTATGTGGGCGCTGAGGTCGCGATCGGAAGCTACATGGTCAATTATGGCTTGAACCTCAATGTCCATGAGCTGATGCAGTCACACCCTGTGTTGGAGCGCATGGCCGGTTTGGCCGCTTCCATCAAAGGTCAATCTGTCATGGACCTCGACCCTAAGGGGAAACTCGGCGTGTTGTTGACCTTCTATTGGGGCGGTGCTATGATCGGCCGTTTCATTGGTGCGGGGCTCATGCAACGCCTGAAGCCGGCACTGCTTCTCGGTGTATTTGCCTCGGTCGCCCTCGCCCTTGTCGTGGCAAGCAGTGTGTCAACAGGCCTTACTGCCTTGTTGATGTTGTTGGCTGTAGGCCTCTTCAATTCTATCATGTTCCCGACGATTTTCACGCTGGGTATTTCCGAATTGGGTGATGCCAAGCCCCAGGGAAGCGGCATTCTGTGCACCGCGATTGTGGGAGGAGCGTTCATTCCACCTGCTTTTGGCGCCCTTGTGGACACCGCTGGTTTTGGGGTGGCTTTGCTGCTTCCCGCGCTGTGTTATTCGTATATCGCAGGTTTCGGATTCCGTTTATCGCAGCGCTCAGCTTGAGGGCAGGATGCTTTGGAGGCATCATTACTGTGAACAACGGTCTTTGAAACTTTCACAATAGATGCTCTCAGTCTTGGAAGTCGCCGGGGAGTTCCGTTCATTGGGAAACCTATTGGACAGTCTTTTGTTACTGTCACAACCGACCCGACCAGAACATGGCCAAGAAGAAAAAGAAGAAGATCAAGGAGCTGCAGCCAAACATTAAAGTGAGGCTGGATGGAAGAACCGTGATCACGGTCCGGGACCCGAGTAAATTGGATTTTTGGAGAGAGAAGTATCCCAAACTTGAAATTCTAGAAGAATCCTGAGTGCAGGGGAAAATCCCGCCAATGAAAAAGGCCATCCGCAAGGATGGCCTTTTTCATTGGGCTGATCGCCGCGAACGGTTTAGGCGATTTGGGCAATCCGCTCTCCTTCAATGTTGAGCATTTCCCGCCCCTTCTTGGTCAGCATGTAGCCGGACTTGTTTTGAATCATACCGTCCAAGTACAGCCTGGTGATGCGTTCACCGATGCGGGCTTGCCCCACACTCAGCGTGACATCGCCCTCAATTCGCTTCCAGAAATTTCTCTCCAAAGTCGCAAGGCGAATGTGTTCTTGCATCTCTCTTTTATGCTGTTGGACGATGTCCAAAATCATCAGGTCATGCTTATCCATGAGGGTAAGTAGGTCTAAAGTTGTGAATCGCAAGAGGACCGTTCCTCTACGCCCCCAAAGTAGTGTGAGACACACGTGAAATCGAAGTTTTCAAGAGGTCAGATTTGTACAAATTGTTCACTTCTACGTCATACTGTGATAACATTCGCTCAGTCGGCATGGCTGTAGAGACGAAAAACATATGACCGCTCGCGCTCGGGGTGGTTGCCAGGTTTGAAGGGCGTGTTACACCGCAGCCGTTTGATTTTTGGTACCACGGTGATCAGTTGAACAGGGGTGTCATGACGCGCGGCCGCTCCAAAAAGAAAAGGGAGGTCGTCCGAATCAAAGCGAACCAGCACGCAAGAAGGTTGCTGCTCGTCCCATAGGGCAGCAAGGGAATGACGCTCATGCACTGGCGCAGGGGCTGCAGACTGGGCACCATCGGGCCACCAATGGATCTTATAACCCAGACGAATCTCGAGGAGGGCAGCCAGCGTTGATGTGGGTGTGATGTCGGGGGGAATCACCAGCAAGGTGGGCTGTTGGTTTCGGGGGAAAGGCCCCTCGCAGCGCCAACCGCGCATGCGCAACCACCAAGCCGTTGTGCTTTTCTTGATTGCGGACCACTTGGAAGTTGGAGATGCCATTGAGTTCGGAGACGTCAGCCGTTATTTCACCTGCCTAAAGGACCACGCGCCGCGCATGGTAGGATGGGCCAAGGATGATTTCAATGCGGCAAGAAATGCAGGGCGGGGGACTGGACTGGCCCCGAGAGAAGCGAGGTGGGGATTCATGATTTGACAATCAATCCAGTCAAAAGCATGCTCCTGAAGAAATTGTGACAGGCCAATGAAGGCCGCCTTGCTTGCATTGGTGCTGCGTGCAAACATGGATTCTCCAAAGAACATCCGTCCAAGAGACACGCCGTAAAGCCCCCCAACCAGGCGGCCGTCCGGGGCCCACGCTTCTACGCTGTGCGCCAGCCCCTGTTCGTGCAAGGCGCTGTACGCCGCGACAAAGTCATCCGTGATCCACGTTCCTTCTTCCGGTCTATCGGCACACCCATTGATGACAGCCTCAAAATCTTCATCCATGGAGAGCCTGAATTGCCCCTTTCTCATCACGGCACGCATGCTTTTGCTGACCTTCACATCTTGTGGACGCACCATGGCCCGCGGATTGGGCGACCACCAGAGCAGGGGGTCCTCCGGCGCAGACCACGGGAAAATGCCGCGCTCATATGCGAGCAACAACCTGTCGGGAGACAAATCCCCGCCAATGGCCACCAACCCATCCTCCCGAAAGGCCGAATCTGGAGGAAACCAATTCTCTGAACCCAATTGATACACAGCGTGACGAAATTAGGGGGCGAGATGCAAGGACACGGTTGGAAAAAGATGGCGCATGCGTGAGTTTGTGAATTGGGAGGCTTGGGAGGCAGCAGGCCAGCCGTTGCCGGGAACAAATTCCCACCGGGCTATGATGCCTTATGCGCGCTCATCGGCTCAGGATGCCAGGCTATCCGGCATTGCCGGTGTGGACTTCAGGGAAGCGGCCGTCTTGGTGGGTGTCGAAGAAGGGGGGCGCATTGCGCTGATTGAGCGCACGCCCGAAAAGGGCCCACATGGCGGCCAAATGGCGCTTCCCGGAGGCGCTCGGGAGCAGGGCGAGTCCATGAAGGCCTGCGCATTGCGCGAATGGCGAGAGGAGTTGGGTCTCGATGTTGCGCTTTTGCCATTGCGCGATCCGGTGCCTTTGACAGAAGTGCACGTTGTGCCTAGTGGGTTTGTGGTCCGTCCGTTCATTGCGCCGGTTTCGCTGCCTTCAGAATTCATACCTGACACGATTGAAGTGGCTGCTGTGCACAGGGTCAGCCTGCTTGATTTGACCAACAACCAATACAGACAGCACGAAGCGGTGCGCGTTCAAATGCCGGGCAAAACCGGATTTCGGTGGACCGTCCCCGGTTTTGCCTTGCCCGGCGTTCCCTTCGTGTGGGGCGCCACCGCGCTCATCCTATCGGAAGTCGCTGATTGGTTTGAGCAATGGTCCACAAATCGGGGGTGACGGCAGTATTTTCGCGGCATGGAAGCAAAAAAGGCACAGGCGCTCGTCGACCTGCACGAGGGCCTTCGCTCTCCCCTCGAAGAGAGACGCGATGCAGCTTTGAAGCGTGTGGCACAAGAAGGCGAGTTGAGCACCATTGAAGAATTGGTGCGGTTGCGTGGAGAAACGGATGAGCCTGTCGTCAAAGAGGAGATCGGAAAGCTCTTGCGGGGGTTGAAGTTGGAAGGGGCTGGAGCCGTGTTGATCGAGACGGCCTTGCAGCCAGAGCACGCCGATCAATTGCCTGAATTATTGGGCTTCCTCTGGGAATGTGGGGGCAGCGCTGAAGGGCACCTTCAAGTTTTGTCCACCCGTGCGGTGGCGCTGGGCATGCCGGTCATGGTAGAGGCGTTGACCTTGTTTGAGGCCTTGCCCGAATGGGTAGACGATGAGGCGGACTTGTTGGATTCCATGCTCATCCTTCAGCAGGGACTGCAGGCCAGGAAGGGGGGCAATGCCACGGCAGAAGAAGAGATGCTCAAATTGATGCTCGCCGAGCTGATGCGCCGGGAGCGCGCCTGACCTCAGGTCTGCAATACACCTGTAGTAAACGGCCCTTCTTTTGGGGTGCCATCGGCAGCGGCGATGCCTTCTGATATCCAAGTGCGCGTCTCCCTTGGGTCAATGATGGCATCCACCCAGAGCCGGCCTGCGGCATAGAAAGGAGATACCTGTTCGGCATACTTCGATTCGATCGCCGCTCTGAGTTCCGCCTCGCGTTCGGGTGTGATGTCTTCGCCTTTTTTCTTG
Organism: Flavobacteriales bacterium UBA4474; assembly: GCA_002389295.1. Taxonomy (GTDB): domain Bacteria; phylum Bacteroidota; class Bacteroidia; order Flavobacteriales_D; family Sanyastnellaceae; genus UBA8752. Next base: position 77,888 of record DGOE01000041.1, on the reverse strand, counting down.
CGCCCCGCGATTTCGATCTGCAGCAACACTCCGGCGGCCTGGGCACCACCCATAACGGCCAGTTCGGCGGAGGGCCAAGCCACGATGAGCTTGGGGTCGTAGGCCTTTCCGCACATGGCATAGTTGCCCGCACCGTAGCTGTTGCCGACGATAACGGTGAATTTGGGGACCACGGAGTTGGCCATGGCATTGACCAGCTTGGCCCCATCCTTGATGATGCCGCCCTGTTCACTTTTGGATCCCACCATAAATCCGGTCACATCCTGAAGGAACACCAAGGGCAGCCCTTTCTGGTTGCAGTTCATGATGAAGCGTGCGGCCTTGTCCGCGCTGTCAGAGTAGATGACACCACCAAATTGAGTGCCTTGCGTGGCGCTTTTGACCAGCGTCCGCTGGTTGGCCACAATCCCCACGCTCCATCCGTCAATCTTGGCTGTGGCACACAGCAGGGTCTTGCCGTAATCGCGTTTGAATTCATTGAAATCCCCGCCATCGACCAATGCGCCAATTAATGATTTGACATCGTATGATGCCCTGCGCGAAGCGGGGAGGGCGGAAAGCAAGGCCTCGCCGTCGCCTTTGGGGAGGGCGGGGGTGGCCCGCGCAAAATTTCGGATGCTCGGACGCCCTGCGCGGTCCACCATCAATTGGCGCAGCAAGGCAATGGCCTCCCTGTCGTCCTCCACCACGTGGTCCACCACACCGGAGATGCTGCCGTGCATTTCCGCACCCCCGAGGTCTTCGGCCTCCACGGTCTCGCCGATGGCCGCCTTGACCAGGTATGGGCCGGCGAGAAAGATGCTGCCCGTTCCTTTGACAATGATGCTCTCATCGCTCATGATCGGCAGATAGGCGCCGCCGGCCACACAACTGCCCATGACGGCTGCGAGTTGCGGAATGCCCAGGGCACTGAGCCGTGCATTGTTGCGGAAAATCCGGCCAAAATGCTCTTTGTCGGGGAAGATCTCATCCTGCATGGGGAGGTAGACCCCGGCACTGTCCACCAAGTAGATGATGGGCAGGTGAAGTTCAAAGGCCAATTCCTGGGCCCGCAGGTGCTTCTTTCCGGTGATTGGAAACCAGGCGCCGGCTTTGACCGTGGCGTCATTGGCAACGGCAATACAGCGCACACCGCTGACTTGGCCCATGACCACCACACAGCCTCCTCCGGGGCATCCGCCGTGCTCCTTGTACATGCCGTGTCCGGCAAAGGCACCGATTTCGAGGAGCGCGGCGCCCTCGTCCATCAGCAATTCGAGCCTTTCTCGGGCGGTCAGCTTGCCTTTCGCATGCTCCTTGTCCACGCGCGCTTGGCCGCCGCCAAGACGGACTTTTTGAAACAGGTGGTCCATTTCCGAAAGCTTCAACTTCATCGCGTCTGTGCGCTGTTGGCGTTCGATTTCCTCTGCTGGAATGGGCATTTCCGATCGTTGCGGTTTCGAACCCAATTTACAGCCTCGCGGCCCCCCGTACTTTTGTCCGCATGGAGTTTCCCACCAACTGCGCGCGCAGAGGTATTGCCTTGACCGGGGGGCGGCTGTCGGTATACGGCCTGGTCTGGGCATTGGCGGGGTTTGGAGTCCTCATGTTCATGGGGGTTGGGTGCCGAATGGACAGCGCCCAAAACAACAGCGCTGGGCTGGGTTCGTCCCAAAAAGAAGGGGTGAAGTATGCCCAGTTTTTCTGGTTCTCTGCTCGAGGTGACACCCTCTGGCTGCAGGACAAAGGGGGCACTGCCACAGCTTGGGTTCACCACCGAGCCGGTGCACCGCACCGCACGAGGGGGAATGCTGAAGGGCTTGTGCACGCTATTCCTGCAGACTGCGCATTGGCCACCTGGTCGACCACCCATGCGCCCTATTTGCTGGCGTTGGATACGCACGAAGCATGGCGCGCTGCGGGTTTTATTCACCGGATAGAGGACATTCCGGCTGCACTGCTCAAGGACCTGACCAACCTCGGAGGAGACGGTGGCTTAGACGAAGAAGCACTGGTGGCCTCGGGTGCCCAGCTGTTGACTTCCTACCCTTTTGGCGATCCCATGAAAGGTGTGGCCGAGCGGACGGGCATTCCCGTAATGTCATTGAGCGAATACGCCGAGCCGCATCCCCTGGGCCGGGCGGAGTACATCAAGGTGTTTGGCTGGCTGACGGGAAAGATGGACACAGCTGATGCCATTTTTGAGGGCATTGCAGGGCGCTATGAGTCGCTGCGCAAGCGTGGAAGGGAAGCCGCCGAGAAGGGGGGGTATCCCCTCGTTTTTACCGGCAGCGAACAAGGCGGCGCTTGGACAGCCCCAGCCGGTGATGGTCTGGTGGCGCGGCTTGTAGAGGATGCCGGAGGAGCCTACCTCATCGATGAACACAAAGAGCAGCAATGGGGCCTGCGCCGCAAGGGCAGCAACGTGGAGATGGACAGGGAGCAATTCGCCCTGATGGCGGCAGAAGCGGATGCGTGGGGAAAAGTTGTCTTTGCCCCAGAAGGCTGGCACCGGGAGGATGCCGAGCAGGCCCTGTCGTGGTTGCCGTTGTCGGACAAGTTGCTGTTCCATTGCAATACCGCAGAGACGGATTATTTCGGCCGTGCGGTGATTGAGCCTGACCGCATGCTGTCCGACCTGGTGTCCATTCTCCATGGACTGCCGCGGGAAACTGAGGGCATGGGGTATTTCCAAAAGACCTTGCCGCGGCCATGAGTGTACGCCAATCACAAATGGTCCTGGTGCTGCTGATGGTGGTCTTTTTCGCCTCGGGCTTGTTTTCTGGTCCGGCGCAATTGGATTGGTCGGCGGAATGGGCAGCCCTGATGGGAAGGGGTGACGCGACCACACAGACCATTATGTGGCGTCTCCGGTTGCCCAGGCTCATGATGGCGGCCTTTTCTGGCGCGGCCTTGGGCCTTTCGGGTTTGCTGATGCAGACCTATTTCCGCAACCCGCTGGCCGGCCCCAGTGTTTTGGGTGTCTCCTCAGGTGCGACACTCGGTGTGGCCATGGTGGCCCTTGGCGGGGCCTCTCTCGGCTGGGCTTCACGCAACATGGGCATGGGGTCACAAGTATTGGGGGCGCTGCTTGGCGGAGGTGCCGTCATGGTGCTGTTGGGCTTGGTCATGGGGCGGTTCAGGTCCATGACGGCCTTGCTGATCTTCGGCTTGATGGTGGGCTACTTGACGGGCGCACTGGTCACGGTGTTGCAGGCAGGCGCCGACGCGGGGGCATTGCAAGCCTTTGTTCATTGGGGGATGGGGTCATTCGCCAATGGAGGTTGGTCATCTTGCGTCTTCATCCTGGTAGCGCTCTCGGGGAGCATTGTATGGACGGCCCGCACGTGCAGTCAATTGGACATGTGGACCATGGGTTCCTTGACAGCCCGGACCATGGGTGTGGACGAACGTAAACTGACCTGGAGTGCACTCGGCACAGCGGGTGTGCTTGCCGGCTTGGTGACGGCCTGGTGTGGACCCATCGCTTTTTTGGGGTTGGCCACGCCACACCTGGTCAGGGCCACGGGGATCTCGGGGCGCCACAGCAAGATGCTGTGGTCGGTCGTGCTGACCGGAGGGGCTTTGGCCCTCTTTGCCGATGGGGTCGTGCGCTGGGCGGGCGTCCCACTCAATGCCGTACTGAGCTTGGTCGGGGCTCCCGTGGTGCTTTTGTTGATCATGGGAAGGGGCCCCTTTGGTTCCGCAGGCAAAACCGGAGCAAGGCTATGAGTGAAGCACAACTGGTGATGCGCGACCTCGAATTGGTCTACCCCACAGCAGGAGTAGGTCCACTGAACCTGGAATTGTCTCCAGGCGGCAACCTGGTCATATTGGGACGCAATGGCGCGGGAAAGTCCACTTTGCTGCGGTCTTTGGCGGGGCTCTTGACCCCGCGCAGCGGGCAGGTTAGCCTCGGCGGACACGAAGTCGGGGCCATGTCGCCCGGGCGCAGGGCCGAGCACATGGCGTTCGTAGCATCCACGCCACCCCGAGGATCGGCTCTGACGGTCGGGGATGTTGTGGGGCTGGCCCTCGAAGCCGGTAGCAAAAGCGCAGGTCCATCCGATGTGGCAGCTGCGCTTGAAATGGCGGACATAGCCGACTGGATCGATGTTCAGCTCGACACCCTGAGCGATGGCATGGCCCAACGCGTCATGATGGCCAGGGCCTTCAACCAAGCGGGTTCCATGGTCCTTCTGGATGAACCCACGGCGTTTTTGGACGTGGTGGGCAGGCGTGAGGTGATGCATGATTTGGGGAAATGGTGCGCTTCTGGAAAATCGGTCGTCTTGGCAACCCATGACCTGGAGGCCGTCGAGCAAGCGGGTTGGGCCAACCGTTGGTTGGTATTGCGGACCCCTGAGCAGGGGGGCAGCTTGCTGCTGGACGAGGCCTTCAATGCCCAAAAGGCCAGGTCTATTTTGACGGGAGAGGCCTGACGTTCAAGTTTCATTTCCCAAACCTTCACATCGGCACCCAATGGCCGGTATCCACGGGTTAATTTCGCGCCATGCCATCCACGGCCCGCATGATTTGGTCCGCACTCATTTTGCTTGGAATCCTGTTGCTCATTGAATGGGGCGCCTGGCGCAACATCCATAGGGTCTGGTCGTCAAATGCCCGGTTTCCTCTGGTCCGACGGGTGTGGTTCGCAACAGCTGTCATCCAGTTCGTTTGGTTCGGTATTTATGTGTTTCGTTGGCCCATTTGGAGGGAACATCACCCCCAATATCTGCTGCTTACCCATGCCGTGCTCATCAGCCTGCTGGTGCCAAAACTTTGGCTGAGTGGCACAGAAATCATCGAATCATTGCGGTTTGGTGCTCAGTGGTTGTTTACCAGCACGGACAGCCGCCCGGGCATTCCAAGGCGCACGTTTATCTCCTGGACCGGACAGGCCGCTGCCGGTGTGCTTTTCGGATCCTTTGCCTACGGCATGACCCGTGGGCGCTACGGATACCATGTGCGCCGCCATGAGGTGCCCATGAAGGGGTTGCCCGATGGCCTCGATGGCCTGCGCATTGTCCAGATTTCGGATGCCCACCTCGGAAGCTTTTTGGAGGATTTCGGACCGGTGGAGCGCGGACTAGACCTCATCCAATCACTTGAGCCCGATGTTTTGTGTTTTACGGGAGACCTGGTCAATGACCACAGTGATGAAGCCGAACCTTGGATTGACCGGTTCAAATCCCTGACGGCCAAATACGGCAAGTTCAGCATTCTTGGAAACCACGATTATGCCGACTACGCCCGCAGAACGGATGAGGAACGCGAAAAAATCCGCCGCCGCATTCGCGACATCCACGCAGAAATGGGGTTTGACCTGCTGATGAACGAGCACCGCGTCATCGAGCGAGAAGGGGATCAGCTCTTGCTGGTGGGGGTGCAGACTTGGGGCAAGGGTTTTCGCCAAAGTGGCGATTTGGATGCGGCGATGGACAAGGCGGACTTGGCGCTTTCAACGGTGTTGTTGAGCCATGACCCGACGCACTGGGAGGAGCGCGTCATGGGAGACAAGGCCCCCATTGAATTGACATTGTCAGGCCATACCCACGGCATGCAAATGGGGCTCGAGCTCCCCGCCTTGGGCATCAAATTCTCACCGAGCAGCCTGCGCTACAAGCGCTGGGGAGGCTTGTATACAGAGGGCAACCAGCACCTGCATGTCAACCGTGGTTTCGGACTCCTCGGGTTTCCCGGCCGCATTGGCATGCCACCAGAAATCACAGAACTCACGCTCCGCAAGGCCTGATTACCTTCCGGAGCCCAAAACGATGCCATGAGCGACGACAAGAAGGTCATTTTTTCGATGGTCAAGGTCAACAAGACGACCCCGACCGGAAAACACATCCTCAAGGACATCTACCTGTCCTTTTACTACGGTGCCAAGATTGGCATCATCGGTACCAACGGTTCGGGTAAGTCCACCGTCATGAAAATCATCGCCGGTTTGGATGAAGCCTACCAAGGTGAGGTTGTCTGGGCCGACGGCTACACAGTGGGCTATTTGCCCCAGGAGCCCAAGCTCGACGAGAGCAAGACCGTCAGAGAAGTGGTCGAGGAGGGCACACAGGAAATCGTGGCTGTGCTCAAGGATTATGAGGAGATCAACGCCAAGTTCATGGACGAGGAGATCTTGAATGATCCCGACAAGATGCAGGCATTGATGGACAGGCAGGGGCAGGTTCAAGACCGCATCGACGCCCTCGACGCATGGGAGCTCGACACCAAGCTCAACATTGCGATGGACGCCTTGCGTTGCCCACCAGACGACCAGAAAATCGGGGAGCTCTCAGGTGGTGAACGCCGCAGGGTCGCCCTGTGCCGTCTGCTCTTGCAGGCGCCAGACGTCCTGTTGTTGGACGAGCCCACAAACCACCTCGACGCCGAGACCATCGATTGGCTCGAGCAGCACCTGGAGCGTTACAAAGGCACCGTGTTGTGCGTGACCCACGACCGCTACTTCTTGGACAATGTGGCCGGCTGGATCCTGGAGCTCGACCGCGGGGAAGGCATCCCTTGGAAGGGCAACTACGCCGAGTGGCTCGACCAGAAGACCACGCGCATGGCGCAGGAGGAAAAGCACGAGAGCAAGCGCCGCAAAGAGTTGGAGCGCGAGTTGGATTGGGTGCGCCAAAACCCGAAAGGCCGCCGTGCCAAGAACAAGGCCCGCCTCAACAACTACGACGCGATGATGGCCGAGGGGACCAAAGAGAAGGAGGCCCGCCTCGAAATCCCCATCCCCAATGGTCCGCGCCTGGGCAACAAGGTCATCGAGGTGACGGGCCTGCAAAAGGCCTTTGGCGACCGTTTGCTCATCGAAGACCTCAATTTTTCGCTGCCCCCTGCGGGCATTGTGGGCATTATCGGACCGAATGGCGCAGGAAAAACCACCTTGTTCCGCATGATGATGGGCCTGGAGCAGCCCGATGCGGGTGCAGTGGATTTTGGAGATTCTGTGGAAATCGGTTACGTGGACCAACGCCACAAGGAAATCGACCCCGAGAAAACAGTCTGGCAGGTCGTCTCCGGAGGCAATGAGCAGCTGGATATCGGCGGCAGCCTGGTGAATTCCAGGGCGTATGTCTCCAAGTTCAATTTTGGCGGTTCAGACCAACAAAAGAAATGTGGCGTGCTGTCGGGAGGCGAGCGCAACCGCTTGCATTTGGCCATGACCCTCAAAACCGAGGCGAATGTGCTGCTGCTGGACGAGCCGACCAACGACATTGATGTAGGCACCCTCCGCGCTTTGGAGGAGGGCATCATGAGCTTTGCGGGCTGCGCGGTGGTCATATCGCACGACCGCTGGTTCTTGGACAGGATCTGCACGCACATTCTGGCGTTCGAAGGCGACAGCCAGGTGGTTTGGTTCGAGGGCACTTACAGTGAATACGAGGCCAACCGCAAGGAGCGCCTGGGCGATGCAGGCCCCAAGCGCATCAAGTACCGCAAACTGGTCCGTTGATGCAGGGCAGCGGCTATGTCGGCCGCTTTGCGCCGTCTCCTACGGGGCGGTTGCACATGGGCAGCCTCATTGCCGCTTTGGCGTCGTGGTGCGATGCGCGCCACCGAGGGGGGCAGTGGCTGGTGCGCATGGAGGACCTCGATCCTCCCAGGGAAGTGCCGGGAGCGGCGGATGACATCCTGAGCACCTTGGAGGGCTTTGGCCTGACTTGGGATGGAAGCGTGCGCTACCAGTCGAAACGCCAGGAGGCGTATGCGGATGCATTGGAAATGCTGATTGCGGAGGGGCGTGCGTTCGGTTGCGCCTGCACGCGAAAAATGCTCGCCGATCACGCTGTCTACCCGGGCACTTGTAAGCAGGGTATCCCCGGGGGGCAGGATGCGAGGTCTTACCGTTTCATCATGCCAGAGCAAACGATTCACTGGCAAGACGAAATCCAGGGCCCACAGTCCGCAGGTCAAGAGATGTTGGATGATTTCGTGGTGCGCAGGGCAGATGGTTTTTGGGCTTACCAGTTGGCCGTGGTGGTGGACGACGTGGATCAAGGGGTCAACGCCGTAGTCAGAGGGGCAGATTTGATGGACAGTACTCCGGGGCAGATGGCCTTGTGGGATGTTTTGGGTGCTGGCCGCGAAGCGGGTCATTGGGGACACCTGCCGCTCCTTGTCAATGCAGCAGGGCAGAAATGGAGCAAGCAAACCTTGGCCGAACCATTGGAAGTGGATCGCGCGCCATACTTACTCATGGAGGCATTGCAGCTGCTCGGCCAGCTGCCAGCGGGCGGCGCAGGTGAGATTCAAGCCTCGGCGGGCGTCTCATCCATTCTTTCTTGGGCGGTGGACCATTGGCGCATGGACCGTGTTCCGGCCGGGCCCCTTTATTGGCAAGGGGGGCAGTCCTGATTTTCAGCGAAAATCCCGCCCTCAGTTTTCATGCCGAGGAACTGCGAGGTGTGCAATTCAGGTTGAACAATCCAGGCGATCAATGCCGCTGTAAGCGCGGAGTCGGTCATCGCAGCATTGCAAACGGCGTGGTCTCCTCCACAGTAGCCATGAAAGTGGGCAGGCCGTCCTTGTGCCGCCATGCGCTCCGCCCAACACATTCCGCCGCATAGCGCCCAGGCACCGGGGTCTTCAGCACCGCAACGTCTGTGTATGGCTTGGTTTGGAGGCACGACCTCATCGCATGTGCCGTGCACGCCAAAAAAGGGCGGGGCAGAGGCATCCACGGCCGCCGAGTCCGCGATGGCTCCTGAAAAAGCCACCACACCCGCATAGCGGTTCTCTGCCAAACCATAACCGGCCCACATGGCGGCTTCGGCCCCTGCACTGCTTCCCATGGCGATCCAGGATTTGGGCAGTCGGGGATCGGCGAGCTCCAGCCAGGAACGCGCGGCATTCAGATCCTCCGCTGCAGTGGCCACAGCGCCCTGCTTCTCAAGGGCGGGGACTTGACATCCAAAACCCTTCCCAGTCATGGTCAGCCGGTAGGAAATACTGGCAGATACAATCCCCTTGGCGCACAGCGTATCCAAGAGTTGCACATGTGGCCCTCTGTCGCGTTGCCCTTGGCTGAACCCACCACCGTGAAGAAAAATTACGCCGGGCGAGCCGGGCACTTTGCGCACCGGCATCCGCAAGTCCAGCATCAAGGTGTCCGCGCCGTTGATGGAATAAACGTGGGTTTGAAAAAGGGAATCGGACAGGCCATCCTGTCCACAGCAATCAGGGCCAGTGTCTGTTTGCGGCGCAGCGCCACAGGTGAAAAAAAGGAGCAAATGCAGCCAACAGGCTGAGCGGTGCATTATGCTTTGACGCTTCTTGGGTGGAAGCGGTTCATCTGTTCCCTCAGGAAGTTCTGATCCAGATGGGTGTAGATCTCCGTTGTGCTGATGGAACTGTGCCCCAACATCTCTTGCACCACACGGATGTCTGCTCCGCTCTCCATCAGGTGGGTTGCGAAAGAATGCCGGAAAGTGTGGGGACTGACTTGCTTTCTGATTCCCGCTTCGTGCGCAGTGCGGCGCAACATGGTAAACACCATTTGACGCGTCAACTCACGGCCCCTGCGGCCCAAGAAGAGGGTGTCTTCGTAACCAGATTCGATTTCCACAAACCTGCGGTACTCCTCCACGTAGCGGGCAATGGTGTTCAAGGCCATTTCACCGATCGGGATGATGCGCTCCTTGTTGCCTTTGCCGATGACTTTGACAAAACCATCGACCTCGTCGATGCAGCTCAACCTCAAGCCCACCACTTCTGAGACCCGCAGGCCACAGCTGTACATGGTTTCAAGAATGGCCCGGTTCCTGATGCCTTCTTTTCTCGCCAAATCAATGGCTTCAATGATGGCTTCGATTTCACCGATGCTCAACACGTCTGGAAGCTTCCGCTCTGGACGTGGAGAATCCATTAATTCCAGAGGGTCGCGCTCCAAGATGCCTTCGAGCAACAGGTACTTGCAGAAATTCCGAACGCCACTGAGGATGCGGCTCTGGCTGTTGCGGCTCAATCCCTCATCGTAGAGTTGCGCTACAAAGGCGTCCACATGAAGGGTTTCAAAGCCAGCGGGTTCAAAAACAGGAGAGGCGAGGTTTTGGGCAAAAAACGCCAGACGCTGTACGTCCCTCAAATACGCCTCTACGGAATTGGAGCTCAATCCACGCTCCAATTGCAACCAAGAGCGAAAGCCCCTCATGCACACTGTCCATCCAGCGTCTGGTGGCAAGTGCTCTGGTTTGCGTATGGATGACTCGTTGCTCATCTTATCCTTGGTCCTTATTTCATCTGTCAATGTCAGGGTCTCCATTCTTGACCAGTCAGCATCAAAGCTTCTTGGACAGAAATGCGACGCCCTCTTTTCCGAGCTACCACGAACGGACCGATGAACGCATGGCGCGCATTTATGGCCTCTCTGTGGTCTCTCGCCTCGCGGTAATCAGTGAAACTACCATTCAGGTATTTCACCCAACCTGCATCCTCCTCCATTGACAGTGGAAGGCGAAAGTCCAACCGCTGTTTGAAATAATCGGTAACCACCGCTTTTTTCGTTGCAGCTACTTGTACTCCAAAGCTCACATCACCCCCAGATGTGGCAAGATCAGGGGGGATTGGAACGGTTGGCAATTCTCCTTCAATCTGAATTACGTCAATTTCACGTGGATTGTCACCTTCAATGAATGATAATACGCCGATAATAGAACCGAAGTTGGATAAAGAGCAGTGTTTGACTTGATAAATGAGCGAGCCTGCTTTTTGATAGTCGAACCACAGAAATCGGGCTTCTTCACCGGTGATCTGAGACACACTGCCGCCTCCTGAGACGACTTCAACGGCGCATCCTTGGGGCATCTTTTCCACCAATTTCACGAAGCCGCCTTCGGGCAGGTTCGAGATGGTGATCCGGACTTCAGCGCCACCGTCCCGCAAGGGTGTGATGCTGCGTAATGCTTGAGGAAAGACGCCTGTCTGTAAGGGTGCTACCGCCGCAGGATTACTGTCCGATGTCCTCGTTTCAGCCACAGTTGGCGATGTTGAATGCCCCGGTTGAGGAACCACCTCAAAATGGAAAGGCGCAGGGCGGAGGGTGACCCGGTCGTTGTTTCTGATAAAGCTGAAGTCCCATTCAATACTGCGGGGTCCTGGGGCAGCATTGGGGGAAACTTCAAGGTCCAGGAGCAACTCAAATTGGTCCGGCTCAGGGAGTTTGAGCCAACTGATGACGGCGATACTGCGTTCTTCGTCATAGGTGATTCCCCCACCGTGGAGCTGTTTCGGACGGAGTCGGCAGTCTTTCGGCAAGGAGATCAAGATTCTGCCAAAGTATTCGAGACCTCCCTTGGTGATGCCTATGGTGAAGGCAGTAGACATGCCGGGAGAAGGAGGGGAGTCGAGCCGTCCCTCCACCACGACGCCCCCAGGAATGGCCATGGCCAAACCGAGCGCGAGGGACAGCGACACGATAACCAATGTGCTCCTGAGCGGCATACCCTAAGATTCCAACGAATGACCCAAGGCTCTGTGAGGCGGCTGGGAATGTGTCGACATGCAGATGTGGAAGGCTTTAAATGAAAAATCCCGCGGTGACGTTTCACCGCGGGACTACTTAACCAAATTATCACTTGATGCTCAGCTAGCCGGAGCTAGCCTTCTCACTTAAAACCGTTGCAAGGTATCTCAAGGGCCTGCCTGATACAGCGTGTAAGTTGCTAATCTTATTCAATTTGGCTTGTTGATTATGTTCGGTGCCCTGATGAATTCGCCGAATTCGGGTTCGGCCGCGACACTCTGTGTGCCCTTTGTAGGGTTGGGGAATCCATTGTACTTTTGCGCCCCATTAGTTCTCCCAAATGAAACAAGGCATCCACCCCGAAAATTACCGCACGGTCATCTTCAAGGATTTGACTGCGGATTGGCGCTTCCTCGGAAAGAGCTGCGCCGAGAGCAAGGAAACCGAAAAATGGGAGGATGGTGACGAGTATCCCGTCATCAAGGTGGAAGTCAGCTCGGCGAGCCACCCCTTCTTTACGGGCAAGAATACCCTTGTGGACACCGCTGGTCGGATCGATAAGTTCCGCACGCGTTACGCCAAGCACAAGAAGTAAGCTTCGGCCAACCGATATTGTTTATGAGAGAAGCCCGGTACAGCCGGGCTTCTCTCATTTACGGCGCTTCCTGCGCCGCGGTCACTTTTTTACTGTGGGGGTGACCCCCGTGATCTCAAGGCCGTACAATGTCATGCCCTTGCTGATGACGGCGGTGTCGCTCATCAGTTGCAGTTTGGAAATCCCAAGGTCCCGCAAAATCTGAGCGCCCAAACCAAAGGCGCGCCCTTGCTTGCGGAGAATCTCAGCCTCGCTCACGCTGCCGCCTTGGGTTTCTGCCTCTGCGCTGCTGTGGTTGCTGAGGGCATCTTCCCAAGTGCCTGGTGACTTCTGCAGATAAACCAATGCCCCGTACTCCAATTGTTGCAGTCGCGTCATCGCTTGATGGAGCGTCTGGCCTTTCCCCATTTCGCGCTCACTGAGGATGTCCAAGTGGGGCTGGCTGGCGTGCATCCGGACGGGAACGGTGGCGTCGGGTGACCATGACCCTTTGATCAAGGCGAAGTGTTCTCTATCGCTCGTGGTTTGGCGGTAGGTCCTCAATTCGAAGGAGCCAAAAGTGGTTTCAATCTGGCGTTGTCCGGTGCGGTGGATGAGCGTGTCATGCGCGATGCGGTAGGCGATGAGGTCCTCTATGGACACGATCCTCATGTCCCATTTGTCGGCCATCTCCAGCAATTGTGGAAGCCGGGCCATGGTGCCATCCGCATTCATGATTTCGACAATCACGCCGGCTGGTTCCAGTCCGGCAAGCCTGGCCAGGTCGATGGCGGCTTCCGTGTGGCCCGCTCGCCTGAGCACGCCACCTTTGCGGGCTTTCAGCGGAAAAATATGGCCAGGCCGTCCGAGCTGCGCAGGGCGGGTGGCGGGGTTGATGAGCGCCTGTATCGTTTTGGACCGGTCTGAGGCTGAAATCCCTGTGGTACAACCATCCCCAACCAGGTCGACACTCACCGTAAACGGCGTTTCATAAGCGGCATTGTTTCTGCTCACCATCAGTTCAAGGTCCAATGCTTCGCAACGGTCTTCCACCAAGGGGGCGCATATCAGTCCCCGGCCTTCTGTGGCCATGAAGTTGATCATCTCGGGCGTGGCGAATCGCGCGGCAGCGACAAAGTCGCCTTCATTTTCCCTGTCTTCGTCATCCACAACGATGACCACCTTGCCATTTTTGATGTCTTCGATGGCGTCCTCGATCCGGTCGAGAGGACGTGGTGAATCCGTCATGCAGCAAAGGTAGCGGGGGGAGCGGGCCAAATCCGCTGAATGGCGCAAATTTGCACAATGATTCTACCGGTAGTCGCATACGGTGACCCCGTCTTGAGGAAGGAGGCCCAAGACATAGAAGAGGGCATGGAGGGCCTGGACGCGTTGATTGCCAATATGTGGGAAACCATGTACCGCGCAGAAGGCGTTGGGTTGGCGGCTCCACAGGTCGGGCAGTCATTGAGAATGTTCGTCGTGGATGGTTCGCCATTCGGCGAAGGAGAAGAGGGTGATGCGGGCTGCAAAGACTTCAAAAGGGTCATGATCAATCCCGTGTTGTTCGATGAAAGTGCCGATGAGTGTGCCATGGAGGAGGGCTGCCTCTCCATCCCCGGTGTGCGAGAGCCGGTGACCCGTCCCGTTTCGGTCAAAGTGGAATACTATGATGAAGGGTGGGTGTTGCGCGAAGAGTCGCTCTCTGGAATCGCGGCGCGCATTGTGCAGCACGAAAATGACCACTTGGATGGTGTCATGATCCCCGACTACGCATCACCCCTCAGAAAAGCCATGCTTCAAAGCAAATTGAAGGACATCGCGGTGGGGAAAGTTCCTTCGGATTACCCCATGCGTCATCCCGCAAGAAAAGGCCGATGAGGAGCGCCATCCGCCGGGTTTTCGGGGTCTTTTTGGCCATCACATGTGCAGGGTGCTCAGGCCCGAGTCGAGGGGAGGAAGCCCATCGTGACCTGGCCGCGGACGTGGCCGGCGCTGAAGTGGTTTTTTCCAACCGGTTAAAGCGCGAAGCCGATGTCGACTGGGCTGCTGAGGAGGTGCAGGAGGAAGTGAGCCGATTGCTGCGTGCTTATGCGGCCTATGCGAATGTCAACCATGGTGACAGCCTCTCTGGTGTCTATCTGATGCGGCGGGCGGATTTGCTGCAGGGCAGGGGTGATGCGGAAAAGGCGGTGAGTCAATGGTTGGATGTGGTCGAAGGCTATCCGCGCACGGGGTTTGCGCCTGAAGCCATGTTCAGGATTGGTTTTGTGAGGGAAACCGCACTGCGCGATACGGTCGGTGCGCTCAAGGCTTACGGTCAGCTGGTGACGTCTTTTCCTGAAAGCCCTTGGTCAGAACAGGCCAAAATGGCATCTACCGCATTGACATTCAGCGAAAAAGAGCTGTTGCGCTCCCTCGGGTCAGGGCTGTGAATGCAGCGGAGGCAGACCCTGTAAAACAGGCTTCTTGAGATTGCTTGTTGAGGGCGCAAGGGGGTACCTTGCGTTCCATAAATTTTAGGTTCGATTCATGTCCAATTTTCGTTCAGGCGTACTCCACGGTGAGGAAGTTGATGCCCTTTTTGATGATGCGCAGGCCAAAGGCTACGCATTGCCCGCAGTCAACATCATCGGCACGAATTCACTCAATGCCACGCTCGAGACTGCAGCTTCTGTGGGCTCTCCAGTCATCGTGCAGCTTTCAAACGGTGGAGCGGCTTTTTATGCCGGCAAATCCCTGAAGCTCAACAATCAAGCAGGGCCAGTGCACGGCAGCGTTTCTGCAGCACTGCATGTGCATGAAATGGCCCGTGCATATGACGTTCCCGTCGTGCTGCACACAGACCACTGCGCTCGGAAACTGTTGCCCTGGATTGATGGGCTGCTGGACCGCGGAGAGCAGCACCACGCCACTCATGGTGCGCCCTTGTTTTCCTCGCACATGATTGACCTGAGCGAAGAGCCCATCGAAGAGAACATCGCCACATGCGTGGAGTATTTGAAGCGCATGGCGCCTTTGGGCATGTTCCTTGAAATCGAATTGGGCGTTACGGGTGGCGAAGAAGATGGCGTGGACAATACAGACCTCGATGCCAAGCACCTCTACACGCAGCCCGAAGAAGTCGCCTACGCTTTTGAACAGCTCGGCGCCGTGAGTCCGCAATTCACAGTGGCGGCAGCATTTGGAAACGTACATGGCGTGTACAAGCCAGGCAATGTGGAGCTGACTCCAGTGATCCTCAAGAACAGCCAGGAGCACATTTCTGCCAAGCACGGCACAGGTCCACGTCCGGTGAACTTCGTCTTCCACGGAGGATCGGGCAGCAGCGTCGATGAGATTCGGGAAGCCATCTCATACGGTGCCGTCAAGATGAACATCGACACCGACATGCAGTGGGCTTACCTCAGCGGCGTGCGGGATTACGTGGGGGAGTGGTCGCCATACTTGCAGTCTCAGATAGGCAATCCCGATGGTGCCGATCAGCCCAACAAGAAGCGGTACGACCCGCGCGTTTGGTTGCGGCAAGGTGAGCAGTATTTCGTCCAGCGGTTGACACAGGCGTTTGACGACCTGAACTGTTTGGGCCGCAACAAAGGCTGAGAGCCAGCATCCATGAACGAAAGCGGGCTTTCTCCTTTTGATTTTGCGCGGTCCGCGGAGCGGTTTTCTATCCAGTCGCAAGCAGACCGGCTTCAGCAAAAAGGACTGCAGCGCCTTCAGCAAGAGGAAGGCCGCGTGGAGCGTTGGGTGTTGGAGCCCGAAGGCCTGCGCTGGCGGTTTGATTTCACCAAACAGTGCATCGATGGAGATGCCTGGTCCGCGCTGAAGTCGCTGGCGGAAGAAGCGGATTGGAAAGGCGCGCGGGACGCGCAATTCAGTGGCGGTATCATCAACAGCACAGAGGGGCGAGCGGTCCTTCATATGGCGCTGAGGGGCGCGCCTTCAGACGGTTTCGCCTTTGCCGGAAAGCCGGTTATGCCGGAGGTTGTGGCCACCCGCGAGGCCTTTCTTGACTTCGCAGATGCAGTGAGGTCTGGGGGGTATCCAGCAACCGATGGTGCGCGGTTTACCCACGTGGTCAACATCGGCATTGGCGGCTCCGATCTGGGGCCAGTCATGGTGCACGAAGCGCTCGCCGCTGCGCGCATGCAGGAAGGATCGCCACTGGAGGTGCGCTTTGTCAGCAACGTAGACCCCCTTCATTTGGACATGGCGTTGGCAGGATTGGATCCGGCCAGAACCCTTGTGGTCATTGTGTCCAAGACGTTTACCACGCAGGAAACCATGGCCAATGCGCGCCGGGCGTTGGCGTGGTTGGAGTTCGGGCTCGGGGCATCAGCCGGACATCACCTCGCGGCTGTGACATCCAACGTACCCGGTGCAGCGGACATGGGCATCGCCGAGGGGCGGGTCTTTGGATTCGACAATTGGGTCGGGGGGCGGTTCTCGCTGTGGGGCCCTGTGGGGTTGGCCATTGCCTTAGGTTCTGGCGCCGCAGCGTTCCGCGCTTTGCTCGACGGGGCGAGGGCCATGGACCGGCATTTTGTTGAAGCCGATGCCGACCGCAATGTGCCTTTGCATTTGGCGCTCATTGAAATCTGGAATGTCAATTTCATGGGGCATACCAGTCGGGCTGTTTTGCCATATGCGCAAGCGCTCCACCGGTTGCCGGCCTATCTCCAGCAGGCGGAAATGGAATCCAATGGAAAGGCGGTTGGACGCGATGGCCTCCCCGTTTCATGGGCCACACACCCCGTGGTGTGGGGTGAGCCGGGGACCAATGGGCAGCATGCCTTCCATCAGTTGCTTCACCAGGGTACGCAGGCACACCCCGTGGATTTTATTGCATTCAAGCAACCTATGGGGTCAGACAGTGATATGCACCGCTTGTTGCTCAACAATGCCCTGGCCCAATCCGAAGCCTTTTGCATGGGCAGGGGGCTGGCCTCTGTTCAAGCTGAAATGGCAGCTGCGGGGGGGCAGAAGGAGCGCATCGAGGCCGTGGCACCGCACAGGAGTTTCCCCGGAGGACGCCCATCGACCTTCATGTTGGGCGATGCGCTGGACGCCTTCTCTTTGGGCGGTTTGATTGCTGCACACGAGCACAAAATTTTCCTCGAAGGGCTGTTTTGGAACATATACAGCTTTGACCAATGGGGCGTTGAGTTGGGCAAAGCATTGGCGCAGCAACTAGACAAGGAGGGGGCGTCAGAGCGTTGGACACCCGGATCCGAGGCGCTGCGCAAGTTGCTGTAGGACAGCAGTGACAAAAATCACCTCTTGGTCTGCGGCTCGCGCAGGGGTTGGTTCGTATCTTCAGGTTACCATGCCAAAGTACTTTCCTCTACGCCGTTTATGCATTGCGGCGTCCTTGCTCCTGTTGGGTTTCACCTCTAAAGCTGAATTCACAGGATTGACCTACGAAACAGTGGCCACGTCGTCTGTGGGCACCACCTACAGGGTCTACGCCAATTTTGACAACCCGACGGACATCGCCCAGGCTTTGTATGCAGAAGCGCCTTCTGCCTTGTCCATCACCTCGACGGCCGGTTTTTACCAGGACGCATTTGGGAACTACACCCCTGAATCCATCAATCCGCTGCTCTACGCTTCTTTTCCAAATCTGATCTATGATTCTTGGATCACGCTGGGGCAGGAGGACAGCAGCCTGCCGAGCAACATTGGTGCCGTTGGCGGCGCTGCCTGGTCTTCGGCTTCTCTCGCATTTGAGAACGGGGGCGATTTCTTCGTCAATGATGGTGTAGGCGGCAGTGTCTTTGTGACGCCAAACCAAGTCCAAGCGCAACCTGATGCAGACGGCCGCGTGCTGCTCGCCCAGTTGACCACAACGGGAGGGTGGAACATGCTGTGCAACA
This sequence comes from Flavobacteriales bacterium UBA4474, assembly GCA_002389295.1. Classification (GTDB taxonomy): domain Bacteria; phylum Bacteroidota; class Bacteroidia; order Flavobacteriales_D; family Sanyastnellaceae; genus UBA8752. Next base: position 59,980 of record DGOE01000041.1, on the reverse strand, counting down.
TTCAGTGGCGCGATGAAAACCTCAACGTCTTCAACGAGACCGGTATTTCCGTGGGCTATGAGCAGACCGACTTTGAAGGCCTCTCTTATGAGCTCGTAGCAGAAAACACCACAGCGGCAGGCTTCGATACTTATCGGGTCTACGCGAATTTGGCGGACCCCGGCGCTCAAGTTGTGGCCGTGTACGGCTTGCAGGATACTGCGCTCAGCATCACGACAACAGGTTCGTTCTACCAAGATGTATTGGGTGGTTCGTTATCAAACACCATCAATCCCATCCTGTTTCCCTCCTTCCCCAATTTGGCATACGATTCATGGGTGACCATCGGTTCCGATGACAATACGGGGTCTGTTGATTTCATCGGCATTGACTTTTTGGCCTTCGAGGCGGGAGGCAATATCGAAGTGAACGACCCTGTGGGGGGCACATGGTACATCTTGCCCAATTTGGAGCCTGCGGCCTTCCCAGATGATGATGGTCGGGTTTTGCTCGGACAATTCACCACAGATGGCATCGTGGACATTTTGCTCAACATCCAATACCGCAATTCTGCTGGGACAAACATTCAAGTGACGGGGACAACATTGACTTTCCCTGTTGTGACACCGGGCTGCACGGATGCCGGTGCCTGCAACTACGATCCCGCCGCTGACTTTGATGATGGGTCTTGTGATTTCTTGAGCTGCGCAGGCTGCTCGGATGCCGAAGCCTGCAACTACAACCCACAGGCCGTAATCATTGATGATACGCTCTGTGAGTACCCTGTAGACTACCCGAACAATATTGTGGATTGCGACGGCAATTGTCTCAACGATGCTGATGAAGATGGCATTTGCGATGAAAATGAAGTGCCTGGTTGCACGGACCCCACCGCAGACAATTACAATCCCGCCGCCACAGATGACGATGGTTCATGCCAGATTTCAGGTTGTACCGATGCAGATGCGCAGAATTACAACGCCAATGCGACGGAAGACAATGGGACGTGCGAATTCCTGATTGTAGGAACGCAAGGATGTACCTATGGGGATGCCACGAACTATGATGCCGATGCTGATTTGGATGATGGGTCCTGCGAATTTGATTGCGATGGAGGCGGAAGCTGTTCGTTTGATACCGATGACAACGGTCTGATCGGATCCGCTGACCTTTTGGTATTCCTTTCTTTATATGGACAACCATGTGGAGAATAAACAAGGCCAGTTAAGCGCTAATGTCCAACTGTATTGGTTTCCGGAATCCATGTAGGCAGGGTCTGCATTACATTCTATTCGTGGGTGCGGATGGGGATAATGACGAATATCAGCGCTGATTATTTGATGGACTCGCTATATTGAGTCATCCCAACTATCACACAATGAACCCATTCCGTATCCGCTTCGATCGTTTTTTGGCATTAGTGCTGTGCTTTTGCGCAAGTCAAGTCTTTGGACAGGCTTGTCTGGATGAATCCGCTTGCAACTACAATCCAACTGCGGGGCCATACTGTTTGGAATTGGATACGGTCTATGTGCACGGTGAAGGGCCTTTATCGGGGATGACCACCTACAGGCTGTATTTCGTTTCGGCTCACCCCATGGATTTCGTTTCGGCCGTTTTCGGTGATGCCGAATACCCATTGGCCATCGAGACGACCACCAGTTTTTATCAGGATGCATTGGGCGGAACCACGCCCAATGGCATCTTCCCGACGCTGTACTCCACATTTCCTTCACTTGCATATGACAGCTGGGTTTCGATCGGTATCGAAGCTGTTCCCAACACGGCCGAGGGAGAAGCCGCGGTTTCATACGTCACCTCTCCTGCTCAGGCTTGGGATGTTTCATTCAACGGTGGGGGCAACGTGGCCATGGATGATGCTGTAGGCGGAGCGTGGTATGTGCTCAATGGCGATGCCAACGGCTATCCGGACACGACGGGCAGGGTGCTGCTCGGACAATTCACTACAGATGGCGTGCTTTCTGGCAACATCAACATCCAGGTCTTTCCGGAAGGTCAATTTGGAGATGATCAGTGGGACATTGAGACATTCATGATTGGAGCTCCGTGCGAATGTGTTTATCCATCAACGTTTTATGTGGACAATGATGGAGATGGTTACGGTACGACCCCTGTAGAACTCTGCGGAGGAGGACCGGGATACGCCACACAAGGCGGGGATTGCAACGACGGCACGGCGCTGGCATATCCGGGCAATCCGATGGATTTGGTCGGTGACGGCATCGATGGAAACTGCGATGGGGCCGAGACTTGCTTTAGGGACGTTGACAACGACAATTACCGCAGTGCAGACACGACGGATTTGATTGGGTCTCCTTTCAATATCAACTGTTCTGAATTTGGGGAAGCTTATGCTTATCAGCCCATTGATTGCGATGACACCAACCCGAATTTGACCATCCCAGATGAGGATGGGAACTGTATCGAGGACGTGGGCTCGGCTGAGGAAGGCTGTGGCAATCCATTGGCGTGCAACTTTGATCCTGAAGTGCCGACAACTGAAGACAACTGTGAGTTTTTGTCGTGCCGAGGATGCTCTAATCCCGCAGCGTGTAACTACGACCCCGAAGCACAGATTCAGACCGAGGCCATATGTGAATACCTGTCCTGCGCGGGGTGCACCAATCCGGAGGCCACCAACTATAACGCCAGCGCCATCATCTCGGATGATTCCGATTGTGTCTTCGCGGGTATCCTGGCCATAGCCCCCATCAGTACGAATTACAACGGTGCTGGGGCTCCTGCTGGCACCTATACCAATGAGGTCTATGCATTGTTGCCACCCGACGCCATCCGTTTGAAGCGGGTACTCGGTGTCAAAAATGGAGAAACCCGCTTGCGCATCGAGCCGTTTAGCGCTGTTTACCAGTCCGCGAGCTGCGACGTCTGGATGCCGCATTATATGGATGCCTCTGTAGAGGTGGACGGCGCGGAATACTTCAATGGAGACTGCTTGGCTGATTCGTGGTTTACCATTGGGGGCACCATTGGTTCGGGGCCGGCACTTCAAGCCATCGGCTTTGACACGGCAGCCGTTTCCTCTGCCACTGAGTTTGACAGCGAATTGCTGGCGGCTGACGGAGATACGCTGGGGTGGGAGATCGTCGGAGAAACGGGGGGTGAGCCAACCAACAGGTGCGAGGAATTATTGAACCGTCCGGGTTGTGCCAATGCGGTTCGCATTGCACGGGTCACCATGCCTTTGGGGGAGAGTTTCTTCTTCCAAGCGGGTTTGACCTACACTGCAGAGAATGCTTCTGCTGAGCGGAGCATCACCGGACAAGACTTCACGGACGATTCCAGCATTTCCTCGGAAAGTGGAGGTGGAGGAGAGGCGGACTCTGACGACGCGGTCATTACCGATGGAGAAAGCGCGCCAATCAATGGTTGTTTGGACGCCTATGCTTGTAATTATGACGCCAGCGCCAATACAGACTCAGGTGATTGCGATTACGAAAGCTGCGCGGGTTGCACATATGCAGACGCGGACAATTATGACGACACCATGACCATTGACGACGGCACGTGCACGTTCACCACAGGCTCGTCATGTCCGTTTGATACCACTGGTGATGGCCTGATCGGCGCTGCCGACCTCGTGGACTTCCTTTCGAGTTTCGACAGCACCTGCCCCTGATTGCAGGCCGGCACAGACCTGAATTACTTTTGATGCCTCCGGCCATTGGTCGGGGGCATTTCAATTTGAGGCAATGAACACCAAACGGCTTTCCTTTTGGGAAATCTGGAACATGAGTTTCGGGTTTCTCGGCATCCAATTCGGCTTTGCCCTCCAAGGGGGCAACATGTCTCGGATTTTTCAAACGCTCGGAGCATCCAAGGACGAGATCCCGATGCTGTGGATTGCAGCACCATTGACAGGGCTGTTGGTGCAGCCCATAATCGGCTATCTCAGCGACAGGACCTGGCATCCGCGGTGGGGCAGACGGCGGCCATACTTCCTGCTCGGCGCGGTATTCAGTTCGCTGGCCTTGTTCTTCATGCCATATAGTTCTGCGTTGTGGATGGCGGCAGGCTTTCTCTGGATTTTGGATGCGAGCATCAACATTAGCATGGAACCGTTCCGGGCATTGGTGGCCGACAAACTGCCTGAGGAGCAGCGGAGCTACGGCTTTGTGTTGCAGACCTTGATCATTGGGATTGGAACGTGGGTGGCCTCCAACCTTCCTTGGTTCGTCACCGCGATGGGCGTATCAAATGAAGCCGGAGCGGGTGAGATTCCCCAAAGCGTTTACGTCTCCTTTGCGGTAGGTGCTTTCGTATTCATGACGAGCATTCTCTACACCGTATTCAAGACGACAGAAGAACCTCCGGCTGACATGGCTGCATTTGAACTTGAGCGGGCAGAAAAGCGCGGACTGTTCGCAGGCGCTTTGGAAATTTCCGCATTCATAGCGCGGATGCCGAGTGTCATGGTCAAGTTGGGTGCGGTCCAGTTTTTCAGTTGGTTCGCCTTTTTCACCATGTGGTCTTTTGCTACCCCTGCGCTCACTGAGCATGTTTTTGCGGCTGCCTTGCCCCAGGATGGTGTGGAGGACTTCAATGTGTTGAGTGCCGCGTACAACGAGGCGGCCAACGCCGTTTCGAGCGCCATGGGGGTGTATGGCCTGAGCAGCATGGTTTTTGCGCTGCTTCTCTCAGTATGGACGAGCCGCCGAGGCATAGACCAGAGGTTGATACACTTGGCGAGCCTGACGCTCGGCGGGGTGGGCTTTCTGACCATGGTACTCTGGACACCTGAAACCGCTGGCAACCTGAAGTGGAGTTTCGCGTTGATCGGCATCGCTTGGGGCAGCATATTGAGTATGCCTTATGCCATGCTCTCCGGGGCCATTCCCGCCGATCGAATGGGCGTGGGCATGGGCGTGTTTAACATGTTTATTGTCATCCCACAGATTGCAGCTGCCCTGGGCGGAATCAACTGGGCGTACAAAACATTTTTGGGAGAAGACGTGATTCAGACCATGGTGCTGGCAGGTATAAGTTTGATCATTGCCGGCCTACTCAACCTCTTCATTCGGCGTTCAGACTTGCGTTCAGACGGTTTGGTGGAGGCAAATTTGTAAACGTCGAGGTCCATTTCGAAAAAGACTGTGCCGCTGTATTGACGGATGGTACACAACCATTAAATGGCCATTGCTTCCTGATAATACCCAAGTTATTCCCAAGAATATGCACTTGGTGTATGAAGTACACCTTCTCGGACTATATTGCTCGTTCTTGGAAAGAACCAAACTGTAACCCAAACCCAATGCGCAATATTTTGCTGCTCAGCCTCGCTGTATTCTGCTACAGCTCAATTCAGGCTCAAGACTGCACCGGTGCAGACCACACCGTGCTCGCAGGCAACTATTATTACAATCCCTCAACGCTGACTGTCACCGCTGGTGAATCGATCGCCTTTCTCAATGAAGGCGGATTTCACAATGTGAACGGCGTGACAGATACCCAAACGGGAACGTCTTTTGGCAACCCGGAGGATTTCTCCCTCGGGGCCAACAGCGGCTCGGTAGGCGGTGTCTGCATGGGCACGGTGACATTGAACACCCCCGGAACCTACACTTACGACTGCAGCATCGGCTCACACGCGGCCCAGGGCATGGTGGGAACCATCATCGTGGAAGCGGCAGGTCCCTCTACGGTGGACGTCACGTTCAATGTGAACATGGCCAATGAGACCACTTCGCCAGATGGTGTATTCCTGGCGGGCGGCGCTGATTTTGGCGTAGCCGGAGACAATCCGATGAGCGACACCGACGGTGACGACATCTGGACCATCACCATGCCTGTGGCGGTTGGTTACACGGGGAACTACACCTTTTTGAACGGCAACTGCGGCGACTGGAGCTGCAAGGAGAACATCAACGGTCAGCCCTGTGCGGATGGTCCCTACAGTGATCGTCTCTTGAGCAACATCACCGAGAACACGACCATCAGCACTTGCTTCAGCCAGTGCACTACGGATGGTTCCTGTGAGACACCATCCTACGAGCCGATCGTCACCTTCCAGGTGGACATGTCCAACGCCGGTTTGACCGGTGGAGAGACCATTTACGTCACGGGATCTTTTGACGGATGGTGCGGTCCCTGCACGGCCATGGACGATTCAGATGGAGACAATGTCTACACGGTGGACATGGCACTCGCCCCCAGCCAAGGGTACGAGTTTAAGTACATGATCAACGCCTGGGGCGGAGACGAGCAGAACATCGGCGGCACGGCATGTGACTTCATACCCGGTGATGCTTTCGGAAACCGCGGTTTCAACCTCGGAGTAGCAGATACGGTACTCGCTGTTCAATGCTTCGACTTCTGCGGAACGTGTGACGAGCAGAACACCGCAGGTGTAGGAGGATGTCTCGATTCCGGAGCGAACAACTACAATGGTGCGGCCGATTACGATGATGGCTCTTGCCAATACAACGTCACGTTCCAAGTGGATATGAGCGATTACACGGGCAGCTATGGCACGGTCAACCTCAACGGAAGCTTCAACGGGTGGTGTGGTCCTTGCGCTCCTATGGCTTCTGCAGGAGGTAACATCTACACCTTGACTGCAAGTGTTCCCGCAGACACCCTGGAATACAAGTTTACCTTGGACGGATGGACGGCACAGGAGGAATTCGCCGGCGGCGAGTCCTGCACGTCCACGATCGATGGTTTCACCAACCGTTCCATCATTGTTACTGCGGATGCTACCCTCGACGTGGTATGCTACAACTCATGCGACACCTGTGAAAGCGGCGGAGGTAATCCCGTCGATCCTACAACGGTCTCCGTGACCCTCAACGTCAACATGGCCAACCAGGCCACCTCGCCCGAAGGCGTGTTCTTGGCAGGTGGTGCTGACTTTGGTGCGCCGGGTACGAACCCCATGTCCGACACGGACGGAGACGACATCTGGACGATTACGTTGGATCTCGACTCAGGCTACACCGGCTTCTACACGTTTGCCAATGGCGCCTGCACCGACTACTCCTGCAAGGAAAACCTCTCCGGGCTTCCCTGTGGTGATCCGGCCAACTTCAACGACCGCCAACTGGTGAACATCGTCTCGGATACGACCATTTCAACGTGTTTCGCCGAGTGCAGCACGGACGGATCCTGCTCCGCTCCGCCCACCGAGCCCCTCTTGGCCACGTTGGACGTGAGCTGCAGTGGTGTTGCCGATGTGACGTCCGTAAGACTGACAGGCCCTTGGTGGGGCTGGGACCCCGCTGGTGGTCCGGAGGCCACTGTCAACGGAACGTCCGGCCTTTGGGAGGTGACGTTTGATCCCGCTCCGAGTGAGACCATGGAGTACCTCTGGGTGGTCAACAGTGTGCAGGAAAACCTGATCCAAGACATGGTGGATGGCGCAGATTGCGCCCCGGTTACGGACTACGCCAACTACGCCAACCGCCAGTGGATGGTGACCGACGGCAATATTGCCGATACCTATGATACATGCACCCCCTGTGGTGCCGGCCCCGACAGCGTGATGGTGACCATCACGGTGGACATGAGCGAAGAGGAGGTCAACCCCATTGGAGTCTTCGTTGCGGGTTCATTCCAAGGTTGGTCTCCGGGTTCTACCCTGGCCACCGATAATGGTGACGGCACTTGGTCCTACAGCTTCAACGCTGCTCCTGGCACCAACGTTCAGTACAAGTGGATGAATGGAACGGCTTGGGGCTTCGAGGAGACTGTTCCTGGAGATTGTCAGTACCCCGGTGATACCAACCGCGGTTTCGATGTCCCGACCTCTGATTACAGCCACCCTGTGCATTGCTACGCAAGCTGCAACCCTTGCGGTGCGGCCACCTATGCGGCGACTTTGACGGTCTTGGCCGACAACATCACCGTGGCAGGTGATGGCATGTACGCAGCGGGTGCCTTTGAAGGTTGGTCCGGTACCGCCATGTCCGACAACGGAGACGGCAGCTGGTCCATTACCCTCGACCTCGAGGCGGGCGCTTACGAGTTCAAGTTCCAGAATGGGGCAGGAGGATGGGAGGAATTGGATTGCGGAGGCAACCGATCCCTTACTGTTGACGGTTCTGGCCCCGTCTCTTACACCGGCTGTTTCGCTCAGTGCGGTGAGGCTACCGAATGCGCTGTTGATCCCGATCCAGCGAACGTCACCTTCCAGGTGGACATGAGCGAGGTAACGGACTTGATTGCAGACAGTGTTTACATGATCGGAAGCTTCACGGATCCCGTGTGGCAGGCCGGCGCCATTCTGATGGACGATTCAGACGGTGACTTGGTGTACACCGCGACCGCGCTGATTTCAGGACCTGCAGGCATTTCTTACAAGTTCTTCAATGGCAACCCCTACCCGAACGGTGCAGGTACTGAGGAAGGCGGCGAGACCGCTGACTTCGCTGCTGGAGGTTGCGGCGTTGACAATGGTGTGGGTGGTTTCAACCGCACACATGACCGCAGTGGGTCCGACGAGACACTCGACGTGGTCTGTTTCAACAGCTGCTCTGCCTGTGGCGGTGGCGTGGTCGGCGCAGAGGTCACCTTCTCCGTAGACATGAACAACTACGGCGGCACGTTTGGCTTCGTTAATGTGTCCGGCTCTTGGAATGAATTCTGTGGCGACTGCAACCAGTTGACAGATGATGATTTGGACGGTATTTGGTCCGGCACCCTCATCGTACCGGAGGGAGAGAATCAATCCTACAAGTACCAGGTTGATGGTTGGGCTGATCAGGAAGACCTTGCCCCAGGTGGTGATCAAGTTGGACCTTGCGTCCGCACGGCGGGCGGCTTCACGAACCGCGACCTGGATGTGTCAAGTTTGGACGCCATTGATCTGGGAGTCGTGTGTTGGGCATCCTGCTTGGAGTGCGCTGCCGGTGACGCCGTTCTCGGTTGCACCGACGATGCCGCCTCCAACTATGATGCAGCGGCCACTGCAAATAATGGCAGCTGTCTCTACGACGTGACTTTCAGTGTCAACATGGCGGAATACCCGCTGGCAGATCTCGATTCCGTGTATGTCAACGGCACGTTCAATGGTTGGTGTGGTCCTTGCAACGCGCTCCTCGATGAGGATGGCGATGGAGTGTACAGTGCAACCATTGAGTTGGCCTATGATTACTACGAGTACAAGTACACGGTGAACGGCTGGACGGCAGAGGAGAACCTGGCCGGTATTGGTGCTTGTGTCACCGAGAATTTCGGTTTCACCAACCGTGTGTTGCAGGTGGCGGGTGACCAGAGCGAGCCGGTCGTTTGCTGGAACAGCTGTTCCGACTGTGAAGGCGGAGGTCAGATTTTCGGATGTACCGATGCTTCGGCAACCAACTACTCTGACATAGCGACCGACGACAATGGCAGCTGTACGTATCCTGTCACCTTCCAGGTGGACATGGACGGTTACAGCGGTACTTACGGCATGGTAAACCTCAACGGAAGTTTCGCCGGTTGGTGTGGTGCTTGCATCACCATGACCGACGATGATTCGGACAACGTCTACGAAGTCACGGTGGACTTGGCTATCGGAACAGTGGAATACAAGTTCACTGTAGACGGATGGTCTGATCAGGAGAACTTCGACCCCAGCGCTGTTTGCACAAGCACCATTGATGGTTTCACAAACAGAACCTTCGACGTGGCGGGCGCATCCACATTGGATGTGGTCTGCTGGAATTCTTGCTACGCATGTGACGCAGCGACAGGGTGTACCGACGCTGACGCACAGAACTACGATGCGGATGCGGTCGCGGACGATGGTTCATGTGCTTACGTGGTGACCATTCGACTCGATATGAGCACCCAAGCGGTCTCTGCTGAAGGTGTTCACGTTGCGGGTGCGTTCCAAGGTTGGGACCCCGGATCGACGCCCATGACGACCCCTGGTTTGGGCTTGTATGAGTACACCGTGCAGCTTGCGAATGGCTCCTATCAGTACATCTTCATCAACGGCAACGTTTGGGATGGTCAGGAAACAGTTCCAGCCGACTGTGGTGCCGACAATGGACAGGGCGGATTCAACCGCCTGGTGACCGTGGCCGGTTCTGACATGACGTTGGATGTGGTCTGCTTTAACAGCTGTGAGGCGTGTGCCGGTTGTACCGACCCGCTGAGTGCTGAGTTCAGCCCCTTCGCAGGAAGCGACGATGGATCTTGTGCTACCCCGCTCGTATTTGGTTGCACTTATGCGGATGCGGACAACTACAACCCCGCCTCCAGTTCGGATGATGGCTCATGCATCTTCACGGGGGCCAGCGATTGTCCTACGGATATCGACGGTGACGGTGCCACTGCGGTGGGCGACCTGTTGATCGTCCTCGGTGCATTCGGACAGGCTTGCGAATAAGCCCAACCCGTTGAAATACCATGCTGAAAGGGCCGCCCATCCGGGCGGCCCTTTCTCTTTGTCCTTGTCTTGACGCCATGAGCCGAGACACCCGGGTTGCGCCGTAATTTTGCACCATGGAGTTGTTGGTCTCGAGTAGGTTGCCATCCGAGTGGGGGGAGTATGAAATCGCTGCCTTCGGCAAAGAGGGGGACCGCTTCCCGCATGTGGTCCTTCATCGCGGCATTGAAGCCAATAAGGCGGACGGCACGCCTGTTCCTGTTCGGATTCACAGTGAGTGCATGACCGGTGACGTCTTTGCCAGCCGCAGGTGCGATTGCGGTGAGCAGCTGCACACGGCACTGACGCATTTCAAAGAGCATGGCGGTATGTTGATTTATCTGCGACAGGAGGGAAGGGGCATTGGCCTTGTGGACAAGCTCAAAGCTTACAACCTTCAGGATGATGGCATGAACACCTTTGAGGCCAATGAGGCCATGGGGCATGGCGCAGATGAGCGCAGCTACGCGGAGGCCGTGGCCATCCTTTCCCATTACGCGGTAAACCGGATTGAACTGCTCACCAACAATCCGGATAAGTCAGCGGCCATGCAGCAAGGGGGAATTGAAATCGCCAAGCGTATGGCCATCAATGGCGTCAGAAACGCTGATAATGCGGCTTACCTCCAGGCGAAAAGGGAGATCACGGGTCACTTTTATTGAAGCGCGCCGATCAGGTCCAGCAGTCACGTGCCATCCGAAAGGTGTTGGTGTGGGCGCGAACAATCGTGGATACATTCTCCGAGTAGCCGCCCCCCATGGCGCACAGGATGCCAATATCGGCAGTTCGACAGGCGTCAAATACCATTTTGTCTCGCCTGGCGCACCCATCGAGTGTTAGAGAAAGGTGGCCCAGCCGGTCTGAGTCCAGCACGTCAACGCCGCATTGGTACAGCACAACTTCCGGAAGGAAATGGGACATGACCTCGTCCAGTGATTGTGCGAGCCGATGCAAATACACCCCGTCTCCTGTGCCGTCCGGTAGCGCTACATCAAGATTGCTTTGCGCCTTTCTCAGCGGGTAATTGGAAGCGCCGTGCATGCTGAAAGAAAAAACACGAGGATCGTCCTCGGTCATCCGTGCCGTGCCGTTGCCTTGGTGAACGTCCAAATCCACAATGAGGATGCGCTCCAAGCCCAAGGCCAAGAGGTCATGTGCCGCGATGACCAGGTCATTGAGCAGGCAAAACCCTTCGGCATGAGCAGCGTGGGCATGATGTGTGCCTCCAGCGATGTTCATGGCCACGTGGCCTTTCGCGGCAATGCGTCCACAGAGGCGTGTGCCTTCCATGATGATGCGTTCCCTCTTGATCAGGGACAAGGACCAAGGAAATCCCGATTGACGCTCTTCATTGCGTGAAAGGCGGCCTTCTTGGAGTTTCTGGAGGTATTCGCCGTTGTGGCAACGCAAGATGGCTTCCTCTGAAATAACTGTAGGGACAATAATGTCGCTCACTTCAATCAGCCCTTCGTGAATCAGCTGATCTTTCAAAAGGTCGTATTTCTCCATGGGGAAACGGTGGGTTTCGGGGAGAACGTGGCGATAAGAGGGGTGAAATGCAGTAGAAATCAAATGCGTTAAAACATAAAATAATAAGTAAAATTCAGCGCGCAAAAAATGGACCAAAGCATGTCCCGGTGTATTGCAAAATATATGTGTGAACATAACGCACGCAAATATGCTTGCACATACTTCGTCCTGGAGCCGACATTTGCATCATGCGCTTAACGCACCTTGCCCTGTTGTGTGTGGTCCTCAGCTTGAGACTGGGAGCCCAGGATGATTTGCGGCGCATGGATCCCAGCGACTGGTTCGCTCTTGACGATGTGCAGACCTCTTGGGAATTGCTGTTGGCAGAGAAGGAACACCATTGGGCGGGAATTTCATGCAATTCGGGTACCATGGAAATGGTCGCAGGCAGCCGCGGAGCGTGGTTTAATCGTGTGGATGACATGCGGATGGTCATGGACTCAACGGGCGCCATCATCGGCCGCAGTCACAACCATGGGTTTAACCTCGGTGCACGGCATTTCTACTGGAACAATCGGTATTTCGCGATAGGTGGTGCAGGGTTTTGGAAAAGGCATTCCATGTTGTTGGAGTTCATCAAGTCTACAGGGGAGTGGGAGTGGTTGATGACGAAAGGTGAGCCGGAATACTGTTTGAAGCGGGGAACATGGCTCGATGCTGGCGCTGACCGTGTTATCGCAATGGATCCAGAAGATGGGCGGTTTCCAAACAATAAGAACCGCCGTTTGGTTCATGCTCTAGATCTTGTGACCAATGTCTGGGCTCCATTGGGCATGGCCAATCCCTTATTGGATATCCACCTCACAGACCAAAGAGCTCAGCCCATTGATTTTGAGTCATACTTTTTCTGGGTCGGATTGCACAAGTCTTTCATTGTCAGGAAATCGGACCTCATGGCAGTGGTGACGGTGGATTTCAATCGATCCATGATTGCTCCCCCAGTAATCAATGAGAATGGGCAACGGGGGTTTATTCTATCCACAACGGACAATAGCCGATTCCAGAAGTTGCAAAAGGTCAATGCCGATTCCGAATGGCACGTGCTGGCTGATTTCGATGTGGTTGCATCATTTGAAGCGGGCCTCGAGGACGCGGTGCCTTTTGTGGTTCCGATTCCAGCTGAAGCATTGGGGCAAGAGGAAGTCGCAACTTCATCAGCGGCTCCTCTTCCTATCGGCGGTTGGGCCTTGTTGGCCTTGGTATTATCTGGAGGCGCATTCGTGTTGGGGCGCAGGGTGAGCTTGAGGCAGGAACCGGAGGCAGGCATGGAAGTTTCAACACCGGAACCCAAAAATGGAGTGGCCCCCAGCAATGGCGACCATTCTTTTTCTCAGTTGACCAAGCGTTTTGTGGCTTTCGGTGAGGGGGTGATGGATACGGCACAGTTGAACAAGTTCCTTGGCCTTGACGCGGAACAATCAGAAGAAACCAAGCGCTCGCGCAGGGCCCAAGCCATCCGTGAAGTCAACAACGAGTACCGGGTGTTTCACGGTCAAATTCTGATTGTCAGAGAACAAGACAAGGCGGACCGGCGCCGGACGAACTACCTCATCCAGCCATGCTCAGATAACGCATGATCTCCATGCAAATCACGGCGCCCACGGTGCCGACGGCATAACCCAATACCGCCAGCAGCACGCCGACCGGCGCCAGGGCTGGACTGAATGCACTGGCTACGATTGGCGCACTGGCAGCGCCGCCGACATTGGCTTGACTGCCTACCGCTACAAAGAAGAATGGGGCGCGAATGATTTTGGCTACCGTAAGCAGGATGGTGACGTGGACCAGCATCCACAGCAGGCCGATGACCAGCACAGGCCAATACAGGTTCCAAGAGGCGATCAGCTCGCCGATGTCCATTTTGGCGCCGATGGTGGCCACCAAAACGTAGAGAAAGACGCTGGCCAATTTGCTTGCCCCGGCGCCTTCGTAGGTCCTCATGGGCGTAAAACTCAAGGCCACGCCAAACATGGTGGACAGGAATACCAACCAAAAGAAGGGGCTTTTCAATGAGCTGAGGAAGCGCATGGGCGACTCGGCATCGCGGGCCAAGGCCATGTCGTACCAGTCGGCCATTCCGCCGCTGATGCCACCACCCATCAGGTGCGCCAGCCCTACCATGCCGAAGATGACGCCCAACAATACCATGAGGTCATTGAATGAGGGGATTCGGGCGATGCTGCTCTGGTAAGCCTCCACCTTGTCCTTGAGGTCATCGATGGCTGACGCATCCGCCTTGAGCCTTTTGTCAATGACAGCACTCATGCCCGCACCGATGAGCAGAAAAGGCATCCAAAGATTGGCCACAAACACATCCACGATGATCATCACGCTGAACTGGTCATCCTGGGCTTGCGCGATTTCTTTGAGAGCGGTCTGGTTGGCCCCTCCGCCAATCCAACTGCCCGCAATGGTGGACAGCCCGCGCCACAGCGCATCGGGGGCATCACCTCCAAAGACGTCCGGACGGATCTGTCCGACCAGCCACAGCGCCAAAGGACCTCCGATGATGATGCCGAGGGTGGCCGCAAAAAACATGATCAACGCTTTGGGACCCAGGTTGATGATGCCTTTGATGTCGATGGACAGGCAGAACATGATCAAGCTTGCCGGGAGCAAATACCTGCTCGCCACGAAATACAGGCTGCTGCCCTCGCCTGCCTCGATGATTCCGGTCGAATTGAGAATGGCCGGCAGGAAATAGGCCATGAGCAGGGCAGGCACGTATTTGTAGAATCCCTTGAATTTGTCCAAGCGTGAGGTGTGGAATACCAGGGCAAGGCAGGCCAACAACAGGCCGAGGATGGGGGCGTCTTGTGTGATCACATCGGCAATATAAAGGTTGACACCTGTGAGAATGCGGTGGCCGCCTTGAAAGGACGTGCTACTTTCGGGCTGTGCGTTTTTCTGTCATCGTGCCCCTGTATAACCGACCGGATGAAATCCGCGAGCTGCTCGAGAGTTTGACCCTGCAGACGGTCAAGGATTTTGAGGTCCTTGTGGTCGAGGACGGCAGTGACCGAGATGCCCGTGAGATTGTGTCTTCGTTTGCAGACCGGTTGGACGTTCAATATTTCTGGAAGGAAAACGAGCGGCAGGGCTTTACCCGCAACTTCGGATTTGAGCGCGCCAAAGGGGATTGGATGGTGGTCTTTGATTCGGACTGTTTGATTCCCGCGCGCTATTTCGAGCATGTCGTCGATTTCCTTGACGGGCATCCCGATGTCGATGTTTACGGCGGGCCTGACGCTGCGCACCCCTCCTTCACCCCCGTTCAGAAGGCCATTAGCCATTCGATGACTTCGTTTCTGACCACAGGGGGCATCCGGGGAGGTCAGCAGCAGGTGGGCACCTACCAACCGAGGTCTTTCAACATGGGGATTTCCCGAAAGGCCTGGGAGGTGAGCGGGGGATATCGCATTACGGTGAAGGGGGAGGACATCGAATTTTCCATGCGTCTCCTTGCCCATGGGCTGAAATCAGCGCTCATTCCCGATGCCGTCGTCTTCCACAAGCGGCGCACAGATTTTAGACAGTTCCGCAAGCAGGTTGAGTTCTTTGGGCGGGCGCGGGTCAATATTCGCCGGTTCTTTCCTGGAAGTCTTCGGCCCTTGCACTGGATGCCCACCGCATTTCTCATCTATGTTCTGGCCTTGATTCCCCTGTTGTTGGGCACCCTCCTATGGAAGAAAGGGTGGGGGACCATGGGGGGATTGGTGCCACTGGTGCCTTTTGTAGTGTGGCATGTGGCATTGTTTGTTGAGGCCCTGATCAAGTCGCGCTCGTTGAAAGTCGCGCTCTTGGTGCCGCGCGCAGCCCGAATTCAGTTGAGTGCTTATGGATGGGGGCTGTTGTCGGAGTATGCTGCGGTGGTGCTGTTCAAACAGCGCGATTCCTTGATCGGAGAAGTCCGTGACGTGCCCGAGGCACCCCAATTGAATGCTCAGACATGAAAGTGCTGGGCTGGTTGGGTTTGATGGGGGGCATTGTAATGCTGGGGTGTTTGGCCCTGGCCTTGGCATCGCCCGTTGGTCAGACGAGCACGAACCGAATAGAGGTGAGGTATGCCCCGGTGCTGGTCAATGACGCCTTGTGGGATTTGGCGCAGGTACATCCCTTTTTTCTGGACCACTCGTCCATTGAACGGCCCACTTTCGAAAGGGGTGCTGACAGGGTCAAGGCCACCTTTGAAGGAGACCATGATGGGGGGTGGACATGGGAAGTGACCGTGGAGGCATCACCCACAGGCGTCACCATTTCAGAATCCATTTCCACGCGCTATCCTTGGCCTGAGCGCCTGGGCAATCTCATCTGGGGCGCGCCGGAAATCCGGCATTTCGATCGGGCGCAGCTCATCAGGGAATTGAAGGGGAAATGGGATGCAGGCCAATGGGAGTGCTGGCCCTATGGCGGTCTTGAACTGACTGGAGACACCCTCAAGGATGACGAATTGTCTGGCTATGCAGCGGCGCAATTGGACACGCTTCCCCTGTTGTTTTTGAGCCGGCCTTATAGCGGGCCCGGTGGCCGGTGGCTGGCCGCAAGGGAAGTCACACCAACAGCAGATCGCACGGCATCGGACCCAGCACAGCTGGGGTTGGAGGCTGGTTGCGATTCAGTTGAGGCTTGGAACGCGGAGGGGTGGGAGCTTATGCTCGCATTGAAAAAAGAGGTGCAGCGCAACAAGGTGCCCGTTGGCTCAGCACAGTACCATGCTTGGGCGATCGCCTTGGAACTTCGAGACGAAGACCTTGAAGGCGGAACAGGGCCGAAGCCGTTTTCGACGGCCCTGTTCCATCTTCAGGATGGGGTCAATGTACCAGCAGTCGGCCAGCAGCCGTAGGCACACTGTTGTCGCCTAAGCGTTGGGCGCGGATGAAATATAGACCGGGCATGGACGGCGTATTCACGGTGGCGGTCCACCCATTCAAGCTTGGAGCGGCCACGGCTTGGTTCCTTGCCACGCACTGTCCTGCAGCGTTCCAAATTTCGATGGTCCACGGGCCTGTACCGGTCAGACCGGCCAATTGAACCGGTGCACCTTGAAGCACGGGGTTGGGGTAGGCGCTGATTGACTCTGCGGCGTCACTGATTTCACCGACGCCACTTGTCAGCGGATTGCCATCGCAGTCAAAGCCCTCAGCGGCGTATTCGCAGCCGCCGTTTTCTTCGGTGGCCGCTTCGTCAAAATTGCAAGCCTCAGTATCCGTGCAGCCCAGAATTTCTGCATCGTCACACACGCCATCTTCATCGAGGTCGGCTGTGCAATCGCCGCCGCATTCACCCAAGGCATCGAGGTATTCGCAGCTGCCATCGTCTGAATTGGCGTCGGCATCAAAGGTGCAGCTGCCGGGGTCCGTGCAGCCCTCGACAATGACCAAGGGATTGCCATCGCAGTCAAATCCGACTTCGGGGTATTCACATGCGCCGTTCTCATCGGTGGCGGCCGCATCATAGTTGCACGCGGACACATCGGTGCATCCGGGGATCTCGGCATTGTCGCATACGCCGTCGCCATCGACGTCGGCTGGACAATCTCCTCCACATTCACCCAAGGCGTCCAGGTATTCGCAACTGCCGTCATCGGTATTGGCAGCGGCATCAAAAGTGCAGCTACTGGCATCCGTGCAGCCCTCGACAATGACCAGCGGGTTGCCGGCGCAGTCGAGTCCCGTTTCGGGGTATTCACATCCACCATTTTCATCGGTGGCGGTGGCATCATAATTGCACGCGGATACATCGGTGCATCCGGGGATTTCGGCATTGTCGCACACCCCGTCGCCATCGACGTCGTCTGGACAATCTCCACCGCATTCACCCAAGGCATCGAGGTAGTCGCAACTGCCATCGTCTGTATTGGCGTCGGCGTCAAATGTGCAGCTGCTGGCATCCAGGCAGCCATTGACCACCACCGTGATGTTGCCGTCGCAATCGAAATTGGTGGGCGGGTAGCTGCAATTGCCGGCGTCGTCAGTGGCCGAAGCGTCATAGTTGCAGGCCTGGGAATCGGTGCACCCTGCAATTTCAGCATTGTCACACACGCCATCGGTGTCAGCATCGCCAGGACAATCTCCACCGCAGACCCCAATGGCGTCCAGGTATTCGCAACTGTCGTCGTTTGTGTTGGCTGCCGCATCGTACGTGCAACTCGCGGGGTCCATGCATCCTTCGATCACAACCAATGGGTTTCCATTGCAATCCAGATCGGGTTCTGGATAGAGGCATCCGCCGTTGTCATCGGTAGCTCCGGCTTCAAAATTGCAGGCCGTGAAGTCGGTACATCCGGGAATCTCAGCGTTGTCGCAAACGCCATCACCGTCGACGTCGTCGGGACAATCACCACCGCAATCGCCCAAGGCATCCAGGTAAGCGCAGCTGCCATCGTCAGTGTTGGCATTGGCACTGGCGTCGTATGTGCAGCTGGCCTCGTCCAAGCAGCCCTCAATCACCACCGTGACGTTGCCATCGCAGTCATAATTGGTCGGCGGATAGCTGCAATTCCCGGCATCATCTGTGGCGGCGCCATCAAAGTTGCAGGCGTTTTCATCTGTGCACCCCGGAATTTCCGCATTGTCGCAAACGCCATCGGCATCCAAATCATCCGGACAATCACCGCCACAGTCGCCCAAGGCATCCAGGTATTGGCAACTGCCGTCATCTGTATTTGCCTCAGCATCATATGTGCAGCTGCCAGCGTCGGTGCAACCCGGCACATCCGTAATGACGATGTCCTCGTCTTCATCGCAAATGCCATTGCCATTATCATCTACGCAAGGTTCTACGCCATCGCCGTCAATACAGAATTCATGGAGTTGATACCCGCCGAAATTTCCCCAGTTGTATCCGAGCACATTTCCATCTGAATCGGTCAGCGAGTAAAAGCCAGAGGGTGTGTAATGAAGACCATTTCCGAAAATGTCTTCTACAGTCAATTCATAACAGCCGGTAACAGCACATTGGCTTTCCAGAAACAGGCCGCCGGCATCGGTGCTGTTGTCGTAAGGGCCACCAGACATCAGGATATTGCCATTGTCCACGTTTTCTATTTCCCAAGTAAAACCGTAAGGCAGCATATCCAATTGGACTTCCATCTCGATGAAGTCACCGGAGGAGATTTCAAAAGAGACAACCAAGGTGTCATTGGGGCCGTATCCGTCTCCGTCTATACCGCTCCATATTGAAATGGTGTGCGCCCCAGTTGTGGCGGCAAGTGAAGGCAAATCGACAAGCTCCGTCTCCCCTGACAATAGGCTGCCAGACCAGGTCAACTCTTGCTCCATGCCGTCATCGAGCATGAAATGAATGCTCGCACTTGTCAATTCGTCAGTTCCGAAATTTTGCAACAGTGCCTGAGTATTGATGGTAGAGGCACATCCGTACTCCTGAATACCAGTGAGTGAGCTTATCCCGCCATCAATGGCCATGACAGGAATGTTGCCAGAGCTGGTCAGCAATGAAGTGCGGAAAACATCCAAGGCATTCCTCATTCTCGTGCGTTGACCTTCGGTGAAGCTATCCATGCACGCATCGCTTGAGTAATCCATGTAGTTTTCTACAAGCGTGTTGGGACAGCTCACCGGGCTGCAACCGACACTTCCCGTTGTCGGTGGAGTATCGCAGACGCGGTCCCCCTGAGCCGAGCAATTGCTCTCGTCTGCACAAGATGAAGTGTTGTTGAAGGTGTGAAATAAACCCAGGTAATGCCCCATCTCGTGCGTGATGGTTCGATTCAGGTCAAAGTTTTGCATGAGGTCAAAATCTTCACCGACACCAAAAACACGGCGGTGGACGACTATGCCGTCATGAACGCCTGATGTTGGAGGCAAATAGGCAAACCCGAGTGGGGATGCAGCCCCATTCAACTTGTGGACCACCCAGATATTGATGTAATCCTCGCCTGGCCAATGACTCAATTGCTTCACAAGAAGCTCGGCTGCGGGGTCCAAATTGTTCATCGTCACCATGCCTGAGGTGGCGTAACTGGGAATGGTCTCTGCCACATTGGTCCGTACAATGCCGGAGGTGGGGTTTCCATCGGGGTCTTGCACCGCGAGTTGGAATTCGATGTCGATATCTACACCTGCAAATTGTGCTGAAAAGTCGTCATTCAATCCATCGATCGCGCTGAATACTTGAGCATCAGACAGATTGGATCCATCCCCGATTGGAGCACCATCATGCATGATGTGGACAACAACAGGCAGCGTATGGGTCAGACTGGATCGCTGGGTATTGGGCTGCATGTCGGCCATGGCCGCCTCAAAGGCGAAGTAGCTTCTGGAAAATGCAGAATCTTCCATGAGCGTGGCCTGAAGTTCCGCGGATTGACAGCGGTCGGCTTGGCTGTAGCCGGTGCAAAAAGAAAGCGAAGCAAAAACGGTCAGAAAGAAAACTGGAATGCGCATGATGGGCAGGTTGTTTGGCACCCTTACTCCGATGCGCAAGTTGGGGTTACATTTTGCCTGAGAAATGTGTCTTGTTATTGTTTTTCAACCACTTACATTAAATCCACATGTACTGTATAATCAGCCAACGAAAAGGCTGATAAAAAAGGCAGAGCTCCCAAATGAGGGGCTCCGCCTTTCAAAAATTTATTTTTTCGAAAAATTCAGTCGACCGTCTCCACTTCGAGGAGCTCCACTTTGAATACGAGCGTGGAATTCGCGCCGATCACGTCGCCTGTAGCCCGGGGGCCGTAAGCGAGGTTGGAAGGGATGTAAAAGGTGGTCTGGCCACCCTGCTTCATGGTCTGCAATCCCTCGGTCCAGCCGGGGATGACCTGGTTCAGGCCGAAAGTGGCCGGTTGTCCGCGGTCGTAACTGCTGTCGAAAACCGTTCCGTCAATGAGCGTGCCGTGATAGTGGACGGTGACGCGGTCGTTCTGGTCAGGGCTTCCACCGTCACCTTCACGGTCAACGCGGTACTGCAAACCGGACCCGGTCTCTACAACGCCATCCTTGCCTTTGTTTTCAGCAAGGAAAGCCTGTCCCAACTCGAGGTTGGCATCTCCAGCCTTGGCCTCCATGGCCTGCATAGAGGTGCGAACCAGCTCATTGGCTTGCTCCGGTGTCATGGAGGCATTGCCGGATTGCACATCGGCAAACGCCTGAGCAATTTGGGCGGGGACGTAATCCTTGATGCCTTGACCGGCGACATTGGTGGCAAACAGCACGCCCAGGGCGTAGCTCAAAGAGTCATTGGTATTTTCCATTTGGGGGGTAGGTGTGTTCTGGCCGTTGACAGCGCATCCAGTCCAAGCCGAGGCGGCAATGAACAGGCAGGCCGACAGGACCATGGTGTGAATCGGGGTGTATTTCATGGGTTGGGTGTATGATGTCGTGTGAAAGTAAAGGCGTCCTCTCCACTCAGGCTGGGGTTAAAGGCATAACCATCTTCATTGAAATGCTGAATGTCCTCGGGTGAAGAGATGCCATCCTGCACCAAGAAACGCGCCATGCGGCCCCGCGCTGTTTTGGCATAAGTGCCGATCATTTTGAAGGTGTCGCCTCGCTGCTCCTTGAAATGGATATGAATGAACTTACCCTTGAGCGAAGGGTGGTCCACTGCTTTGAAATATTCCTGACTGGCCAAGTTGACAATGGGACCGTCACTTTCAGCCGCTAAATGGTCGGCGAGCGCGGTTCCCCAATAGGCATAGAGGTTGTCTTTTCCATTTGGAGACCAGCGGCTGCCCATTTCCAAGCGGTATTCCTGCATCAGGTCCAATGGCCTGAGCAAGCCATACAGACCGCTGATGATGCGCATCATGCTTTGCGCTTGGTCCAAGTTGTTGGCATTCCAGCGGTCTGCACCCAAAGCGCGGTAGACCTCACCGTGAAAAGAATGGATGGCCGCTCGGGCATTTCCGGGGTGGAAGGGGGTGCCCCATTCTTGGTGCCGCGCAGCGGTTTCTTCTGCCAACGCCTCACTGATGTCCATGTGCGCCATAAGGTCCCGCTCCTTTACAAGAGACAAGTCCTCCATGATGGTGGCTGCCCGATCAACAAAAACAGGTTGGCTGGCACCGGCCACCACAGGCAGGGCTTCGGTCCTAAATGTCTTTGCAGGAGAAAGCAAAAAGCGCATGGGCCCGCAAAGCTACGGAATGCCATGTGCGCAATGCCCTATTTTTCGGCCATGAAATCCTCAACCCCAGTGGTCTTTTTGCTGATGCTGTCCTGCACAGCTGGCATGAATGCGTTCAGTCAAGACTGTCCTGAAGGCCAATCACCGTTTGAATTGCGCCTGTATACAGATGCCTGGGGCTATGAGATGTATTGGGAGATCACGCCAGAAGGCGGTGCGTGTGGTGTGGATGCCCTGTATTGGGGAGGCAATGCGGCCGGTGTAGGCTGCGACGGAGAGGGACTGCCCGGGGCGCCCGCAGGCGAATACGCTTCGAATGCCACCTTTATCCTGGACACCTTGTGCGGCACACCGGATGAGGTGCTGACCCTGCACCACGTGGACAGCTACGGGGACGGGGGCACTTATTTCGAAGTGTACAATGAAGGCGTGCTGACCAACAGCTTCCCCGGGTCTGGCTTTGGAAACACCTGGGATTTCAATCCCTTCGAAATGTCTGGACCGGCTTATGATTCGCCCTGTGGTGCCGAAGAAGTCGTGGTGGACGGCCCCATGGCCATCGTCTCAAACGACAGCTGCACGGCCGCTTATGGCGAGCCTGGTGCACCCAATTTTCCCGGCGTGTATGCTTGCCAAATCAATGGCGGATGGTGCGAAGGCGGTGTGACGGGGTCGGCCTGGCTGTCCTTTACGGCCACCGCGGGCAACTGCCTGGTGACGGCGTGCACGGACACCACCGATTTCGATACGCAGATAGCCTTGTGGAAGGCGGAAGACTGCAGCGATTTCACCACATTCACCCTCGTGGGGGCCAATGACGACATGCCCGGAGGCTGCGGTTCAGGAGCCTATTATGCCAGTTCAATGTGGACGGGCTGTCTGGACAGCGGCGCCACCTACCTCATCCAAGTGGATGGGTGGCAAAATGCGCGGGGAACAGTCGGAATCGTGGTCGAGACGAGTTCGGACCTGGCCGAAGAGATGACCAGCGTCACCGGAGGCCTTGGTTGCCCACTGGGCAAGGAGGAGGACCCCAACGGAACGATCGTGTTGAATCCCATCGGCATGGGGGCGGATTTCACTGCGGCTTGGATCGGCCCCGATGGATTTTCCGGCGAGGGCCAGCAGATTTCTGGTTTGAGCGGGGGCACCTATTCTGCCGTGATCGTGACCAACTGTGGCAACACGTTGACCCACGCGGTGACCTTGACCCAACCCGACCCCATTTCCCTGGACCTTGATCTGGTGCCACCCGGTTGCCCCGACCAGCCCAACGGCAGTGCCGCCTTGGCGGTGAGCGGAGGTACGGAGCCTTATTCCATCACATGGTCCGGTGAACTCGGTGAACTTGGCACGGGGCCAGCCATTGACGACATGGCCGAAGGGGCCTTCACAGTGGTCATGGAGGACGGCAACGGGTGTATAGAGGAAATCCAGTTTGACCTCCAGGCTGAGGACGACGCCTTTGCCTTCACCCTGGGCCCCGACACCACCATTTGCGAAGACCAACAGCTGGTGCTTTCTGCGCCTGCTGGCCTGGAGTACCTCTGGAGCAACGGCAGTGCAGACCAATTCATCATCATAAATGGGGCTGATTTGGGACCGGGAACCTATCCCATTGTCGTCGAAGCATCCAACGCATTTGGCTGTTCGCATGCCGATGCCATTTTCGTCACCGTTTTCGATTGCACCCTCGGCTTGGGCGAATGGGACAGCGCGGCACCTTCAGTGCAGGCTTTTCCCAATCCAGCTGCGCCGGGAGGAAGTTGGACCATCATGTGGAGCCAGGTGCCTGCGGATTGGGCGGGGAGTTGGTCCTTGCGCGATGCCTCAGGCCGCATCATTGAAAAGGGTCAAGCGCGGGCATTGCAGGGTGCCCTGCAGTTCGAATTGTCTGCTTCCGGTCTCAGCGCCGGCCAATACCTCTGGGTGGCCGAGGGCACAGAGACAGCAGTCCGTCTGCAGCTGAATTGAAGCGGCGTCGGAAACACCGAAAGGAAACCATGTTTGATTTGAGGAGCGATACGGTCACAAGACCGACCGGGGCCATGCTCAAGGCCATGATGTCCGCACCCACCGGGGACGATGTATACGGTGAAGACCCTACGGTGAACCGCCTGCAGGACACGCTGGCAGAGCGTTTTGGGCACGAGGCCGGCCTGTTCTGTCCTTCGGGGACGATGGCCAATCAGATCGCCATCAATGTGCACGTCGCACCAGGAGATGAGGTGATGTGCCACAGGCTGAGCCACGTCTACAACTACGAGGGAGGGGGAATCGCCAGAAACAGTGGCGCCAGTGTTCGGCTGTTGGAGGCGCCCGGAGGGGCCATGCCCGCCGCGGTCATTCGCTCTGAAGTAAACCCCGCCGACAGCCATTTCGCGCGCACCGGACTCGTCTGTGTGGAGGATACGGTAAACAAGGGCGGTGGAGCGGTGCAATCGCTCGAGACCCTCAAGGAGGGCAGCACAGTGTGCAATGAATTGGGGCTTCCTTTCCACCTCGACGGGGCGCGGGCATGGAATGCCTTGCGCAATACCGGGGCGGATTGGACGGCATACGGGCGCATGTTTGACAGCGTATCGCTTTGTCTGTCCAAGGGGCTCGGCACCCCCGCGGGCTCTGTGCTGCTTGGGTCGAAGGCGTTTATCGATGAAGCCCACCGGAGCCGCAAGGTGATGGGCGGCGGCATGCGGCAGGTCGGCATCCTTGCGGCAGCCGGACTGCACGCCATGGACCATCATTTCGACCGGCTTCAAGAGGACCACGACCGCGCCTCCCGCATTGGTGAGTTGTTGGCGGACCATCCTGCTGTGGACCACGTGGACCAGGTGGAAACCAACATCGTTATTGCCAGCCTTGCTGGAGGGCGTCCAGCATCGGATTTGGTGGAAGCACAGCGCGCGCAAGGCATCCTTTGTTCGGCTTTTGGTCCCCACAAAGTGAGGTGGGTGACCCATCTTGACTTCGGCGATGAGGGCCTCAAACACGTGCTTGCGGCCCTCGCTGACTGGCGCTGAATGTCAACACACGGCTTGGGGTGAATGCCGGGTGGTCACCGGGCATTAATTTGCCGGCATGATCAAGACCACCGTGACCGCCGGTTCCGCTCTGCGAAGAGGAGCCGTTATCATCCTTGCCCTGGGGGCCTTCGTTTCTGCCCGCGCGACAGAGGGCATGTGGATTCCCGCTTTGCTCAGTGCTGTCGAAGGGGACATGCAAGACATGGGCCTCAAGCTGACGGCAGAGGACATTTATTCCATCAACCGCAGCTCTTTGAAGGACGCCATCGTGCAATTCGGTGGGGGGTGCACGGCCAGTGTGATTTCTGACCGGGGACTGCTCCTCACCAACCACCATTGCGGCTTCGGACAGATTCAATCGCACAGCAGCCTTGAGCGCGACATTTTGAAGGATGGTTTTTGGGCGATGTCCATGGCAGAGGAATTGACCAACCCTGGCCTCACGGCCATGTTCATTGTCCGGATCGAGGACGTGACCGATTCGGTTCAAGCGGCGCGCGCCCTTGGCCCAGAGGCAGAGAAAGCCATGCGGGAGCGGCTGGCAGCCGCGGCCACAGCGGGCACCGATCACGACGCTGTGGTCCGGGACTTTCTCTACGGCAATCAGCAATTCGTCATTGTCACCCGAACATTCAAGGATGTGCGCTTGGTGGGAGCACCCCCGAGTTCAATCGGCAAGTTTGGAGGCGACACCGACAATTGGGTTTGGCCGCGCCACACAGGTGATTTCTCGTTGTTTCGCATTTACAGTGGCCCGGACGGTGCACCGGCCGAGCCCAGTGACGAGAACATCCCGCTCGACCCTGCACACCACCTTCCGGTGTCCATGCACGGCGTGGACGAAGGTGATTTTACCATGGTGTTTGGTTTTCCCGGCACCACTGAGCGCTACATCCCCTCTGTGCAGGTGCAGCACCTTATTGAAACACTGAACCCCGTCCGCATTGGGATGCGCTCAGCCAGCCTCGACATCATCAATTCCGCCATGCGGTCAGACGATGCCACGCGCATCGCATATGCCGCCAAGCAGAGCCGAATCGCCAATGCTTGGAAGAAGTGGATCGGCCAGAATGAGGGGCTCATCGATTTTGGCGCTGTGGCTGAAAAGCGAAAGGCCCAAATCGAATTGGGCAAAGCCGTGCGCCAGCAAGGGCTCGCTGATTACAGCACTGTCGTGGGCGACTTGACCAAGGACTTTGCGGCATTGCAGCCCTATTTGGAGGCGCGGTCCTTGTTTATCGAGTGGTTTTATTACGGTCCAGAAATTTTGCGTTGGGCGGACCGAGTGGGCGATATCCTGGACATGGCGGGCGACAAGGCGGTTTCCGACAGTGCTTTCGACGCCCGGGCTGAAGAGGTGTTGGCGGCGGCATTGAAGTTCTATCCCGACTACCGCGCAGCAGTGGACATGAAGGTCTTTGCCGCCGTGTTTCCGCTCTACATGGAGGCCATGCCTGAGGGCTTTGCGCCTGAGGTGGCCCAGCAAGCCGCGGATGATCAAGTAGACCCCATGGACTTGGCGACGGCATTGTACGAAGGCAGCATCCTCGATGATGGCGATGACTTCATGACCTTGCTCAAAGACCGCAACAGAAAAGGCCTGAAAAAGCGGGCCAAGGACGACTTGGTGACCTGGGCGCGCCAAACGAGCGACAGCTACTGGGTCAAAGTCAGAAACGAATATTCAAAGCGGCAGGGGGCCATGGAGACGGACATGGGCCGCTACCTCCAGGCACTGGCCAAGGTCTATCCCGACAGCACATTCTGGCCCGATGCCAACAGCACATTGAGGCTCACTTATGGCCGCATGGAAGGGAGTGCACCCCGCGATGCCGTGAGCTACAAGCCATTTTCTACCGCGCGCGGTGTGCTCGACAAGTACGTGCCCGGGGATGCGGAGTTTGACCTTCCTGCAGACCTCGTGACCAAATTGCGCGCCGAATCCTATGGTCCTTATGCCGATGCTGATGGCCACCTCCGCGTTTGCTTTCTCGGGTCAAACCACACCACAGGTGGCAATTCCGGTTCTCCGGCGATCAATGCCACGGGTGACCTCGTGGGATTGAATTTTGACCGCACATGGGAAAGCACCATGAGCGATGTCCGCTTCGATGCGGACCGCTGTCGCAACATCATGGTCGACATGCGCTACGTACTTTGGGTCACCGATATCTATGCCGGGGCGACCCACCTCGTTCAGGAGATGACCCTGACCGAGCGGGATCCAGACAATTTGAGTCCCAATTGGCGCCCGTTTGGCAGCGGAACGGGAATGGGGCGCGGTTATGAGCAGGATGAGGACGAACTCAGGGATGAGTTCCGCCGCCGCTCGATGGAGCGGATGAAGGAGCGCCGGCGCCAAATGGAGGCCGACAAAGAATAAACGGGGCTGCTTCCTCAGCTGAGGAAGTAGATGGTCAATATGACCAATCCGAAGAGAAATAGCGCGAGTACAACCGGTCCGCCGATTTCATTCTGCTCGGCTTCTGAGTGGTCGTGGTGGTCTTGATCGTGGGCCATAATGCGATTGCGTCGTGTGCTGGCGCAAAAATAGGACAAGGCAGCGTCCCTTCGATATTCTGCGTGCTGCATTCGGTGATGGGCGAGGGGCGAAGATTTGCGGGGTAAATTGGCGTCATGTCATTCGCCACCCGGGTTCCCTTACTCATTGCTGCATTTCTTTTTTGTTCTGCCATCTGCGGGCAGGACTGTGCAGACGATCAGCACACCTTTTCCGTCATCATCGCACCCGATGCGTGGCCTTATGAAATGAGCTGGGACCTGACCAATGGCTCGGGAGACATCCTGCTCGAGGCAGATGTGGCCGACGCCAACGATACGCTCTACACATTCTGCGTGGACACGGCAGATTGGGAGGACTGCATGGTGTTCACCATGAACGACACCTACGGTGATGGCCTTGTCGGTGACGCATATTACCAGGTGTTGTTGGACGGTGAATTGCTCGTCCAAGGCAGCGGAAACTACGGTTACGGACAAAGCCACGCCATTGATTGCCCTCCAGGCTGGACCTGCAACGAGGCCATCCTCCTGGAGCTTGGAGAAGACCCCCTGCAGGTGACGGCGGGAGAAAATGTGGAGTGGTGGACGTTTACGCCGGGGCAGAACGGCATGTACGCATTGACCAGCTGTGGGTCGGGGTGCGATACGCGCCTGTGGATCTACGATTACTGCAACATGAACAACTTCGACGACACCAATGAAGGGTCGATCTACTACGATGACAATCAAGGGGGGTGCGAAGACAATGTGGAAAGTGCGCAGCTGCTCGTCTTGCTCGAGGGTGGCGTGACCTATTGGGTGCGTTTTGCCAACCTAACGGGTGACTGCAGCGGTTTCGATTGGAGCTTGAACTATGTCGGACCACCAGAGGGATGTACCGATGACGAAGCGTGCAACTACAACCCGGCAGCGGAATTGGACAACGGAAGCTGTGTTTACCCGGGCGATCCACTCTGCACGGGGCCTGACCTCATGGTGGTGGAGAGCGCCATCGAGAACAGCTTGCAGGCTGAGACCATGATGGTCGACGAAAACAACTGCTACATCGTGGAAGGTTGTCTCAACGGCTACGGCGAGCGGGAACTGGTGCGTTTTACCACCCACATCAAAAACATCGGCGACATCGATTACTACATCGGCACCACCGCCCAGAGCGATTCGACCCAGCAGTTCGAATGGGGAGAGTGTCACAACCACTGGCACTACAAGGGCTATGCGAAATACGACCTCTTCACCATGGAGGGCCAGATGTTGCCCATCGGGTTCAAAAACGGATTCTGCGTCATGGACCTCGAATGCAGCGACGGCGGCACCTTCCAATACGGCTGCAGCAACATGGGCATTTCGGCCCATTGCGGTGACATCTACGGCGCAGGGCTTTCCTGCCAATGGATCGATGTAACGGGCATTCCAGATGGCCTGTACCACCTCGTGGTACGGGTGAATTGGGACTACAGCCCCGATGCGCTGGGCCGCCAGGAGAACGACTACGAAAACAACTGGGGCGTGGTCTGCATCAACATGGACCGCACCTCGGGTGAACTGCAGGTGGATGTTTGGGACGACTGCGACCAACTGGTGGATTGCACGGGAGAGCCTTACGGAACAGCACAGATGGATTGCATGGGGGATTGCGGCGGCACGGCCCTCATGGGGGACCTCGACGCCGATGCCGACCAGGACCTCACCGATGCGGAGGCCTATGTGGATGGCATCTTGGGCAATGACCTTCAAGCCGCACCATGCAACGACCTGGACCAGGATGGAGAGCTGACGGTATCCGATGCGGCCTTGATGGCGCGTTGCCAATATTGGGACATTGCCCACAGCAACCCCGACAGCTCAGGATTCCATGACAAGTGCCAGTTTCCGGCACCCCATGTGGTGAATCCCTATGACAGCGTGTGGTTCAAGCTTGGGGAGGTCAACTGGGCGCAGGGCTTCTTTGACGTCCAGGTGCTCAATCCGCACAACCGCATCCTCGGTTACCAGTTCGATGTCAGCTGTGGCATTCAGCAGGCTGTCAGCCTGACCGATCCGCTGGAGTACATGATCCAACCGGAGCATGCGTTGGGCGGCAATACCCTCATTGGTTTGAGCTATGACAACGCCTCCATGTCCAAGCACTATGAGTGGACGCCTTTGTGCCGGATTTACTGGACCCAGGCACCCGAGACGGAGCTTTGCATCAACGGCATCACCGAAGTCGTGAACGACATGTACCAAAACGCAGTGCCTTACCTCGTAGACCCCTGTGCCACAGTCAACGGCATCGGCGGCATCGTGGCAGGGCCCACGTTCTCGGTGAGCCCCAACCCCGTGCAGGCCGGAGAGCCGCTGCGGTTGTCCTTTGGCGGGGGAGTGTTGGACGGCGCAGCGGTACGTTGGTTGGATTTGACCGGGCGCATCGTTGCCCGCGAACAATGGACGGGAGGGCGTCAAATGGCCCTTTCAACGGCAGGCCGCGTGCCTGGAGCTTACCTGTTGCAAGTGGTGCAGACGGTTCCCGGAGGCGCCACATTGGAGCACACGCGCCGCGTCACGGTGCGCTGACCACTGCGGGCGGCTTGCGCTTTCCGGCGATGGTGTTGGCGGTCACAGCGGCCAAGACCACGCCGATGCCGACCAAGGCCCAGCCGGTGATTTTTTCATCGAACAAGATCCAAGCCAGCCCCAGTGCGAGCAAGGCGCCGAAATATTTGAACGGCATCACGCGGGCTGCATCTTCCAGGTGCAAAGCCTTGGTCATCGCCACCTGAGCGAGCAACGAAAGCCCCCCGATTCCCAGGGCCATGCCCCATTGGCTGGCCGTCATGGGGTGCCACACCGCGGCGCTCCACGTGCCCATGATGGGGGTGGCAATCAGGTGGAAATAGGCGACAATCCCGACGGGGCTGTCGGTCTCGCGGCACTTGATGGTGGCGAGGTAGGCCACAGCGGCGGCCAAAGCGCTGCCCACGCCCATGGCCAGGTAAAGCCAAGAGACACGTGGATCAAAGCCCTTCACCATCAGCACGCCGCCAAAGGCTGCGGCGAAGTAGACCCAGCGGTGGGTCTTGATCCGCTGACCGTCAAACAGGATGGCCAGCAGCACCGTGAAAATGGGGGAGAGGTACTGGATGACCGTGGCGCTGGCCAGCGGGATGTGCCGGATGATATGGAAAAACAAGGTCAACCCGATCATGCCCATCACGCCCCGGACGACCAGCCATTTGCGGTTGTGACCCCACAGCGGTTGGCCCTTTCTCCAGAGCCAGATGACGCAAAAAAACAGGCTGATGACGCTGCGCAGGAAGACCAATTGCGGCGTCGGAAGGACCGCGAGGGCCTTGACCAGCAGGTTGGCGGAGGTGTAGAGCACCACCGACTGCAACATAAAGACCAAGCCACGTGACATCCGCTGCAAAGGTCGGCCCTGGCGCCCGGTTCTGTCTACCCCATTCAGCGCTTCTGGCGCAAGCGGAGTGCCAGTTGCCAACCCAGCCACCCCATGGGCAGATAGCCGGCAAGGTCAAGCGCCATGGACCAAACGGGCTGACTGGAGGTGAGGAAGGCCATCATGATTCCGCCCACAAGGGACAAGCTGGCCACAATCAAAGGGACGGTTCCTTTTTTTCCACTCATGAGCAATGCGGCGACCAGGGCGCCGATGAATGCCCCGTTCCAATGGGCGACAATGGGACCCACGAAGTGAACCGGCTCGAATTGGGCGATGAGCGGCGCGTAGAATTCATGGACTTCCAGCATCGACATGCCCTCAGGGGGCTGGGGCAGCTCAGGTGCTCCGGTGAGGCGGGCCATGGGCGCCAACAACAGCATATTGGCGGGTTGACTGGCGATGGCACCGGCCAGGCCGGCGAGAATATTGCGGAGGGTGGGGGACATCGGTGAGCAGTGTTGGGGCAGGTTGACCGGCCTTATCAGCCTGCAATGTCAGGCAAAGGGATGGCCGTATCCAAAATTTGCGCATGGTAAGCCTCTTGTAAACGGCGCGTCACCGGCCCTTTGGTGCCATCCGCAATCCGCCTTCCATCGGCCTCCACGATATGGGCCAAGGCACCCATGGTGCCGGTGGTGAAGGCTTCATCCGCCGTATACAGCTGCGTCAAGGTGAGGTCGGCCTCGCGTGCGGGAATCCCCGCTGCTGCTGCCGCATCGCACACGAACTGCCGGGTCAGGCCCGGAAGGCAGGCGTGGGCGTAGGGGGTGAGCAATGCCCCGTCGCGGACAAGGAAGAGGTTGGTGGCGTTGGTTTCTGCGAGAAATCCGCGGTCGTCAAGCATGATGGCATCATCGGCACCGGCGACATTGGCCTCGATCTTGGCGAGGATGTTGTTGAGCAGGTTGTTGTGGTGAATGTGGCTGTCGAGAAACTGCGGACCGTTGCGCCGGATCGCACTGGTCACGAGCCGGATGCCTTCGTCGCCGTACACCATGCCTTTGTACTCGGGCACGATGATCAGGGTAGGACCGTGCACATTCAAGCGGGGGTCCATGCCGCTGGTGGATTTCACGCCACGTGACAGGGTGATGCGGCAATGCACACCGTCCCGCATTTCATTGGCCTTGAGGGTGTCGAAAATGGCCTGTCGCAATTCTTCGCGGGACGGAATGTCCGCAAATGCCAGGGCGTGGGCGGAGTCCAACAGCCGCGTCAGGTGTTCTTCCAATTGAATGGCCCGGCCATCGGTGATGCGCAGTCCTTCCCAGACGGCATCGCCACCCTGGACGACACTGTCGAGGGCGTGCACCTTGGCCTCCGCCCTGGGGACGAGGCCGTTGACCCAGCATTGGGTGCGTTCGTTGCGGGGGTCGGGTTGGTTGTACTTGGCCATCAGATCGCGCGTTCTAGGAGCTGGTTGTAGGCGCCCTCACATGCGGCGTGAAGGTCGGTAAGATGCAGCGGAACGGCATGCGTGCGCACCGGACGGGCCTCCCAACCCGCAGAGGCGTGCACCCCGTCATACCACCAAGGCGCCCAAGGACCGTCTTCTGGCCGCGCCCCGGCCTGCCAACGCATGATGGCCGGGTCCCAATCGAGCCCCAACGCGCCGCACATGGCGCGCAAGACCCGCTCTGGGTCGGCCTGCAACCGGTCGCTGCACACGACCACAGGCGCAGTACCGGCCTGGTTCATTCGCTCGAGCAATTCCAGCTGGTGGTCATAACAGAGATCGGCCAGCGTCGGACGCTGGATGTGGGCGCCATATGAAGCCATCACTGCAGCTGGGTTGCGGAAGAGCAACACGTGCCGATGGCCTTCAAAGGCACCCCACGGTAGCCCGTCAATGTGGTTGGCCATGTGCTTGCAGAACAGCACATGGTTGCCGCTGAGCTCCGCTGGTTTCGGCGCCATGAAATCAAGGGCGGCTTGGGGCGTGGTCGGCCACGCAGCGAGCGTAGCGGCCCGACACGGACGCTCAGCGCCAGTGTGCGCGAGGAAGTGGCCGTAAAGGGGTTCGTCGAGCACCCGCGTATCTACCCGCTGCGCCATGCTGTACATGAGCGCAGTGCTCATGGAACGCGGGCCGGACCAGAGGGAAACGATCACGCTGAGGGACTCACATGTTGCGGCGGTAGGCGCCGCCCACTTCAAACATCGCTTCGGTCAATTGCCCCAGCGAGCAGGACTTCACCGCTTCCATCAACTCGGCAAACAGATTGCCGTGTTCTACAGCAATGCGCCGCACATTTTCCAGGGCAGCTTCCGTCCGGTCGCCATGGGCGCTGTGCAGCGCCGCAAGACCGTCGATTTGGCCCTGCTTCTCTTCCGGCGTGGCGCGGATGACTTCGCCCGGCACAATGGTGGGGGAGCCCTCCTTGGACAGGAAGGTATTCACCCCGATGATGGGGTACTCGCCCGTGTGCTTCAGCGTCTCATAGTGCAGGCTCTCCTCTTGGATGCGGCTGCGCTGGTACATGGTTTCCATGGCGCCGAGCACCCCGCCGCGTTCGGTGAGTCTATCGAATTCCACCATCACCGCTTCCTCGACCAGGTCGGTGAGTTCCTCGATGATGAAGGCGCCCTGCAGCGGGTTTTCGTTTTTGGCCAGCCCCAACTCCCGGTTGATGATGAGCTGAATGGCAATGGCCCGCCGGACGCTGCCCTCGGTAGGTGTGGTGATGGCCTCGTCAAAGGCGTTGGTGTGCAGGGAGTTGCAGTTGTCGTAAATGGCGTAGAGGGCCTGCAGCGTCGTGCGGATATCGTTGAAGTCGATTTCTTGCGCGTGCAGGGAGCGGCCACTGGTCTGGATGTGGTACTTGAGCTTTTGGGCCCGCTCATCTGCACCGTACTTCTTGTCCATGGCCTTGGCCCAAATGCGCCGGGCGACGCGGCCAATCACCGCATATTCCGGATCGATGCCATTGGAGAAGAAGAAGCTGAGGTTGGGTCCAAAGTGGTTGATGTCCATGCCCCGGCTCAGGTAATACTCCACATAAGTAAAGCCGTTGGCTAGGGTAAAGGCGAGCTGCGTGATGGGGTTGGCCCCCGCCTCTGCGATGTGGTAGCCAGAAATCGAGACCGAATAGAAATTGCGGACTTTCTGGTCAATAAAGTAAGACTGCACATCGCCCATGAGCCGCAAGGCAAACTCGGTAGAGAAAATGCAGGTGTTTTGGGCCTGGTCCTCCTTGAGGATGTCGGCCTGCACAGTGCCGCGCACCTGGGACAGCGCTTCGGCAGCCAAAGGGGCGTAGGTTTTGGCATCGAGCACTTCATCACCGGTGCACCCGAGCAGGAGCAGCCCCAATCCGTCATTGCCCTCGGGCAAGGCACCGCGGTAGACCGGGCGGGAGAGGCCCTGGTCGTCCCATCGGGCCTTGAGCACGGCTTCCACCTCGGCTTCCAATCCATGCGCACGGATGTACTTCTCGCAGCGCTGGTCGATGGCGGCGTTGAGGAAGAAGGCCAACACCATGGGCGCCGGACCGTTGATGGTCATCGACACACTGGTAGAGGGGTCGCAGAGGTCAAAACCGCTGTAAAGGCGCTTGGCATCGTCGAGGGAACAAACGCTCACCCCGGAGTTGCCCACCTTTCCATGGATATCGGGCCGCAGGTCCGGATCGCGCCCGTAAAGGGTGACGGAATCAAACGCTGTAGACAGCCGTTTGGCCGGCATGTCTCCAGAGACATAGTGGAACCGCCGATTCGTTCGCTCCGGTCCGCCCTCGCCGGCAAACATGCGGGTGGGGTCTTCGCCTTGGCGCTTGAAGGGATAGATACCGGCTGTAAAGGGAAAAGCGCCGGGCACGTTTTCCTGCAGGCCCCAACGCAACAGGTCGCGCCATCCGGTGAGCCGAGGCACGCTGACCTTGGGGATGTCCTGGTGACTCAGGCTCTTGGTGGTCGTAGGGATCCGGATTTCCTTGCCCCGCACTTCGAAGATGTACTCCGCATTGCGATAGCGGTCGGCCTCCTCCGGCCATGTTTCGAGCCAGTGCAGGTTCTTGGGGTCAAGTTCCCGTGTAAGCCCTTCCGCCTTCGCCGCCAGGAGCGTATCGGCATCCGTATCGGCCAGTTCAGCGCGTGCGATCCGCAGGGCCTGCAGTTTTCCGGCAAGCGCAGCTTGGGCATCCGTCCAATCGTTGTAGGCACGGATGCCATCGGCGATTTCGCTCAAGTACCGCGTCCGTTTTGGCGGAATCACATGAACCTTTTCGCTCTCTCCGGCGTCGGCACCAAAGGTGCTCGCCAGCACAGCTCCGGTCTTTTCCGAGAGGGCGTTCATCAATGTCCGGTACAAACGGTGGGTTCCGGGGTCGTTGAACTGCGAAGCAATGGTGCCAAAGATGGGCAGGTCCCCGTCTTGGGCCTCCCACAGTTCGTGGTTGCGCTTGTATTGCTTGCGCACGTCGCGCAGGGCATCGGCGCCGCCGCGCTTGTCAAACTTGTTGATCGCCACCACGTCGGCGAAGTCGAGCATGTCGATCTTTTCGAGCTGCGTGGCCGCCCCGAATTCAGGGGTCATGACATACAGGGCCACATCGCTGTGCTCCATGATCTCCGTATCGCTTTGGCCAATGCCGGAGGTCTCGAGCACGATGAGGTCGAATCCAGCCGCCTTCAGGATCTGGAGGGCATCGCCCACATGGCGGCTGAGTGCCAGGTTGGATTGACGCGTGGCCAAAGAGCGCATGTACACCCGCCCCGAAGCGATGGCATTCATTCGGATGCGGTCGCCGAGCAAGGCGCCGCCCGTTTTGCGCTTGGAGGGGTCCACAGACACAATGGCCATGCGCTTGTCGTCAAAATCGATGAGAAACCGGCGGACCAGTTCATCGACCAGAGAGCTCTTACCGGCTCCACCGGTACCGGTGATGCCCAGCACAGGGACGTTGGCTGTTTGGCCGGCTGTCCTGATGCCGTCGAGGATATCGGCATACGGCTTGGCGCCCACCTCTGCAGCCGTAATCAGCCGCGCAAGGTCTCCAGGGCGCTTTTCACTCAGCCGGTCGGCCTCTCCAAAAGGCGCGCCCACAACGGGGAAGTCGCAGCGTTGGATGACATCGTCGATCATGCCCTGCAGGCCCAATTCCCGCCCGTCATCAGGGTGGTAAATCCGCTCGATACCGTATTCCTGCAGTTCCGCGATTTCCGTGGGGAGGATGGTGCCGCCGCCGCCGCCAAAAATGCGGATGTGGCCAGCGCCGCGCTCGTCCAGGAGGTCCTTCATGTACTTGAAGTACTCCATGTGGCCCCCTTGGTAGGAGGTCATGGCAATGGCTTGTGCGTCCTCCTCAATGGCACAGTTCACCACTTCGTCGACAGAGCGGTCATGGCCCAAGTGGATGATCTCGCATCCCGAGCGCTGCAGGATCCGCCGCATGATGTTGATGGCCGCGTCATGGCCATCAAAGAGAGAAGCTGCCGTAACGATGCGGATGGGATGTCCGGATCGCGTGGCCGCGGAGGTGGATGCGTCTTTCGGTTGTGAAGATTCCATGCGCGTTTCAATGGAGCGCTCCAAAGTTAGCCCAGCCGGGCAGGCTGATGGCACCCTCTGGCCGCCAAGCCCTGTGGATTATTGACAGGGGTCTCCAAAGAGGCCGAGCATGATCAAAAGGTCATTGACCCCTACAATCCCGTCCCCATCCACATCGGCCGGTCCGCAATCCGTATTGCAACCAAAAATCCCGAGGGCCACCAGCAGGTCGCCCACATCGCGGATGCCGTTGTCGTTGATGTCGCCGAGGCAGAAGGTGCCCGGGACTATGCAACCTGTGGCGGAAGCCGCAACGTTGTGGCGGTCGTGGTTCGTGACTTCGGCATTGCCGATCATGCAGATTTCTGCCGCTGCATCTGTAAAGTGCAAGCGAACGAGGGGTTGTGGAAGGGTGCTCTTGTGCACCAAACTGTCCTCGAGGGCCACGCCAAAGACCATGCCCGAAGCGGACAGGTGGAAGTAGTGGGAAAAGCCCGTGGTATCAAACAAGGGCGTCAATGCCGTGAAGGCAGCGCCGTCGAGTTGCACCGACCAACCGCTCAGCCAGGTCTGTGGGTTGTGGACATACAGGTCGACAAAACTGGAGTCTTCGTGCGGAAGGATCAAGGAGAACATGACCTCCTCATCCGGCACCAGCAAGGGCCCATTCCAATCGCAGTGGTCTTCCACACCATTGTCTCCGAGGTGGTTGTGTCCCAAATGGGCGCAGTCTGCGGCCAGCGCAACATCGGTGATGCTCAGCGTGCCGTCGCCATTGAGGTCCACGCAGGGCGCTGAAGATTCGACCCCGTCAATGAGCAAGTCTGCATAGAGCAAGGGGTCGTCCGCGTCGACTTCGCCGTCTTGGTCCAGATCGCCCTTGACCAGAAAGCCCGGACAGTTGCCGGCACAGTCTGGTTCCTCCGAGCCGAAGGGGTGTCCCAGGCAGTCCACCGGTACAGGGCAGTCTTCATACTTGGCGAAGTTGATGGCGGTACCGCTGGCGTCGCGCTCAAATGAGAAGCAGACGGCCACAGCATTGTTGGCGTAGTTCAACTCGTAGCTGCCATTGGCGTCGGGGCTGTAGTCCCAATTCACGCGAATGACCAACGTGTAGTCCCCAGCGTCGAGGTCGGTGATGTCGACCCATTGGCAATCGAGGTAGCGGGAGTATATGTCCTGACAACCTGCGGTGATGCCCATGTTGGAGCAGGTGTACTTCTGGGGACCGCCGCCGTAGTTGCAACTGCCCAGGTCCAATACACAGAAACCGTTTTTGAAGCCGATGGTGGGGAGGGGGGAGCCACTGGCATCGTACAATGCGTATTCGGCATAACCCTCATAGTGGTAGTGGTTGTGACAGGCGTCCCACTCGAATTGGTCGGGCTGGGCCGAAGGGGCGCCGATGAAATAGTCTTCGGTGCCGATGTTGGCGATTTCGGTGTCGAAGCGCACGATTTCGCGCGAGCCATACCCCTGAATACAGCCCTCTTCAATCATGCAGCCGTCGGAGCTGTTTTCCAGCGTCATCTCCAGTGTGCTGTAAGCCCGGGGACCATTGATGATGAGGTCGGGGCCGATGTTGGGACATTCCGGATCGCCGGCCAGATAGCAGGTGTCGGCGGTGGTCGCGATGGGCAGGTAGTTGCAGGCTTCGATGTTCATGCAGCCCGGGATGCCACCCAAATAGTGGGCTTCAAAAGGCACGCCGCCGGCCCCGGCATTGCAATCGCCGTCTCCTTCGATTTGGATGTAGATGGTCTCTCCCGAGATGAGCACCGGTGTGACCACACTTTGGAGGCCACAATCGTCATCCGACATGGTGATGAAGGCCTCCGAAGAAGTCTCAAAGACCGCCATGTCGCAGTAATCATACAGGTGGATCCGCGTGTCGCAGCCGGTCAAGTCGCAGGTGGAAAAGCGGTACTGTCCCGTGGTATCGACTTGGAAGTAATACCAAGTGCTGGACAAGGGGGCCACAAAGGACAAGGTGTCTCCGTTGGGGGGCAACAACAAGTCGATGGCGCTGTCACAGCTGCTTCCTTCGGGACAACCCACCAGGGTCAGCAGGGCCGCATCGAAGTGTTCA
This sequence comes from Flavobacteriales bacterium UBA4474, assembly GCA_002389295.1. GTDB lineage: Bacteria > Bacteroidota > Bacteroidia > Flavobacteriales_D > Sanyastnellaceae > UBA8752. Next base: position 21,433 of record DGOE01000041.1, on the reverse strand, counting down.
CCATCGCGCAGGACAGTGCCGTCGTAGCGAATTTGGTAGGTGCCACCGATGGAAAAGCCATCTGCACCCGAATCGTACATCCACACGGAAACACACCCATCGGGGATACAGACATCGAGGCCTTCCGCACCTCCGGTGTGCAAGGTGTCCCCGGCTTCGGTGACCACGACGAAAGAGGTTTCTTGGGGAAACCCATCGGGCACAATGTCGATTTCGAGGCGGTGGAGGTTTTCTCCTACGTCAATGGTGCCCATGTTGGTGGAAGTGCCTCCGGCGCCGTCACCCACGGTCAATGTGACTTCAAAAGTTCCAGGGGCGTCCCAAACCACCTCCGGAGAAGCCGAGCTGCTGGTCGCAGGGGTGCCTCCAGCAAAACTCCAATCATAGGTGACCACATTGCCCATGCTCTCGTCACTGAAATTGGCCGTGAGGGGCAATCCACAGCTCGATGTCCAATCGAAGTTGGCGGAAAGCGGGGGGTAGAGGCAGCTGCCATCATCCAGCATGGCACAAGCGTTGTAGTTGAGCGCCGCTGGATCCGTGCAGCCCTCCAAGTCTCCTTCACTGCACAAGCCAATCAGATCCAAGGACATCACATAGTCGCTCGATGCGGCTGAGTTCCACGCGTTCATGACTTCAATCAGCCAGCATCCAGACCCCGCGAGGTTGTATTGGTCAAGCCCGGTCATGGATGCGGTGAAGTTTCCGTCTGCATTGGTGTTCCACCCGCTGGGCCAGCCTCCTGCATCCACGTACCCGAAATTGACATTGTAGCCACCCACCTCGATGCGGTTGCCATTGGGCGCGGTAATGGCCAGGGCCATGTCACCTGCCCAATTGCTGCCGGGGGCCACGATGTCCAAGCTGATGTCAAACGAGAGCAGACTGCATCCTGCGGTCACCTCAAAGCTGGCGATTTGGCTTCCGGAAAGTGAGCCTGCCCACGCTGCGGGTATGGTGTCTTGGGCTTCAACGCTCCAAGAGGACAAGCAGAAAAAAGCAACAATCAAACCTGCACTGCGGAGCAGCGTTAATCTGGCAATGGATAACATGTAACAGGAATTTACGATTTTCCGCCCAATTCGTCGACCCTGGAGGTCGCAAAGCGGTACAATTCGACCTGTTTCTCCAAATTCAATCGGATGTTGTCCCAGAAGAGGTTGTAGTCAGCCACGTGCCAATTCTTCATGGCAAACATGCCTGCACCGAGGACCCGGAGCGGTTTGATCCAGAGCATGCCTTCATGCAGCGCGCCGGAAAGCGCGCCCTTGTGCCGCAGTTTGAAATTGCGTGTGATGATGCCCCTGTGGGCATCCCAGTGGTTCCATTGACCTTCCTCGGGGGTCCACAGGATCGGGTGGATCATGCGGGTGTTTTGCATGTGGGTCGGGTGGAATTCGGGGACAAAAGACTCGGCAAACGTCATCCAGCCATGCGCGGCACCCACATGGGCCTCACGGTCGGCAAAAGGAATCGCATGCAGGCTGTCCCCGGGGATGGGGTAGCCGGGCAGGTAGGCGGCCACCAATCGGGGCTGCAAACCCGAGCCGTCGAAGAATTCCTGCAGGATGCGCCAACCGTGGTGTGAACCTTGGCTGTGACCGGCGATGATGATGCCGGTCTTGTCATCAATGGATTGAAGGAAATGAAGAAAGGCCCGCCGAATGTCGGAGTAGGCCAGTTCCAATGCCGCTTGGCTGTCTGCTCCACGCAAGAAAAAGGTGCGCAGGTGGGCCTGTCGATAGCGCGGCGCAGTGACCCGACCGACCGATCTAAACACGCTGGCTTGGTGCCGCAAGGGCCATTCGTCGGTGATGGCGGCAATGGCCGTGTCGTCCCAAGCCGCGTTCCAGCCGACGCCCAATCCGCGAAACGTCGTGGGGTGAATGAAGAAAGTCTGGACGGGGATGGGCTGAGGTTGTTGCTCTGGAGAGACTGGCAGCACGGGAATGCGCTCGGGCCAGTGGCCAATGGGATTGCGCCCAGGGTATGCCGCCCAAGCCTTGGGGTTGGCATAATCCGGTGGGGGAGGAGCCTCAAATTGGGCAAAGGGCCCAGGATGCTCCGTCTTGTCCCTGTGGTCGCTTCCGAATATCATGGTGTTGCCGTGTCGCTTTGAAAATGTGCGGCGCTGTCTATGCTGAAACGGCTCAGATTCCATCCGGTTACGTTTTCCAGCGACAACCAACGATCGGGAATGGCCGCGCACAGATCCACTGTCCCGCCTTCGGGGTGTGCAAAGGCAAAACGCTGCGCATGGAGCATCAGGCCGGAAACTCCTGTGTGGGCCGTAAATGCGCGGTTTTGATGCTTGTCACCGTGCTGAGAGTCGCCGAGAATGGGGTGCCTGAAATGCCGCATGTGCAAGCGGATTTGATGATAGCGTCCGGTGTGCGGAGTGCAGCGCAGCAAGCTCAACCTCGCCGAAGCATATCGAGAGACGGCGTAAGGCAATTCACAGGATTCCACAGGGTCAAAAGACGTTCTCGCTTCACGGGGAGGGCCTTCCATGCCTTTGGGCAGGGGTTTCAACAAGCACCCCGCAAAAGGCACATGTCCGCGCACCAAGCAGAGGTATGCCTTTTGGGTTTTGCGGGACTCAAATTGCTGTTTGCATGCATCAATGGCCTCGGAGTCTTTGCCAAAAACAACGACGCCGCTGGTGGGTTTGTCCAATCTGTGCACGGGATCGAGTCGGCCTGTCCGCACCGCTTTAAGAATGTCCCGGAGGTTTTCTTTTTCGTGCGCATCGATGGGCGTCTTGTGCATGAGCAAACCGGCGGGTTTAATGACCGCCAGGTAGCGGTCATCCTCAAAAAGCAACCGAATCTGTCCAGTGCGCGATATTCCTATGGGTACTGCCGGCATCAATTGCATTAATTTGCGCGACCCTTTGGGAACGAGCAGATTCATAACGCGGCGCAAAGTACCGGACCATTCGCCATGAGAGCACACATCAGTTATCTCTTACTCACACTTGTTTTCGGGCTGTCGCTCGGAGACAGTATTCATGCCCAGCTCAACTATGATCTGGAGGTGGACGTTGTCCTGGACACTGTACTGTATGACGGTGTTGCCGATGTGCCAGCTGGGTTTCGCCGCTACAGATTGTACGCTGTCCTGCCCTCAGATGATCACGTGATGCTGGGCCCGGCGGCGGACGACGTGAGCGTTCCAGTCATTCCCGGATTCGGTTTTGACGCTCCGTGCGGTTGCTACAATTATGAGTCTCTGTTTGTCCCGAACGGATACAACTCGGGGTCAAACGTCAATGCGGGGTTCATCGCCATCGATCCTCACATCGTTTACGACACGTGGTGGACGACCCACATTGCGCAAGGAACGCCGGGTACCACCGTATTTGAGACAGCGGGCATGTTTCCCTTGGGGTTCGACAGTTGTTCAGACGAGGTGGTCCAAGGGGGACTGGTGGTCACCAACGCCGACCCCGTTCACGCGACGGTGCAAAATGGCCGCGCCCTGATTGGACAAATCACCACCTGTGAGTCCTTTTCATTCCAGGTCTGCGTGGCGATGCAGCTTGGAACGACTGTCACGCCGTACTGCACGGATGGCTATGTAGAAGTGGGAGACTTCTGCGAGCCCATGGTGGACCCGCAGTACACGGTAATGGAAGAAATAGAATGCTTCGGGGAGACGGCGACCATCCAAGTCTTGCCCAACGACCCCGCACAGCCATTGACTGCATCAGTGGAGTACAGCCTCTACCAGTTCACTGGCACCGACACTACGCTGATGCAGCAGCAGGTCGGCGATCCCGTTTTCGATGGCATCTCTGATGGCAATTACTTCGTCGCCCTGTTCGATACGGCCCAGACCGTGGCGTTCTCCAGCAACACGTGCCGTGACACGACCGGTGTGTTTGCTTTTCTTTCTCCCGACGAGATACAGCTGGAAGCCACGCTGACCCAAGACAACATCTGTGGTGACCTGGATCAAGCAGAGGTGTGCTTCACCGCAGTAGGAGGATCTGGCGGATTGACCACACAGGCCTCCAATGCCCTTGGCTTGATCCTCGAGCCCAACGCCAGTGACTGTTTTGGCCCGCTTTCTTGTTTTGGCGGAGATGGAGATTACACCCTGACCGTCACCGATCAGGTCGGTTGCTCCGTGGATACAACGGTCACGATTTCCTGTCCGGAACCGCTCTTCTTTGATGTGTCTTCCACGGAAGTGAGCTGCACGGGATACAGCGATGCCAGCTTCAGCGCTTCGGCTGCGGGTGGCACAGGTAATGTGGTTTTTGAAGTGCCAGAACTCGCCGTGACCATTGATTTCAACGGCAACATCGACTTCGAACAGGATGGCTTGCCCAGCGGCACGTACACCTTTACCATCACCGATGACAATGGCTGCACTTACACCGAGCCCTTGGTCATCGAAGAGCCCGAAGGATTGCAAGTGGAATACGCCATTACGGATGTGGCCTGCGCAGGAGATTGCAATGGGCTCATTTTGGCCGATGTGGAGGGGGGTGAATTGCCCTACATCATCACCACGGCCCAACTCGATGGGACACCGGTCATATCGGGTCAGTTGTGTCCTGGCGCCTACATCCACATCACCGAGGACGGCAACGAATGCCTGGTGACGGACACACTGGAAATCTTGGGCCCCGACACCATCCTGTTCACTTTCAGCGCGTCGAACGTGCCGTGCAGTGGCGGCGCAGGTGGCCAAATCTGCGTGGGAGACCTCGAAGGCGGAACAGGACCATTGACACCTCAACTGGTGCCGCTGCCCACCGGAAGTTGGGATGGCAGTTGTTTCAATGTCCCTGCGGGCAATTATGACGTCTTGGTGCAGGACAGCATCGGGTGCACCAGTGACTTCTACGAAGTATCCGTGGAAGAACCGGCCCCCATCCAGATCATTCCCTCCATCACCCCGATCTCCTGCACGGGGGCGGCTGATGGTATCCTGGTGGTCAATGCCCTTGGAGGCAGCGGAGACCTCGAGCTCATCTCGCCCTTTGTATTCTACAACCTGCCCGACACCCTGCCGAACCTGGGACCCGACTCCTTGATGCTGGTGGTCGGCGACACACTGGGCTGCATCGACAGTTTGGAGATTGGAATTCCCGAACCGGAATTGGTGGATTTGGACGTCTTGACCGCCGTATTTCCGGAATGCGGGGGAGACTGCACAGGCGGCATCGAAGTTGCATTCACAGGCGGCACAGGGCTGCTCTCACTTTACGAAGGCAGTGTGAGTGATTCCACTGCCGTGGTGCCGAGCGGGTTGGTCAACCTCTGCGCGGGAGTCTATCCGCTGTACCTCAGTGATGAGAACGGCTGTTTGGATTCGGCGACCGTGGAAATCGAAGAGCCTGATCCGTTGTTGTTTGACATCACCGTACAGAATGTGACCTGCACCGGAATGGACGATGGCGTGGCCATCATTGGCACTGTAGGAGGGTCGGGAGAAACCGCATGGGAATTCGTAGGCGGATCCGTGGATGTGCTCAACCTCTTCGAGGGGGAATACTTCGTCGCTGCCGCCGATACCGCAGGGTGCACGGCTGACTCCAGTTTCATGGTCGAGGCGGACATCGTGACCGACATGCTGGTCGAAATCTTCTCCACCCCAGTGACGTGTTGGCAGACTTCCGATGGTACAGTCACGGCAGCGGTCACAGGGGGGCAATTGCCCATCCAATACGAATGGAGCGATGCCAGTGGCCAAACGACGGCTACCGCCATCGGGTTGCCAGAGGACGTGTACAGCGTCACCGTCACCGACAATATCGGGTGCACGCTCGGGTTCCTGGCGACAGTTGACCCCACCGAAGATTGCCTCTTCATAGCAGATGCCATCACGCCCAATGGCGACGGCATCAATGACCGTTGGGTCGTGGGCGGACTTGAATTCTTCCCGCAGAGCGAGGTGGAAGTGTTTAACCGTTGGGGCCAGTTGATCTTCAGGTCCAAGCCTGGCACCACTTGGTGGGACGGCACCTTCAATGGGGCATTGCTTCCCGCCAGCGATTATTATTATGTGATTTCGGTGGAGCCAGGTGCTCAACCCATCACCGGAACCGTAACCCTCAAGTACTGATGACGATGCGCACGGATAGAAATACGGCATGGCCGTTGCTTTGCGCCTTGGCATTGACCATGGCGTTGTCGGGAGTCACCGACTTGAACGCACAACAACTCTCCCGCCAGAGTCAATTCGTTCAGAACCCCTTCCTCGTGAATCCCGCTTTTGCAGGAACCGAGCTGGGCACCTTCGCTTCCTTGAGTCACAGGGAGCAATGGGTGGGTTTTCATGGTGCACCTTCGACAAGCAGCGTCACCCTGACTTCGAGTCTGCCCAACCGCTTTGGTGTTGGCCTCGCGATTGAGCGAGACGACCAAGGAGGGGCTTACAGCAGGACGGGCATGGAGCTTTCGGGCACCTACACCATCGACCTCAACAACCAGGACGCTGTGGCTTTTGGCATCGGATTGATGGGCAGGAACACCCGGTTTGACGGCTCGGAATTGCAATTGTGGCAACCCGATGACCCGGCGATCACAGGGGCCGTTGAGAGCAGCTTTGCCTTCGATTCCCGTTTCGGGCTCATGGTGTTTGGCCAGCACTACCAGTTCGGATTGGCCGTGTCCAACCTGCTGCAGTCTCCGCTGGGGTTGGAGTCTGAACCGAGTGATACGCGCAACCGCGGCGTGCGCCACTATGCACTGACCGGGCGTTACGATTACACCTTGGATCAAAATTGGGTGGTGCAGCCTGCGCTCATGATGCGCTTCACGGAAATCACGCCCATTCAATTGGACCTGCACGCCCGTGCCCTCTACCAAAATCGCTACTGGGGAGGACTGGGCTTCAGGCAGGGGGATGCCCTGATTCTGATGGCCGGTGCGGCCTTCATGGACATCCAGGTGGGCTATGCCTACGATGCGGGCACAGGGGCCGTTGGGAATCTTTCACCCAACACCCACGAAATCACGGTATCTTACGTGTTGCCGAGAAGGGGTGCTGGATTCTCCCGAAAAGGAATGGGGGGCAGGTTGCTCGATCGGAATTTGATCATTCGAAATTGACCACGGACATGTTCAAGAATTTTACGTTGTGTTTGGGCGCATTGTTGTGCGTCATCAGCGCCGATGCCCAATTCAAGGGATTGGTTTACGAAGAAATCGACAACAAAGGCTTGGTGCCTGGAAAGACCTACAGGATCTATGCCCAGATGGAGGCAGAGGGCGATGTGGTCGACGCCATTTTTGGCGACGGCGACGACTACCTCGAGGTCAAGAGCACCGCACCCTTCTTTCAGCATGAGCGGGGCGCCAATGCAGCCAATGAGCTCCAGCGCTCAGACGTGCAGTCCATTGAAGGGTTGCCCTATGACAGCTGGGTCACCATCGGCTATGAGGACAACTACATGAATGCTTTGACGGCTTTCCTGATGGATTTCTCGGAGTTTGAAGGGGGAGGCCGACTCTACACGGACAATGGAGCGTGGTTCGTCACACCTGACATGCGGCAAGCCGCGGCAGGCCCAGATGGCAAGCTGCTGTTGATGCAGTTGACCACCGAAGGCGATATTTTTTGCCACATCAACCTCCACGGCCGCACCCGTCCCTTGCCGAGCAAGGATGATCCCATGAACCTCGTTCCCAAGTTGATTGATGCGCGCAACATCGAGCTCAGCATCGAGAACTGATCCCGAATTGCCTGCGCCCAATGGATGGGCCAACAAAGAAAAAGGCACCCAAGGGTGCCTTTTTCTTTAAAGACCGCACCGCTTCAATCGTATTTCACCCCCTGGACATCGGCTGAATCCGCAACGAATTTCAGCGCCGCTGAATTGATGCAGTAGCGGAGTCCGGTAGGGCGTGGCCCGTCTTCGAACACGTGGCCCAGGTGGCCGCCACAGGCTGAGCACAAGACCTCTACCCGGCGCATGCCCCAGCTGTCGTCTGAATGCTCCAACACAGCACTCCCCTCGGCAGGCTGGAAAAAACTGGGCCATCCCGTACCGGATTCGAATTTGTGATCGGAATCAAACAGGGCCAACCCGCACCCGGCGCAGGTGTACATGCCGCTGTCATGGTGGTCCCAGAATTCACCAGAGAAAGCCCGTTCTGTGCCCTTTTCCCGCAAGACAAAGCAGGCCATGTGCGGCAATTCCTCCTTCCATTCTGCTTCCGATTTAGAAACGGTGGCCACCGAATCCTGAGCAGGGTTGGCCGCTGTCGGCTGCTCTCCTTGGGCGCGGCATGAGGACAGGAGGGCGCTGACGAGCACCATCATGAGCAGGGCAGGGTAAGAGGGGTGTTTCATTTTTCGGCAATTGAAGTGTTCAGCCGTTCCTTCAAGAATGGCGCTGTCACCGACTGCATGGACCGTGCCACTTCTTCCGGGGTGCCCATGGCCACCCGCTGGCCGCCGTGCTTGCCTCCGCCGGGCCCCAAATCCAAGAGGCGATCGGCATGGGCCATGACGTCCACATTGTGTTCGACACAGATGACCGTGTGGCCTTGCTTGATCAGGGCGTCAAAAGCGGCCAGCAACTGGGTGACATCGTGAAAATGCAAGCCGGTGGTGGGCTCGTCAAAAATGAACACCGTATGACCGGTGCGGTCCCCCTTGGCCAGAAACGCCCCGAGTTTGATGCGCTGGGCTTCACCACCGCTGAGCGTCGTGGCACTCTGCCCCACGCAGACATAACCCAGGCCCACATCGATGAGGGGGGCAAGCTTGCGCACGATGGACTTTTCGGCGGCGGTGGGCTTGGGCCTGGCGGCAAAGAAGGCGGAGGCATCCGCCAGTGTCATCTCCAGGATGTCGTGGATGTTGTGGCCGTCGAGCTCCACCTCCAGCACGGCATCTGTAAACCGCTTGCCCTTGCAGGCATCGCAGGTCAGGGTCACATCGGCCATGAACTGCATCCCGATGGACACGCGGCCTTCTCCTTCGCAGGTGTCGCATCGGCCACCGCTGGTGTTGAAACTGAAAACTGAAGGCTTGTAGCCCCTGTTGCGCGACAGGGGCTGCGCGGCAAAACAGGCCCGCACATCGTCCCAGGCCTTGACATAGGTCGCGGGGTTGGAACGGCTGCTCTTACCGATGGGGTTTTGGTCTACAAACTCAACGTTTTGGATGCGGTGAAGGTCACCTTGGAGGCCTTCGCTGACGCCGGGACGGTCTCCACCAAGGTCGAGGTGCCGCAGCAGCAGGGGGTGTAAAATGCGCTTGACCAAGGTGCTCTTTCCCGACCCGGAAACACCGGTGACCACATTCATGGCCCCGAGCAGGAATTCAGCATCGACGGACTGGAGGTTGTGCTCTTTGGCTTGACGGATGCCGAGTTTTCCCAGCCCTGGCCTGCGGCTTCCGGGTACCTCGATGCGTCGATCGCCCCGGAGGTAAGCCGCAGTGAGGGAGTGCTTCGCATCCAAAAGGTCTTCCCGCTTGCCGGCAAACATGATTTCTCCGCCCTCCGAACCGGCCAGCGGTCCCAAGTCCACCACGTAATCTGCAGCGCGAATGACGGATTCTTCGTGCTCCACAACGACCACGGTATTGCCCAAATTCCGCAATCCGGTCAGCACCTGAATGAGCCGCTCCGTATCGTGTGGATGCAACCCGATGCTGGGCTCGTCCAGCACATATGTGCTGCCCACGAGGCTGCTCCCCAAACTGGTGCCGAGTTGAATGCGCTGGCTTTCACCGCCACTGAGGGTGGCGCTGCCGCGGTTCAGGGTGAGGTAGCCCAATCCCACATCAAGCAGGAATTGCAAGCGGTGTTCTATCTCGATGAGCAGGCGCTCTCCGATGGCGCGTTCGGCGGGGTCGAGTTGGAGTCCTTGGAGCAGGTCCAACACCTCGTCCACGGGCAAATTGAGCACATCGGGCAGCGCCTTCCCGTCCACCAGCACATAACGCGATGCGGGTTTCAAGCGGCTGCCGCCGCAGGCGTCACAAGCGGTCCGCCCCCGGTAGCGACTCAGCATCACCCGGTTTTGAATCTTGTAGCTCTTGGCTTCGAGGCGCTGGAAATAAGTGTGGATGCCCCGCCAGTATTTGTTGCCGTTCCACAGCGCGTCGCGTTGTGCTTCGGTGAGGTCGACATATGGCGTGTGCACGGGAAAGTCCACGCTGTGGGCGTGTTCAATCAACTGCGCCTTGTACCGGCTGGCCTTTTCGCCACGCCAAGGAGCGACGGCACCATCGTACACGGACTTGGCGGCATCCGGAATGACCAGGTCGGCACTGATGCCGATGACATGGCCGAACCCTTCGCATTTGGGACAAGCGCCTTGGGGGCTGTTGAAGCTGAACAAATCGGGGGAGGGCCATTCGAAGGCCATGCCGTCCAGCTCGAAGCGGTCGCTGAATGTCTCGCGCTCCCGCTCGCCGCTTTCCAGGACCCAATCCAGAATGCACTGCCCGCGCCCTTC
>DGOE01000041.1:0-10887 GCA_002389295.1 Flavobacteriales bacterium UBA4474 | reverse complement strand
ATCGGGAACAGCCAACCGGTCAATGACCAGCTCCAAGCCATCCACGGACAGGGTGGGGGTGGCAGCGTCTTCGAGCAAATCGGCCAGGGTGCGGGGCTGTCCATCCACGAGAATGCGGGCGAATCCCTGCTGTTGCCAAACTTCCAGTTGGGTCTTCAGGGGGCGGTCGTCGGACAGCCGAACGGGCGCACACACCATGAACCGCGAGCCCGCAGTGCGGCGGCGGGCGGCGTCCACTACATCGCTGACGCTGTCGCGCTTGACCTGCCCACCGGAGATGGGGCTATAGGTTTTTCCTATGCGCGCCCAGAGCAGTTTGAGGTGGTCGTGGATTTCTGTGACCGTGCCCACTGTGGAGCGGCTGCTGCGGGAAGTGACCCGCTGTTCCACAGCAATGGCAGGCGTCAGGTTTTCGATCCGGTCGACATCCGGCTTTTCCATGCGCCCCGCAAACTGCCGGACGTATGCACTGAGGCTCTCGACATACCGTCGCTGGCCCTCTGCGTAGAGCGTATCGAAGGCCAAGGAGCTTTTCCCGGACCCACTCAAGCCTGTGATGACGGTCAATGCACCGAGTGGAATGTCCACATCCACGTTTTTGAGGTTGTGCATGCGGGCACCCCTGATGCGGATGGTGGTGGGCAGTTCCGCGCGGGGGCCCACCGTGCCGTCTTTTGCGGTGGCTGGACTTTCTGTGGAAGACGCGGATGCTCTGCTCATGGGGGCGAAGTTCGGACACGTGTCCGATAAGGCGTTAACACGCTTTGTGCCTGCGCTGTTCGCCTTCGGAATAAAATGTCCGTATATTTATGAAACAGCGGGAGATCATCCCGAAAAATTGAAGGCCATACGTTAGACACTACCCTCACCGCACGTCACTTCCCGATCGATTACCGTTCTACGGTGCGTGCATAATTCGTAGTGTCATGGCCCAACAGCCCACCCCAGACCGCGCACTCATTGCGCAATTCCAGCAAGGCGATCAACGCGCCTTCGAAATTCTCTTTGCCCGTCACAGGGACCAGGTGTACACCAAGTTGTACCTGCTTGTCAGGGACCACGAAGTGGCATCCGACCTGTTTCAAGACGTGTTCATCAAAGTGGTGGACGTGCTGCGCGGCGGCAAATACAATGAAGAGGGGAAGTTCTTGCCGTGGGTGTTGCGGATTGCGCACAATGCGGGCATTGACCATTTCCGCCGCCAAAAGAAAATGCCGCTCAGCCGGGGTACGGATGAATACGACTTGCTCGGCGGTCTTCAGGATGATATGCCCACGAGGGAGGAAGAGATCATTGCTGAACGCATCGATGCTGATGTCAAGGATCTGGTGGACCAACTGCCAGAAGAGCAGCGCGACGTCGTGATCATGCGCATGTACAAAGGCATGAGCTTCAAAGACATTGCCGATGCAACGGATGTCAGTATCAATACGGCTTTGGGCCGCATGCGGTACGCACTCATCAACCTCCGAAAGATGATGGCCGAACAAGATGTGTCCTTGACCATCGACTGATCTCCAAGGTTGACACCGAAAAAAAATGAAGGGCCGGGCAATATTGTCCGGCTCTTCTCGTTTGAAGCACATCCGCCTATGGTGGCGGCATTACACGACAACGCGCATGGAGCATCCTACCCCTCATTCCTCTTCCGACGCCCTTTTTCTTCCACCCGCTGCCGACCAATGGTCTGCACCTGCAGCAGCCATCGCCCATGTTTTGCACCACGTGCGCACCACGGGGCCTGGTGCCAGTAGCCTCGGAGGGGCCGTCCACCTGAATTGATCAGTCCGCCGCGCGGACTTCCAAAAAATGCCGTTCCAGGGCGGCGTCAATGCGGCCCGATCCGGTGTCGTATTCCCATGCGTCCTCCGCGGAAGACGCCGAAAACCGATAAGCCTTGAATCCACCGGATTCGAGCAGGATTTCTGGGGTTTTTCCATCGGGTGTGGCCGGCAATTTCAGCACGTCTTGAAGGCGTTGTGCTTGGCGGGCGGCTTGAATTTCTTTCAGCCATTCGCCCATGCGGTCATTGTGCAGCTGTCTGGAGGCGGCATTGTCCACCCACTGTTCTGACCACGCCATCCCGGGGAGTCCCGTCCACGCCGGATTCAGTCCGTGGGATTGGGCGGCTTCCCTGAGCCATTGTTCGGCGTCTTTGCGCGAGCGAAATTTCCGGACCGCCGTCGGCCGCCCACCCTTGATGCAGGACAAGCGCTTGATGCCTGCCCGGCACGTAAAATGCTCCACCGCCCATCCTTTGCCCACGACTTTTTGCGCCGCATTCAACGGGGGGTGGTGTCGGCGAATCAACACATCTTCCAGCACCAGAGCCATCAATTCCGAACCGGTTTCCTGCCAGGTGACCTTGTGGATGCGCCTCCGGAGTTCCTGCTCCCGCGATGGTTGAGCGGAATTGTTGAAGTGTTGGCGCACCCGCGAGGACAGGTTGCGGCTCATGCCGATGTAGACAATCCGGCCTTGGTCATCGAGGAATTGATACACCCCTGGAGAAGCAGGGAGTCCCGCCAAAGCATCGGGAGGGAGGTGGGGCGGCCACCAAGAACGGCCGCCACCCCGGCCGATTTCCTCTGTGATTTCTTCTGCGCGCTCTGCCCACAGGCGGGCAAACAGTATGGCGGTGGCTGCCGCATCGCCCCAGGCCCTGTGGTGGGCTTCATTTTCAATCCCGAAGTATGCGCAGAGGGCACCCAGGCTGAAGCGCTGCGGTCCATCCAGCCATTTGCGCGACATCCGGACCGTGCACAGTCGGGGAGGGTTGTAGTGGATGTCGGCGGCCTTGAATCCGGCTTGGATGTGGCCCAGGTCAAACCCCACATTGTGCGCCACAAAGACAGCATCACCCAGGAATGCCTGAAAATCAGGTGCCAATTCTCCAAACATCGGAGCATCGGCGACCATGGTGTCATCGATGCCGGTGAGGCGCGTGATGCCCGGTGGGATCGGAGATGCTGGCTTGACAAGGTGGACCCAACGGTCAATTTCGCGTTGGCCATCGTGGAGGATGGCTGCGATTTCCGTGATGTTTGCCCCGGTGGGAGGCCCACCATTGGTTTCGATGTCTACGATGGCAAACTGCATGGGACGGTCGGACATGGGTCAAAAGTGCACGGCAGGTTCGCCATGAACGTACGGTGCTAAATTTCACCCATGAAGTTCATTCAATATCCCATGAGGTCCATCGGCGTGATGTGTGTGCTTTTGATCGGGACAACAGCCGGTGTCTCGGGGCAAGTATTCAACTACGAGCCATACGATGACAGCGATTTGCTCGGGGATTTTGAAAGGCCCAAGCAACTGCATTTCGGCATGAACATCAACATCGGCAAGGCGGGAGGCCAGCCCAGTGCATTCTACAATGGCACCGGAACGAGCGAACTCGGCGATGTCTTTCGGGAATTGATCAGCATACCGGAACGCTTGGATTGGAACAGCGTGGCAGGAGGGACGGGAAACTCCGTCCGCAACCAGATTGCCCAAACGCTCGGCATAGCCAATGCCGGTGGCATGTCGGTGGCGACCTACCCCGTGGATCAGCGCTACGATGTCGGTTTCGGTTTTGGCCTGCGCGTGATGCAGCGGTTCAGTTTGGAGAACAGCGTGGTCTTGGACATCGATATCTGGCGGTTGAAGTCGCGCGGGGCATGGCAGCTGAATACGGGAGAACTTCCTGACCAGGGCCAAGGCACCACGGACCTGCGTGACTTCGGGATTTTTGCCGCGGAGGACAGGATGGCCTTGGCGTTGGGCTACCGCACAGCGAGTCCCATCGACCGCAGCATGAGCTGGATATTTGAGTTGGGCGGCAATATGACGGCGGCCCGCATCCGCGAGCATTACATAGAAGTGGCCGGAAACACCTACGACCTGATTGTGCCCCGGGGCGGGCAGGTATTTGGCCAAGGCACGCCAGATTTGACGTGGGGCGTGGGGTACGGCGGATACGTCAGGTTGGGTGCCGAGGCTTACATGGATGCCGGAGCGGGCCTTGAATTGAGTTATCGGCTGGGATATGATGGCGTGTCATTGGGGATGGCCGATTACAGGGTGTTCAACCATACACTGCAGTTGACTTGGCTCTTCCCGCCTCCGCAGGTATCGTCCGCCACCTTTTGAGGAAATACAGCATCATATAAGGTATCTTGCCCCACATACGTCATGGAGATCATCGAACGATTGTCTGCCGGGGATCCGGAAAAGAAGAAGTACTACATCCGCTTGTTCCTCGATACTTTGGAACCTGAATTGGAGAATTTGAGGGGGGCAGATATTGCTTCAAACCAAGAACCCATCAGGGCCATCTTACACAAACTCAAGAGCCAAGTTCAGACCATTGGCGCACGAGAGGCCCATGCCATCATGGCCCAACACGAACAACGCATCAAAGAAGGCGGTCAAATCGACCAGGCACAATTGGATGAAGTATGCCGCCTGCTGTCGGAATTGATTGACAACATGCAAGAACAATTGAAATGAGCAAGCACCTGAAAATCGCCCTTGTCGACGACGACATTCCCAATACTGAAGTTTTGCGTGACTTCCTGATCCGCAATGGATACAGCCACGTGGACAAATACCACGATGGGGAGAGTTTTTTGGAGAGTCTTGACCGTTTTGACGAGCGCGCCGTGGTGTTGGACTTTGACCTGAGTGGCGGGGGTGACCTCAACGGATTGGAAGTACTCGAAGCGGTCAAGGAGCGCAGCCCAAGCACCCATGTTGTCTTCTTCAGTGGTCAAGACAGCCTGGAAGTGGCCGTCGAGTCACTCAAGAATGGTGCAGACGACTACATCGTCAAATCCAACGCTGCTTTTGCCTTGGTCAAGACCTCGTTGGACAAGGTCTATGACATCCAAATCTTGCGCTTGAATGAGCGCAGGTCTCAGCGGATCAGTTGGCTCATGGCCATTGGATGGATGGCAACGATTGCCGGCATCGCGCTCTATTTCGCCGGTCGCTGACCGGGGCACCCTTCGTACATCAAACCCAGCGGGGATATTCAATTCCGATTCAGGAATTGGAGGCGTGGGCGCGCGCGATTTCGCCCAACAACTGCTCGACCTTGAATGGCTTGGGGACGAAGCCATTCATGCCCTGTTTGAGGTAGTGGTCGGTTTCTTCTTTCAATACGCTGGCCGTCATCGCAATGATGGTCGTTTGAGCCTTGGTCTCGTCCGGTAACTTCCGGATGGCCGCTGTCGCTTCCAAGCCGGTCATTTCGGGCATGGCGATGTCCATGAGCACGATGTCCCAGTCGCCGTCGCGGACCGCCTCAAATGCCACCTGGCCATTTTCGGCCTTGCCAATGGTCACCTCAGGGAGCTCAGACCGCAGCGTGTCCTCGGCCACGATGACGTTGAATGGATTGTCCTCGGCGATCAGGATGCGCAGTGGGGGGAGCTCCACTTTTGTCGGTACATCGGATTTTTGGCCCTTCCTGAGCCGGCGAATTTCGCTCAGCAACTGCTCGACTTGAAATGGCTTGGGGACAAATCCGTTCATGCCGTGCCGCATGTAGCTCTCGGTCTCTTCACGCAAAACACTCGCGGTCATGGCGATGATCAGGGTATCGGCCTTGTCGTTTGGCAATTTCCGAATGGCAGATGTGGCTTCCAGCCCGCTCATCTCCGGCATGTGCACATCCATCAAGACCAGGTCCCATTCCTCGTCCCGCACTTTTTCGAAAGCAATGCGTCCATTTTCGGCCTTGCCAATGGTCAGGTCGGTCAATTCGCTGTTGAGCGTATCCTCGGTCACAATGACATTGAATGGATTGTCCTCGGCAATCAGGATGCGCAGCGGGCCGATCTCGGTTTCAGGTATCACCTCGGTGCCTTCATCCAGATCAGACTCAGAGACCTGAGCGGGCAAGGCAAAGGCAAACGTGGAGCCTTTGCCGTCCTCGCTCTCGACCCAAATGACCCCACCTTGTAATTCCACGATTTGCTTGGAGATGCTCAAGCCCAATCCGGTGCCCCCGAACTTCCGGGTCTTGAGTTGGTCGCCTTGGTTGAAGCTCTCGAAAATCTTCTCCAGCTTGTCCGCCGGGATGCCAATGCCTGTATCGGTCACCCGCACCACAAACCACTGGTCGAAGGACTTGCTTGGGGCATTGCACCAACTGGGCAACGCAGGCAAGGGCGATACTTCGGCACTCAAGGTGACCCCGCCCTCCAAGGTGAACTTGATGGCGTTGCCGATGAGGTTGATGAGCACCTGGTTCAGGCGGCTTGCATCGCCCATCAGATAATCGGGCAACTCGGCATGGGCATTTACCTTGAAATCGAGGTCCTTCTGCTCAGCGGGGATCCGCATGACATTTTCGGCCACTTCCAAAGCATCTTGAACGGAGAAGGGCTCCTTGGCGATCTCGAGCTTGCCTGCCTCGAGCTTCGAAAAATCGAGGATGTCGTTGACGATGTCGATGAGGTTGGAAGAGGCGATGACAATGTTCCGGAGGTATTTCCGTGCAGCTTCTGCCATGTCCTCTTTGGAAGCCAAGTTGGACATGCCAACGATGGCATTCAGCGGCGTCCTGATCTCATGGGACATATTGGACAAGAAGACCGCTTTGTGATTGAGGGCGATTTCCAATTCGGCATTGGCATGAATGAGCTCCCGTTGACGGTCTTGCAGCTGTTGTCGCTGGGTAGAAATCAACACGCTTTGTTTCCGCGTGAACCGATAGCGCGAAGTGATGAAAATGGCAAAGGCGATCAGCAGCAGCACGATAACGATCAAGAGGGTACGTTGATCATCCTTCTGTTTGCTGACGACCAGCTGCTTTTCTTCCTCCCTGAGGGTTTCATATTCAAACAGCTGTTTGTTGGCGAGGGCTTTTTCCTTTGCAAACGCCAACTTGTAGGCGGCCTCGGCACTGTCATGTAGATCCCGCGTTCTTTGCGACGCTTGATACATGCCCAATTCAAACTGCGCATTATACAGGCAATCATAACAATCAGTCAGCCTGGTGGCGCGCAGTTCGTCTGATGTGCCATCCATGTTGAGCGCGATCGTCAGAATGGAATCGCACAGCAGTATGGCGCGTTGGCTTTCCCCTTTTTGAATATACGCCTTGCCCAACTTCGCGAAGAGATACACCTGCCGGTTGTTGCGGACTTCTCTGTCTAATTTGATGGCGGTTTGGTAATAGTCTATGGCCTTGTCAATTTCCCCTTGCTCCACGGCAATTAACCCCAAATACTCGAAGCAATTTCGATTTTGCCTTGGACCGAGTCCCATCAAAAGCGCGCGCTCGAATTCTGCTTTGGCTTCGTCATGCTTCTTGAGGCGCAGGTAGGCGCTGGCTATGCTGACCGTCGCCGTGGCCACTTTCGGATTAAGGTTCGCCTGCTCGAAAATCTCGCGTGCCTCCAACATGAAATTCAGCGACAAATCGAGTGTAATCGGATCCTTGGCGTAACTCAACGCAATGTTGTAACGGGCCTGAGCGATGGTTTCAACGTCATCAGAATTCCTCAGAATTTCTGAGTAGTGGTCTATGGCTGTTCGGTCGTCTTTCAGCTGTTTATGGATGTTGGCCATGGCGTCGTGCGCCCTCGATTGCAATCCAATGTCATCCAAAGACTCAGCAATTTCCAATGCCTCTTGAAAATCGGCCAGGCCTTTGGTCATACCGTTTGGCTGATTCCTTACGCGCCATTGTGACCTTCCCCGTTCAAAATAGAGACGATAAAGGGACCTGTCGCTATAGTCGCGGTCGGCTGAATTCGCCAAGATCGAATCCAGTAACGTCAGCGCTTGAGAAGGGTTACCAACCTGAATGAGCCCTTTGCCCTTGAGAGCGGTGACCACTGCATACTGGTCGTCGGTTAACTTGACTTGGGTGAAAAGGTTGACGTAAGAGATGAAATCCTCACCTCCTTGAGGAGGCAGCTCGTTGGCGTAAGCTTCGAGCGCCTCCAGACGCTCGGAAACGGGGCGGTCTGCGTCGGTGATGACCTCGCGCAGTTCTGAATAATTAACCCCTGCAGATGCCTCCGACACGGCGGCCATCAGCATCCAACAGGCAAAGGCATATCGCAATGCTGCTTTCATAGGAATTACACGAAAATACGGCAGGATAATGGAGGGGTGCACTTCGGGGTTGGGATGGTCAGATTTGTGAGTACATTTGCGTCCCTTTTTGGGGACATTTAAACGACTCTGTAGCTCAACTGGATAGAGCACCTCACTACGGATGAGGAGGTTGAGGGTTCGAATCCTTCCAGGGTCGCCACAGCTTACAGAAAGCCCCCGTTGCAACGTCGCAGCGGGGGCTTTCGATTTTGAGACAATGGTGCCCGGTATACCTTGGTATTGACCTCGGTCGCAGCTGTTCCCGAATTCTCCAAGACCATCAGGAAGTTTATGGCCCCTTTCAACGCAAGGTGGTGGTGGAAGCCTGCCCTTCAGGAGGACCTTCCGCTCAGGCGGGCTAATTTGTGGCCATGCCTTTTTTGCTCGATTCGCCCGAAGCGGTGGCCGCTGCCCGTCTGAGTGCATCCCAAAATGCCGAGGTGTTTTGGGCCGACATCGCCCGCCATTACGATTGGATGAAGCCATGGAACAATGTGTGTTCCGCAGAGTTTGAAACGCCGTCGGTGCGCTGGTTCGAGGGCGCAGAGCTCAACATCACCGCCAACTGCCTGGACCGGCACTTGGCCGAGCATGGCGATCGAAAGGCCATCCTGTGGGAGCCCAATGACCCGGCAGAGGACCCGGCATCCATTACTTATTCAGAGTTGCACGGCCGCGTTTGCCGCTTTGCCAATGTGCTCAAGTTGCGCGGGGTGAAGAAGGGCGACCGCGTGGCGCTCTATCTGCCCATGGTGCCGGAGCTCGCCGTGGCGGTGCTGGCCTGCGCCCGCATCGGCGCGGTGCACAGCGTGGTCTTTGCCGGCTTCTCCGCGCGCAGCCTGGCCGACCGCATCCAGGACGCCGGAGCCGTCTGCGTGATCACCAGCGACGGCATGAAGCGCGGCGCCAAGGGGCTGGCCTTGAAAGCCGTGGTCGACGAGGCCCTCGCCGAATGCCCGACGGTGACCACCAACTTGGTGGTCCGCCACACCGGCGAAGACGTCCAATGGAACGCCGGCCGTGATGTGTGGCTCCACGAGGCGCTCACTGCCGTTTCCGGCGACTGTCCGCCCGAGCCCATGGATTCCGAGGACCTGCTCTTCATCCTCTACACCTCGGGCAGCACGGGCAAGCCCAAGGGGGTGGTCCATACTTGTGGAGGCTATATGGTGTATGCGGGCTACAGCTTCGCCAATGTATTCCAATACCAGCCCGACGACGTCTACTGGTGCACCGCCGACATCGGCTGGATCACCGGACACAGCTATATCGTCTACGGCCCGCTGCTCAACGGGGCCACCACGGTCATGTTTGAGGGCGTGCCCACGTATCCTTCGCCTGCCCGCTTCTGGGAGGTCTGCGAAAAGCTCAAGGTCAACCAGTTCTACACCGCTCCGACGGCCATCCGCGCCCTGATGGCATGTGCGCCCCGTTTTGCCGAGGGCCATGACTTGTCGGCGCTCAAGGTGATCGGCTCAGTAGGGGAGCCCATCAACGAGGAGGCTTGGCAGTGGTACCACGATGTCATCGGTGGCGGACGCTGTGCGCTCGTCGATACGTGGTGGCAAACCGAGACCGGCGGCATCCTCATCAGCGGGCTCGGCGCTCACAGCCCCATGAAGCCCGCCCACGCCGGATATCCGTTGCCCGGCATATCGGCCGTCCTCGTGGACGGCGACGGCAACACCTTGGAAGGGGAGGCCGAAGGCTACCTCTGCATCGACCGCCCTTGGCCGTCCATGATCCGCACCACCTACGGCGACCACGAGCGTTGCCGCAACGTCTACTTCAGCGCCTTCAAGGGCAAGTACTTCACCGGTGACGGGGCCCGGCGCGACGCCGACGGCATGTTCCGCATCATCGGCCGCGTCGACGACGTGGTCAACGTGAGCGGCCACCGTTTCGGCACTGCCGAGATTGAGGACGCCATCGATTCGCACCCCGCCGTGGCCGAGTGCGCCGTCATCGGCTACCCGCACCCCATCAAGGGCCAGGCGGTCCACGCCTACGTGATCCTCAAGGACGGCACCCTGCCCGACACCCCGGAAGGGGTCGCCGCATTGCGCAAGGAGATTGGCATCCAGGTCAACACCGAGATCGGCAACATCGCCCGCCCGGACCGCATCCAATTCACGCCCGGCCTGCCCAAGACGCGCTCGGGCAAGATCATGCGCCGCATCCTCCGCAAGGTGGCCAGCGGCGAGCACGACCAGCTCGGCGACACCTCCACACTCCTCGACCCCACGGTCGTCGATGGCGTCATCGCCGGCGCCACCGAATTCCTCAAGTAGGCTAACTTTCGCCCATGCGATTTCTCGAACCCCTTTCCCTTGTGGTTTTGCCCCTTTTGGTCCTGGCCTCATGCGGAAATGATGAATGCTGTTCTAAGGACGGTGCCGGCGGCGATGCTCATGAAGGACATGACCACAGCATGGAAACGGTGGCCGAAGACGACTACCAGACCTCGGGCAATTGCGCCATGGAATTCACGGCGGCCGACAGCGCGCGCCGGGCGGCCAAGCATGCCGAGCCTGGCGTGAAGATGGTGGAGCTGTCCAATGGCTACCGGGTCTTTACCCAGACGGTGGGGGAGAGTGCCGACGTCAAGATCTTGACCCTTCACGGCGGGCCGGCCTGCACCCATGAGTACATGACGGTTCTCGGCGACGTGTTGCCCGAATCCCGGGGCTACGAGGTGATCTACTACGATCAGCTCGGCAGCTTCTACAGCGACCAGCCCACCGAAGACCTGTGGAGCATCGACCGCTGGTGCGAAGAAGTGGAGGAGGT
>DGOE01000085.1:9177-53722 GCA_002389295.1 Flavobacteriales bacterium UBA4474 | reverse complement strand
AAGGACATGATCAACAGGCTGCTCGACAAGCACAGGCCAGCAGATCTCGACACCCTTGCCGACAAGTTCAAGGCCATGCAGGAACAACTGGAGCATGCCCGAGACCGCACGGACAAACTCTCCAAACTCAGCGCGGAGGTCGACCGCTTGCGAAACCAGTTAGACGAGGCGGGATCCCAGCTTCAAGTGGCGCGAAGAGACAGTGGCACTGCGCTGTGCACAGCCATTCTCGACCACCTCAAGCACCTGAAACTCCCGGCCGCAGACATCGCTTTTGACTGGACCGCGACACAAGCCCCCGAGGCATCCGGTCCGGAGCGGGCCTCACTCGTGTTTAGCGCCAATCCCGGACAACCGATGCAGCCTTTGACCAAGGTGGCCTCAGGTGGGGAAAGAAGCCGGGTCATGCTCTCCCTCAAGGCCGCCTTGACCGAATTCCTGGAAGTCCCCACACTCATCCTTGATGAAATCGATGCCGGGGTCAGTGGCGATGTCGCCGCGCGGATGGCCGACTTGATTGCTGCCATTTCCAAGGGCGCACAGGTCATCACCATCAGCCACCTGCCACAGGTGGCGGGCAAAGCCGACCACCACATGCGGGTGTTCAAGGAAGAAAGAGACGGACGCGCACACACAGGCATGACGCGGCTGGATGCCGAAGGGCGTATAGAAGAACTCGCGGCCATGCTCAGCGGCGAGGTCATAGGAGATGCAGCACGTGCCCAAGCGCGCGCGCTGATGGCCTGAGGCCTCAGAACTTCATGTCCACCCCCACCGCCGGCAGGAAGGGCAGCTGGTCTACCCGCTCTCCCGTGACGCGGTTGATGTAGAAAATGTTGGCCCGGGAATAAACATTGGTCACCGATGCATTGGCATCGAGTTCAATCCGCTCGCCCAGTTTCCAACTGCGCTTCACGCTGATGTCGAGGCGGTGATACACCGGCAAACGTCCCGCATTCAGGTCGGCATACACAATGCCCAGCTCCACTGGATTGCCGTTGACGTAGTTGTCGTCTATCCCATCCGAAATGCCCACGGGCTGATAGTACCCTTGCGTTTGCGTGAAAGGCAGACCCGACCCCAGGTTCCACCGCGCGGAGACTTCCGTTTTGGACTTGGCCCCCACCTTGCGAGAAGCCAACATGTTGATGTTGTGCCGGCGGTCAAATACAGGGTCATACCAACGGTAACCGTCCCAACGGTCTACGTTGCCCAAGGAGTAGACCAACCAGAAGTAATTGAGCTTGTCCTCATACTTGAGCACGAAGTCCACACCTTCTGCGCGGCCCGTCTCCACGATGAAGTCCTTGCGCTGGCTCTCCGGTACCGAAGCAAACGCATAGGTGTCGGGGAACAACTTGTTGCGGTTCGAATTCGTCAATTGCGTGAACCACTTGGTGTAGGCTTCTACATTGATGTTGATCCGCTCTGTGAGGTCAAATTCGAATCCCCCCACCGCGTGGGCCGCGGTCTGCAAACTGTGCGTGACCTCCTGGATTTCTCCGTCTGGACCGATCAGTTCATCCTGCAGGTTGGATGGCCCTGCCAAGAAGCCGTAGAACAGGTTGACCACATCGCGGTCCGAATTGGCCGAAATGAGGTTTTGACTGTACAGCCCGCCCGCCGCTTTCAGACGCAACCGATCGGATGCTTTGAACTTGACGCCCAAGCGTGGTTCTGGACTGAACTTGGCCAAGGAGCTGTAGTACTGGATCCTCAACGAAGGGTTGACAATCCAACGTCCCCGCTGGCGCTTAAAATCGAAGTATCCTGCAAGCTCGGTGGTGTTTTCGGTTTGCTCCACCCTCACGCCCAATGCGTTGAAGGTCCTGAAGTCTGTGCGCAACCCCACGGCCTGTATGCCATACCGGGCCTCATCGTCACCCAGCACGTACTTGAAGTTCAACCCGAAATTGAATCCATTGACCTGGCTGAACCGGTCGGCCAATCCATCTTCCTTCAAGTCAATCCTGTAGCGAGAGCTGGCAAAGTTGCCCTTGATCAGCACCGCGCTGCCCGAAGGCACGACGATGAATTGGCCCCCTCCACCAACATTGGACCAATCGAGGTTGCTCAATGCCTGGTAGCTCACGTCGTCGTTGAACGAAAAGCCGAATAAACTCAGCCTGCTGCCCGCACCACCCGCAAAAGTCAACTTGCCGTAGAGGTCGGTAAAATTGAACGGCAAGCCGTCCTCATCGATGTAACCGTA
The DNA here is from genome assembly GCA_002389295.1 of Flavobacteriales bacterium UBA4474. Taxonomy (GTDB): domain Bacteria; phylum Bacteroidota; class Bacteroidia; order Flavobacteriales_D; family Sanyastnellaceae; genus UBA8752. The sequence goes on along the minus strand of DGOE01000085.1, from coordinate 51,510 downwards.
CAGCAGTTTTGAGCTCTGCTCGAGGTAGCTCCGCTTTCCCGAGAGCAAAAACGACGTGCCACCGCCGCGCTCATTGCGCTTTCCAATGGGCCCCTCAACCAACAATTTGCTCCCAAACGGACTGGCCCCGATGCGGCCACTGAGTCCCGCCAAGCTGCCTGCCCGCGTGGAGATGTCCATGATCGAGCTGATCCGGCCGCCATATCGCCCGCTGAACCCCCCTGTGAAGATGTCGGCATTGGAAATGATGTCCGTGTCAAACACACTGAACAGGCCAATGCTGTGGAAGGCATTGTAGATGATCATGCCATCGAGCAGCACTTTGTTTTGGACGGGAGAGCCGCCCCGGATGTACAATTGTCCGCCTTGGTCGCCGGTGGAGACGAACCCTGGCAATGTCTGGAGTACCTGCACGAGATCAGGGGTTCCTCCAAGGCTCGGAATACGCTTGATATCAGCGGGTTGAATGGACTCCACTGACATGCGGACGGTGTTCAATTGCTCCCCGCGCTCAGTCGAAATCACCGCACTTTCGAGCTCGATCAACCCCGCCTCCAAAGAGATGTTGCGCGTAACCACGCGGTCCTCCAGCACTTCGACTTCCGTGCGGTAGGGCTTGAATTCCACGCTGGACACCAACAGGCTGTAGACGCCTACGGGGATTTTGGACAGGCTGTAGTATCCCTCGATATCGGTGGAAACCCCATATGTGGTGCCCTCCAACACCACTGCAGCAAAGAGGACAGGGCTGCCATCCTCTGCAGAGCGTACAAAGCCCTTCACGGTGCCTTGGGCCCACATCCCCATTCCCTGAACGGCGAAAAAGGCGCATACAGCCCACCGCGTCCACACCGGTAATCCCGGGCGAAAACCACATCCTTGCATGGGCGCAAGTTAGCACCGAACAAGGGGTCAATCCGCGGCCCTGGACATGCGCTTGATTCTGCTTTCAAGGGCCTCACTGGTCAAGCTGGACCGGAGCCTGTCCACCAGGATGGGAAAGGAGAAGGGCGTGGGTGATGTGGGGTGGGTGATGACCCATTTGCCGCTGTTCAAGCGATCCAACACCTCGCGCAGGCGGTCCATCTCTATGAGGTGGTGGGTCATTTCATCGAATGCCTGTCGGTAGAGCAAATTGACCGGGTCGTGGTCTGCAAGGACATCAAACAACAAGGCGCTGGACCCCTGCAGGTGGCGGTCGGGCACCGGCTGGCCTGGAAACCCCCTAAAAACCAGGCCCGCAATCACGGCGATATCCCTGAATTGGCGGCGCGCCAATTCCGCTCCATTTACCGTCGCTTCGAGGTCGTCCATCAAGTGGTCGGTGCTGAACAAATCACTGTCAAAGGCCTCAGTGATGGGAATGGGCTGGTCGCTCAACAACTCAAAACCGTAGTCGTTGTAGGCCATGGAGAATGTCATGGGGCGCAAAAGGCTCATCCGATAAGCCATCAGTGCGGCCACCCCCTCGTGCACCAATCGCCCCTCCATGGGGTAGACAAAAAGGTGGTGCCCCTCCCCTGTCTCCATGACCTCCATCAGGACCTCACCGGATACCGGAAGGTGGCTGCGCTCGGCCTGCAGTTCCAACATGGGGGCAATCCGCTCCAATTCCGGCGCTTCAGACACCCCGTGGGCGTATGCATCCAAGGTGCGGCGCAACGTCTTGCTCACCATGGAGGTCCAGGGCAACCGCCCACCCTGCCATGTCGGAATGCGCCCTTTTGGGGATTTGGACGGCTTCACGGTGGCCACAAACCCCTTGACCCGAATCAACTCCAAGCAGCGGCCACTGAACCAAAAGACATCTCCCGGAGACATGCCGCCCACGAAATACTCCTCTACGTGCCCTACAAAGCCGCCACTCCTCCATTTGACCGCGATCATGGTATCGCCTACGATTGTCCCAATCGACATCCGGTGGCGCCGCGCCGCCCGCCGGTCCGAAATGCGAAAAACACCCTCAGCATCCCGCTCGACCCTCCGGAATTCATCGTACGCTGCAAATGCCCTTCCTCCAGTGGTCACCATGGACAGCACATCCGACCACTCTGCCTCATCCATGGCAGCAAAGGCATGGGTGGTCCGCACGGTCTTCTCCAGCGCATCTTTCCGAAAACCATCCCCCACCGCCATGGTGCACAGGAATTGTACCAGGACATCAAACGTGCGCACCATGGGCCGGCGCGATTCAATTTCGCCGTGCCGCATCGCATCGCGCAAGGCGGCGGCCTCGAGCAACTCCAGTCCAAACGTCGGCAAGAAATGAATGCGGCTTTCGGCCCCGGGTTGGTGTCCGCTGCGCCCCGCCCGCTGCACAAAGCGCGCCACCCCCTTGGGCCCTCCGATCTGCACGATCGCCTCCACCGGCCTGAAGTCCACGCCAAGGTCGAGCGAACTGGTGCACACCACAGCTTTCAAACGGCCGTCGTGCAGCGCGTCCTCGACCCAGAAGCGCAAGTCCTTGCTGATGCTGCCGTGGTGCAATGCGATGGCCCCTGAGAGGTCAGGGTGGGCTTCCAGGATCTTTTGATACCAGATTTCACTCTGGGCCCGGGTATTGGTAAACACCAACGTGCTGGCGTGGTCCCGAATGATATCGACCACACGGTCGAGCAACTGAACCCCCAAGTGACCGGCCCAAGGCAGCTTCTCAAATTGGGCAGGCATCACACTCTCCAGGGTGATGCGCTTTTGAATATCCGCCCGGACAATCTGCGCCGCGTCCGCTCTGTCCTGCCCCATCAACACCGTCAGCGCTTCGTTGAGGTTGCCGATGGTCGCAGAAATACCCCAGATGCGCAAGTTGGGTGCATACCCTTTCAATACGGCCGCAGCCAGTTCCATCTGCACCCCGCGTTTGGTCCCCAACAAATCGTGCCATTCATCCACCACCAGCATCTCAAGCCCACCAAACCTCCCTTGTGCCCCCTTCTTTGCGAGCAGCACATGCAGGCTTTCGGGTGTCGTAATGAGGATTTCAGGCAAACGGCGGTCCTGGCGCTGTTTTTCAGCGGATGACGTATCACCGGTCCTCACCCCACAGCGCCAGCCATTCTGTGCGTGGTCCAACAACCGTTCAGAGGACCCTAAAATTTCCTTGGCCAAGGCGCGAATGGGCGTGATCCACAGCACCCGCAAGCCTCCTGGCGCACCGCCGCCCAAGACCGCAGGTGCCAGCGCACTGTAGGTCTTACCGCTCCCTGTAGGCGCATTGATCAGCGCGTCACCGCCCGACGCACAACGGCTCCACGCCGCCAATTGAAACGGAAAAGGTCGCCAGCCGCACGCTTCAAAAAACGAACGACACGACTGCACAACAGGAGGTTCCTCTTGCCCAGTCACATTCTTGATTGGAAAAATTGGCGTGCCATCCACACCGCAATAACCCCTGGAATTCTGCTTGTGTTCCTACCTTCGGACATCATGAGAGAAATTCTTCGTTTGCCTTGTGTTGTGGTGGCCCTGTTCGCCATGATGTTTTCCATCTCCAATGCGCAGGCCCAAGACCCCAAATACAGCCGCATGCTGGAAGACCTGGTGGACGGCAAGTATGAACGCGTCCTGTTCAGGGCCATTGGGTACACCGAAAAGGAAAGCACAAAGAAAGATCCCGAGCCATACGCCTACATGGCAAGGGCGTACTTGAAAATCCACCAAAGCGATGACCCTGAGCTCAAGGAGAGCTATGCCAAAGCGTTGAAAGAGAGCCTGAAGTACTGCACCAAGTTCATCAAAAAGGACAAGGAAAACGAGTACGTCCCTGACCTCCTTGACTTCATTGAGGAATTGCGGGCTGAGGCCATTGCTGCCGCAGACACCGAGATGGATGCGGAGAAATACACGCGTGCCAAAAGCATGTACTCATACCTGTCCAAGCTCGACAAAACGGACCCCTCCGCCTACATCATGCTGGGACTGGCCAATTATTATGCCCGTTCGACGAGAGACGCCGAACAGCAGTGGGCCACAGCCTCTCAACTCATGGGCAGCATGACCGGGCGCATTGCCGCATCCGAGGAAACCGAGCTCTACCGCGACGAACCACTCACCGAGTCCATGGAAGCCTTGCTCAAGACAGGCATCATCCGCACCGCAGAGCAGCTCGATGCCGATGGACAGCGTGCGCGGGCTGTAGAACTGCTCGAATCCGGACTGCCCATCTTTGAAGGCGACAGAAGCTTCATGGTCACCTACGGCCAAATCGTGGGATGAAGCCCCCCGGCGATGCCGCTGAGGTCAGCGCAATAAACCACCCGCTGCTGGATGCAGCAGGCAAAAAGAAGTTGGACGTTCTCCACTTGGAGGACAACGACATCGATGCGCTTATTTTCAAACAGTCTGCCAAATTCTGCTCCCGACCGCTTAAAGTGAGGCGCGCGGAAAGCATCGCTGACTTCAAAAAAGCACTCGAAAAAAAAGTCCCGCACCTCATCTGTGCAGACCACGTTCTTCCCGATGGCCTGGCACTCGAAGCCATTGCGCTCGCCTCAGAACATTGTCCGGAAGCCCCCTTTATTGTCATCACTGGCGCGGGTGAGGAAGAAGTAGCCGCCGAATACTTGCGCGCAGGCGCAGCAGACTACCTCCCCAAGCAGCGCCTGGACCTGTTTCCTCAAGCACTGGAAGAGGTCATCAACCGCTTTCGCGACAGGACATTGAGAGAGCTGGCAGAAAAAGAGGCACTGCGCCTGAACCAAGAGCTGCTGGCACTCGTGCGACATGTCGAAGAGGAACGCGATGAAGAAAAGCGCAGCCTCTCCAGGGACATTCATGACCAACTGGGACAGGAATTGACCGCTTTGAAGTTGGGCCTGTTCTGGATTCAAGGCAAGGTGAAGCACCTGGGCGAATCAGACACCACAAAGGAGCTCAACAACAAGCTCACCGACCTGATTGACATGAATACGGACACCATCAAGTCGGTCCGCAACTTGGCCCACGCCCTGCGGCCCGTGGTGCTGGATCAGGTGGGTTTGGAGGCGGGCCTGGAATCCCTGGTCAAGGACTTCAACCTCAGACAAGGTGGATTCTGCGGACTGCACTGCAGCGCACTGCCTGAAATATCCGAGGGCATGAGGACCGATGTCTTTCGGATCGTTCAAGAAGCGTTGACCAATATTTCGCGACACGCCGAATCCAGTCTGGCCTATGTCAGACTGTCCACTACCAAAGGTGGCTTGCTCCTGGAAATTGGAGACAATGGAAAGGGCATGGACATGACGCCCAGCGATTCCGAGCAGGTCCAAGGGCTGGGCATGGTTGGCATGCGCGAGCGGGCGCGGACACATGGAGGAAAGATCAAGGTGGAATCGGAGACCATGAAAGGGACCTCGATTTCGGTATATTTCTCCCAAACCACAACGCCTTAAATTTAGAGAATGAGCAAGAAAACAGTGGTGCTTTGTGACGACCACAACATTGTCAGGGCCGGATTGAAGCAAATTGTCGAGTCATTCGGTGATTTCGAAGTGCTCGCGGACGTGGCCAGTGGAGAAGCGTTGTTCCCTCTTTTCAGGGAGCAAGCGCCCGATGTGTTACTCTTGGACATCAGCCTGCCCGGCCGCAGTGGGCTTGAAGTACTCAAGCAGGTGCAGTCCATGTATCCAGACATTGCTGTGCTGGCATTGAGCATGTATCCGGAAGACCAATTCGCCATTCGCATGATCAAAGCAGGTGCCAGGGGCTACCTGCACAAGGACAGTGCACCCCACGTTTTGGAAGAGGCCATGCGCACCATCGTGTCCGGCAAACAATTCATCAGCGCCGATTTGACCCGACTGATGATAGAGGAAATGGCCAAGGATGACAGCGAGCTGCCGCACAAAAGCTTGTCAGATCGGGAATATGAAGTGCTCCTTTTCATCGGAGAGGGCAAAACGATGACCGAAATCGCCACCCAACTGAGTTTGAGCATCAAGACCGTCAGTACCTACCGCAGCAGGATTCTGGAAAAGATGCGCCTAAAGAGCAATTCAGACCTGGTCAAATACATCCTGCTCCACGACCTGTCTCCAGGAGGAGCAGACCCCACAAAATCAGGAACGTAAGCGTCTAAATAAGACGAATCCGACTGTTGGGCGTCCAGCGAGGACGACAAGCCTGAACGGCATGAAACGCGAAATTTGTTTCATGTTATCCTTGAAACTGCTCACCCCAAATTCTCAAGTTCGCTGGGAGGGCTTGGCGGAACGTGTGGTTTCAGTCGCTGACGAGGAAAATGACGCCTGGGGGGTAGAGACCTTGCCCGGTTTTGACGATGCAGATCAGGTACGCTCGCAATGGAGCGCGCTGCCCACGAGCAAGCCTCCGCAACTCATCGTCCTGCACGCATCAAAATCCGCAGACAAAACCGGCCTCAATTTGAGGGATATCCGGTCCCTGTACCCGTTGGTTCCCGTCATCATTGCTACAAAATCAAACCGGGCGGATCTGGATGACATTATGGCACTGCCTGCCGACGATTTCCACGATTTCGACAGTGGCCATGCCATGCTCCACCAGCGCATGCGGCGATGCATGGCACGGGAGGTTCAGCCGTCGAGGAATTTGACCGCCGCGTTGAAATTGGCGGAAGACGAGGCCGACGTTTGGCGCACCCTCTTCCACAACGCAGGAGCGGGCATGCTCACTGGCCGCAGCCATCAATTCCTTCGCGCCAAAGCCAAAATTCTTGCAGCAAACAACACAAAAAGTTCCGAGGAGCTGGTTCCCCTCATCAGACAGTGCCTGCATGCCATTCAATGGGAATTAAACAACGAGAAGGCTTATACCCTGCTCCAATTGCAGCATCCGGTGGTGCTCTCATCCGAATTTGTAGACCGGATTGTTCCACTGGATGCTAAAACCACCGCTGCTGAATTCAATGAGCTCGGCATGGTCAAAGACAGCATTCTGGGCGAATTCAGCATTGAAGCCAACGGGACCAGCACCCACCTTTCCATCGAATTCAACACCCCCTCCAACCTCACTGACGTCATTCTTGTCACCCTGCAAGACATCACCGAGCGGGTCACCTTCGAGCAGCGGTTGCGCGAGCATGTAGACTTGCTGGAAGCAAGGGTGATAGAACGTACGCATGCCATCAGCATCGTCAACAATAAACTGGAAGAGGAAAGCCAGCAGCGCAAGAGGCTGGCAGAGCAAGTGAGAAAGAACCTGGTGCACATTACGGGAGGCGTCATCAGCGCCAAAAGAATTTTGGATGTAGCCCTCCCTGGAAAAGCCGAGATGGCTTCCATTTTTCCCAACTCCATTTTGGTTGAAAGGCCTCGGGACATCATGGGGGGAGACTTCCTCTTCACAGCAGAAAAAAACCAGCGGCGCACCCTGGCATTGATCGACAGCACCGGACACGGCATTCCAGGGGCCATGGTTTCCCTGATGGGTTCGACGCTGATCAACCGTGCATTCGTTGCACTGCCTCAACCCGACCCCAGCTCCATTCTCCAGCACTTCCACCGCGATTTTGGGGAGCGCATGAAGGTGAACCCCGGCCACCTTCACATGTACGGATTTGATGCAGGCATCATCACCATCGATGACAAGGCCGGTGTGCTCGAGTTTGCAGGAGCCCGGGGCGACCTGTTTCTGGTGAGGAATGGGGAGACCCAAATTTTCAGGGGCACCCGGGGCAGCATTGAAATCCAAGAACACAGCATGAGACACGCCGGTGAAGTCGCGTTTGCACAACACATTGTCCCCTTTGAACCGGGCGATCAATTCTACATGGCTACAGATGGCGTACGCGACCAATTTGGTGGTGAACTCAATCGAAAACTGGGCCGGAAACGGCTGGCCGATATACTTGCAGACAAATCAGCCCTCCAAAGGAATGAACGAGAAAAGGCCATTCAACAGACCTTGCTGATTTGGAAAGGCGCCAACGCCAAAGTCGACGATGCCACCTTGGTGGGCATCGAAATCTGAATCAGGATACCGACCGCTCTCCCTGTCGCAAGGGCACCTTCAAGCCGCGATCAGCTGCTGCATAAATCCGCTCAATGATGTCCACCACCTTGAGCCCTTCGAGCGCGTTGGTCGAGATTTTACCCTTGCCCCGCAGGGTGTCGTAGACATTCTGAAAGACGTATCCATGGTTGGCTGCACTCCCTTTGTAGTGGCCATAGTCATTGGCGGGATTGGACGCCGGCAACTCGGGCATGGTGTAGTCCCTGATGTGGCAGTATTCAATCTCGTTCATATACTGCCCTCCCACTTTCACCGTGCCGTTTTCAGCAATGATGGTCAGTGAGCTTTCGAAATTGGCATCCGCCACAGCCGTCGAGAACTGAAGGGTCCCCAAACCACCTTGGACGAACGCAAAAGAAACGAGTCCGGAATCTTCAAAATCCGTGTTGTGCTGATGGTTGAAGTCGGCAAACCGCGCATGGAAATGCTCCATGTCGCCAAACAACCAATAGACGATGTCCACAAAGTGACTGAACTGGGTAAACAAGGTCCCTCCGTCCATGTCCAGTGTGCCCTTCCAGGGAATTTTGCTGTAATAGCGGTCATCCCGGTTCCAGAAACAATTGACTTGCACCATGTGGATCTTGCCCAGCTTCCCCGAATCCACCAACCCTTTGAGCCAAATGCTCGGGGGACTGTAACGGTTCTGCATGACGCAAAACACCTGCCGCCCCACTTCCAACGCCTTGTGCAACAGCCTTTCGCCATCGTTCCGGGTCAGTGCCATCGGCTTTTCGATGATCACGTGGTGTCCGGCTTCCAATACCTCGAGGGCCTGCTCGGCGTGCCGCCCATTGGGCGTACAAATGCTGACGACATCCACATCGGGATGGGCCGCCAGCATGGCTGACAAATCCGAATAAAAAGGGACATCACCTTGCAGACCCAGCACCTCCGCAGGCCGGATATCACATCCAGCCACAAAGGTGCAATCCGGTTGACGGCGAACCATCTCTGCGTGCCGCTTGCCGATGTGCCCCATGCCCACCACGGCAAAACTGAGTGGTGTAGAATTCATACGCTGGTGCTTGTCCAGGCAACATCATCGATGCCCGGAGATGCCAAAAGTCGGCATTTCAAATCATTCCGCTTCCTTTCCCATCGTGGAAAGCATGTAATCCGGAACAAGGCGCATCCGGCTCCCGTACCAACTGAACATTTCCCCATCAACCAACCGCGAGGGCATTCCGGCACACTCCGCCTGATGGGCCGCTTTGAAAGGAAAAGGTTCAGAAGGCAGCAGCAATTCATCCATGCCCTGCAATGAAATAGCCTCCATGGTCTTTTCAGGGTACCTCGGTTCTTGCGGCCATGGCGTCCATCCCCACCACCGCAGCACATCCTGGATGTACGCATCAGTGCCTGCCCACATCCAAGGGTTTCGCCAGACAGCATAGGCCACCTTTGGACGCACAGGCTGAAAGTCCGCCCGCGCATTTTGCCATGTACGGCGCACTTCGCGCTCCATGAGTCGGCCAGCTTCCCCGCAGCCCACCAACTGCCCCAATTCCGACAGCAGCCGAAAGGCCCGCTCCACCGAACGCACATCGCACACCCAGCAGGGTACGCCCGCAATTTCAAGGGCCATGACATCCTGGGCATCGTTCTCTTCCAAATTGGCCAACACCAAATCGGGGCGCAGGTCCATGATGGCGGCCACATTGACCCCCTTGGTGCCGCCAATCCGTTCCCGCTCCCGCCGCAGGTGGTCCGGATGAATGCAAAATTTGGTCACGCCTACAATGCGGTCTTCGGCGCCGAGATCCACCAGCGTCTCTGACAATGAAGGCACCAAACTGACAATGCGCTGGGGCACTGCTTCCACATCGAAGGGAATTCCCCTGTCATCTGCTGTCAGCATGAGGTGACAAAGATGCACCCTGGGCCCGCCAGCATTGACGGAAATGTCATCAATCCCTGCTCAACCCGGACAAGATGTCAGTCGTGACAGGCGGATTCACCATTGGCACTGCATTTGTCTATAGTCCGGCGAGCCGAAAGGCACCTGAATAAGTCAACCCTACAAATTCCTCATATGAGCAAAATCATCGGCATCGACCTCGGAACGACCAACTCCTGCGTCGCCGTCATGGAGGGCAACGAGCCCGTCGTCATCAACAACAGCGAAGGCAAAAGGACCACCCCTTCCATCGTCGCCTTTGTACAAGATGGAGAGCGCAAGGTCGGTGATCCCGCCAAGCGCCAGGCCATTACAAACCCCACCAAGACCATTTATTCCGTGAAGCGTTTCATGGGACAGATGTTCAAAGAGGTCGGAACTGAAGCTGGCCGCGTCCCATACGACGTGGTGGAGGCCGACGGCGGCACGGCGCGGATCAAAATTGACGACCGCAACTACAGCCCGCAGGAAATCAGCGCGATGATCCTGCAGAAGATGAAGAAGACCGCTGAAGATTACCTGGGCGCGGAAGTGACCGGAGCGGTCATCACTGTGCCCGCGTACTTCAACGACAGCCAGCGACAGGCCACCAAGGAGGCCGGTGAGATCGCCGGACTCGAAGTGAAGCGCATCATCAACGAGCCCACGGCTGCGGCTCTGGCCTATGGCCTCGACAAGAAGTCGACAGACCAGAAAATCGTGGTGTTCGACCTCGGCGGCGGTACCCATGACGTGAGCATCCTCGAACTGGGAGACGGCGTCTTCGAAGTCCTTTCAACGGATGGCGACACCCACCTCGGCGGTGACGATTTTGACCAAACCATCATCGACTGGCTCGTCGAAGAGTTCAAGCAAGAGAATGGCGGATTGGACCTGAGTAAGGATCCCATGGCACTGCAACGCCTCAAGGAAGGGGCTGAAAAGGCCAAAATCGAGCTCAGCAGCACCAACAGCACAGAGATCAATTTGCCCTACATCATGCCGGTCGACGGCGTGCCCAAGCACCTGGTCCGCTCCCTGAGCCGCTCCAAGTTCGAGCAACTCGCGGATTCTTTGATCAAGCGCACCATCGAGCCCTGCCGCACGGCCATGAAGGCTGCCGGACTGGACAACAGTGACATCGACGAGGTGATCCTTGTGGGTGGATCCACCCGGATTCCTTCCGTCCAAGATGCCGTCAAGGCGTTCTTTGGAAAGGAGCCGTCCAAAGGGGTCAACCCCGATGAGGTGGTCGCTGTAGGCGCTGCCATCCAAGGCGGTGTACTCAGTGGTGATGTGAAGGATGTCCTCTTGCTCGACGTCACGCCACTCTCTCTCGGAATCGAGACCATGGGCGGTGTGATGACCAAGTTGATTGAAGCCAACACGACCATCCCCACCAAGAAGAGCGAAACATTCTCTACCGCGAGCGACAACCAGCCCAGTGTGGACATCAACGTCCTGCAAGGCGAGCGCTCGATGGCAAACGACAACCGCTCCATCGGACGGTTCCAGTTGGCCGACATCCCCCCTGCTCCCCGCGGTGTGCCACAAATCGAAGTCTCCTTTGACATCGACGCCAACGGCATCATCAACGTCAGTGCCGCCGACAAGGCCACGGGCAAGGAACAGCGCATCCGCATCGAAGCATCGAGCGGCTTGAGCGATGCCGAAATCCAGAAGATGAAGGACGAGGCTGCAGCCAATGCGGATTCCGACAAGGAAGCCAAGGAGCGCGTGGAGGTTTTGAACCAGGCCGACAGCCTGATTTTCCAAACCGAGAAGCAACTCGGGGAGTTCGGCGACAAATTGCCCGAAGACAAGAAAGGCCCCATCGAAGCCGCCATCGCGGACCTCAAAGAAGCCCACGCTGCACAGGACATCGACCGCTGCAAAGCAGGCATTGAAGGGTTGAATCAGGCTTTCTCAGCCGCCAGCGAAGAGATGTACAAGGCCAGCCAGGCCGCCGGTGCTGAAGGTGCACCAGGTGGAGAAGGTGCAGGCCCCTCTGCAGAAGGCGGCGCCAGTGACGAGGAAGTCACCGACGTGGACTTTGAAGAAGTCAGCGAAGAGAAGTAAGCTGCACACCAACAGATTTGAAAAGGGCATGCCGGAAACGGTGTGCCCTTTTCCTTTGTAGCCCTGAACCCAAGCGCCCATACCTTGTTCCACCTTCAGACGATGCAGAGACGATGGGAGTAGCGAAGAAGGCCCCGGAAGGGTTCATGACAGGGCGCTGGAAAACGGGGGCGCGCATCGGCCTCGTCGTGATCGCCGTGGTTTCGGTGTGGGCCGGCTGGCGCGCATCCCAGATTGGCTTCAATTACGATTTCGAGAGCTTTTTCCCAGAAGGACAGCCCGAGACGGAGTTTTACATGGCCTTCCGGGAGGCTTTCAGTACGGACAACGATTTTGCACTCGTCGGGATCCACGCTGGCCGAGGTGTCTTTGACTCGACCCTGTTGGCCGAGGTCGACCGCCTGGCCACTGCACTCAAAAAAGTCCACGGCGTCACCGACGTGACATCACCGACCAACATCACCTTGCCGGTCAGGGACCCTGCACTGGGGATGGTGTTTGAGCGCCCCTTGCTGCGCTGGCAACAGCCCGACAAGTACCCAAAGGACAGCGCTTCCATCTGGTCCAGAGAAGGCATGGTCGGCACCCTGTTTGGTCCCGAGGGCCGCGACCTTGCGCTGACCCTCAACCAGCGCGCCATGCTATCCAAAGCCGGCTGCGATACGCTGGCCTGGGAGACGGATGCGGCCTTGCGCCTGTTTGAAGCCCGTTGCCGCGCAGCGGGAATCGATGCCCAAACACACCGTGCCGGGCGCGCCCATGCACAGGTGCACTACGTCAGCGTCATGACATGGGAAATCAGCCTGTTCATAGCGTTGGGCCTGGTCATCATTGTCCTGTTTCTCGGCTTTGCCTACCGCAGCTGGTGGGGCATCGTCATTCCCCTGCTCGTCATCGCCCTCAGCGCCATCTGCATCCTGGCCTTCATGGAGGTCACCGGCAAAGGCATCGACGTGATGACGGTCGTGCTGCCCACCATCATTTTTGTGGTGGGCATGAGCGACGTGGTGCACATTCTCACGCGCTACCTCGATGAACTGCGGGGCGGCTTGGGCCCTTTTGCCGCCTTGGGCAAAGCCTTTCGCGAGGTGGGCCTGGCCACCTTTTTGACGTCCCTCACCACCGCCATCGGGTTTCTGACTTTGCTCACTTCTTCGATCCGGCCCATCCGCGAATTCGGGCTGTACACCGCAGTGGGGGTCTTCATCGCTTTCATTTTGGCGTTCTCGCTGTTGCCCTTCGTGCTCATGCTCAGCCGCCCACCGGCCCATGCCCTGCCAACAGCTGGACAACCGAGCATGCGCTCGGCGTGGGAACAGTGGCTAGGGCGCCGGTTCGTCCAGGTCATGCGGTACCGAAGGGCAACCATCGCCATTTCGGCTGTGGCCACCATCGCCTCGGTGATCCTGCTCTCGGGCATCAGGGTGGACAACAAACTCCTCGAAGACTTGAGCGAAGACGACCCTTTGCGTCAAGAGTTTGCCTATTTCGAGGGCGCATTCGCGGGTGTCAGGCCTTTTGAATTGGCCTACGTTTTTGAACCAGGAAGAGACATCGCAAAGGAACCGGGCGTCCTCCAGGCCATGGACGATATTGAAGGGTTGCTCCGCTCAGAATTGGATGCCGGCGCCATCCTCGGGCCGGGAAGCGTGACGCGCCAAGCCCACCGCTTGATGAATGGCGACCGGGCCTCACAAGACCGCATCCCTGTGGGTCCTGATCTCCAAAAGCTCATCGGTCGCATGGAACGACTGGAGTCCAATGCGGGCAGCGCCCCGGGCTGGTCATCCCTCATCCGCACCGACCTCGGTTTGGCCCGCACCACAGCCAAAGTCGCCGACCTCGGTGCCATCGCATTGGGCAGCCGTCAAGAACGGCTCATGCGCAAGGCCGACAGCCTGCTTGTCTCCCGTTTTGGCACCCCACCCTTCAAGCTCAAGCCGACAGGCACCGCCAGCCTCATCGACCTGAACAACCAACACCTGGCCTCCGACATGGTCACAGGACTGCTGATCGCCTTTGCCGTGGTGGCCCTGCTGATCGGCCTGATGCACGGGAGCCTGCGCATGCTCGTCATCGCTTTGGTCCCCAACCTCCTCCCCTTGGTCCTCATCGCTGGCGTCATGGGGGCCATGGACATTGACCTGAAGGTCTCCACCTCCATCATCTTCACCATCGCCTTTGGCATCGCAGTGGATGACACCCTGCATTTCATGGCCAAATACCGCATTCTGTTGGCCCAAGGCCGACATCCTTTTTGGGCCTTGCGGCGGACCTACCTGACCACCGGAAAGGCCATCATCGTCACCTCCCTGCTCTTGTGCAGCGGGTTCGGAACGTTGATGCTCAGCAGCTTCGAAGGCACTTTCCACATCGGATTTCTGGTCTCCCTCACCCTGCTTTTTGCCGTGCTCGTGGACCTGACCCTCCTGCCGGTGCTCATGCTCAGCGACCAAAAGAATGGCCGCAAAGCCTAACTTCCGCGCATGACCCGCCGCCGCACATTCCTCCGGCAGCTTGGCGCATCCGCCTTGTTGCTGGGCCTCGACCCCACCCGCCTCCTCAAGGCAGGGACCGCACCCTCTTCACCTGCACCGGCCAATCCCGAGCGCTTCAAGGAAGGCCACATGTTGAGCACCTGGAACCACGGCATCGTCGCCAATGAAGAAGGGTGGCGCCAAATGCAAAATGGGGGCAGCGCCACTGATGCGGTGGTGGAAGGCACGGCAGTGGTCGAAAGCGACCCCACCGGCACATCTGTTGGCCTCGGCGGCAGTCCGGACCGGGAGGGTTTTGTCACGCTTGACGCTTGCGTGATGGGGCCAAATGGCGATGCCGGCGGCGTGTGCTTCATGGAAGACATCGAACATCCCGTCAGGGTGGCCCGCAAGGTCATGGACACCACGCCCCACGTGCTGCTGGCGGGTACCGGCGCCCGAGATTTCGCCCTCGCACACGGTTTCACAACGCGCGATCTGCTCACAGAAAACAGCAAACGCGCTTGGGAAGAATGGCGGAAAAGTGCCGCCTACAAGCCCATCATCAACGTGGAGAACCACGACACCATCGGCATGCTCGCCCAGGACCGGGACGGCAGACTCGCCGGCGCCTGTACCACGAGTGGACTGGCCTACAAATTGCGCGGACGCGTGGGCGACAGCCCCATCATCGGCGCCGGACTGTTCGTCGACGACGAAATCGGAGCCTGCACCGCCACCGGGTTGGGCGAAGCCGTGATGAAAACCCTGGGCTCCTTCTTGGTGGTGGAATTGATCCGCCAGGGGCGCACGCCCCAACAGGCTTGCGAAGAAGCCGTCGACCGCATCATGCACAAAATGCCGGTCGCCGACCTTCAGGTGGGCTACCTGGCCATGGACACCGCAGGCAATGCCGGCTCCTGTGCAATCCACAGTGGATTCAACTACGCGCGCACCATTGCGGGCCATACCGAGCTCGTGGACGCGCCCCACCGCAACTGAAAGCCATGGCCACCTCCAAACTGTCCAGCAAGCGTGGCAACCTCCGGGGCCTCATCAGCCTGGCACGGCCGCGCAACTTGGCCATTGGCGCGTTGACGCTCTTGCTGATCCGCTATGGCTGGATGGCGCGCTGGCCCCTGGACGGTGACGCCCTGCTGACCGGACCTTTATTGATGATGGAGGCCACCTTGGTCATGGTCTTACTGATGGCTGCAGGCAACATCATCAACGCCTACTTCGACGTCCATGAGGACCGCATCAACCGCCCCGAACGCGCCATTGTTGACCGCACCGTCAAGCGACGTGTCCTCATCCTCTCGCACCAAGTCTTGAACCTTTTGGGCCTCGCCTTGGCCGCACATCTGTCCTGGTCCATCGGTGCCCTCGGCCCCATCCTGCTTGCGGGGCTGGTCAGCTGGATTTTATGGCGATATAGTGCCAGCTGGAAGGCCAAACCCCTGCTTGGAAATGCCTCCATCGCCCTGCTTCTCGGGCTCGTTCCCCTGTGGCTTGCGGTCATGGAAGCCCCGGGAGCTTCCGCCCAAATGCAATGGAATTTGATTCAAAACCTGGGCGCCTACGGCCTCATGGCCATGGCCATAGGCATGGTCCGGGAACTCGCCAAGGACGCCATGGACATGGCAGGCGATGCCGCTGCCGGCAAGGTCACCTTTCCCTTGCGCTACGGAACTGAGAACACCCGATGGCTCTGCATCGCATTGTGGGTGCTGGTCGCCCTGATGTACGCCGGTGGCGTGCTCCGTTGGGGGCACATCTCCGAACCTGCCTCATGGGCCATTTGGGCCACCCCTTTTCCAGGCTGGGTAGTGTGCATGGTGCTCCTTTTCAAAGCAACACCCCATTGGAAGGCCTTGTCCCGGTCCACATTGGCAACCTTGATCCTGGGCATTGTTCAGTGCCTGTGGGTCCCCATGATTTGAACACTGATACGGCTCAGTTCACTTAGGCTTAACATGCCCAAGTGCTGATGCGCCATAGCGCCAAATCCGCCGGCCAAAAGCGCCATGATTTTTACACAGAGTTAAAATTCAACTTACGTCAAAGTTCATTTGGTGGCAGACTTTGCGCCCGTTATCCAAACCCAACGAACACTCCCGACCATGAGAATTTTGCTTTTAATGACCGCTTGCTTTTTGATTTCGGTCAGCCTCCTTTCCCAAAACACCATCCAGGTATCAGGCAGCACAGGAACCACCACTTGGACATCAAACAACACGTACATCCTCTCAGGCTATGTGTTTGTTGAATCCGGACAGACCCTCACCATTGAACCGGGCACAATCGTCAAGGGGGCCCCTGGAAGTGGCGTGGACGCCTCGGCCTTGATTGTCTCCAAAGGCGGGCAGCTCATGGCCGACGGCACCGCTGCAGCCCCCATCATTTTCACTTTTGAGGGGGATCCACTCGATGGGTCTGTGGCCTATGACACACGCGGCCAATGGGGCGGCATCATCATTTTGGGCAATGCGACCACCAATTTTGGAGGGCCCGCTCAGATTGAAGGAATTCCGACCGACAACAACCTCGCTGAATACGGAGGAGACAACGACAGCGACAACAGCGGCGTGTTGCGCTATGTCTCCATCCGCCACGGGGGGATTGAGCTCGGGGCCGCCAATGAAATCAACGGCCTGACACTGGCAGGCGTGGGCAGCGGCACCACCATCGACCACATTGAAGTGGTGTCCAACTTGGACGATGGTGTTGAGTTTTTTGGTGGCGCAGTTTCCGCCACCCACGTCCTGGTTGCTTTTTGTGGCGACGACAGCTTCGATTGGGACCAGGGTTATCACGGCCAAGGCAACACCCATTGGCTTGCCGTCCAAGACCAACCTGGTCTCAGCGGTGATCGTGGCGGTGAATTGGATGGTGACGATTCTGACGACGGCAATGTTTCTGCCGACGAGATGCCCTTGGCCACGCCGACCGTCACAGGTTGGACCATTGTGGGCGTGGGCGGTGGGCAAGGCCTGCTGTTCCGCAATGGCTCTGGTGGCCATGTGAGCAATGGCCTGTTTGCCAATGTGGAAGAAGGCATCGAAATCGAAGACAAAGAATCGCCCCTCGACGCCTTTGACCATTTCCTCGCGGGGGACCTCACTTTGAGCAACATCAAAATGTTCAACTGCGCCGACGCCCTGGACTACGATGGAACGGAAGTCGAAGACGGTGACGCACAACTCGACGCTTACGCCGCAGACAATGGGATTGAGATTTTGAGCGGATTGGATATCGATGACCAATTCAGCTTTGACGCAGCGGGCCAACAAGCCACCAACCCCATCAATGTCGACAGTGAATTTGGTGCAGGGCAAGACTGGGCATTGGGCTGGACTTTTTGCGATGAGCGCGCCCTCTTCGGCGACGGCGTCAACCATGTGTTTGCGGCCCCGGAGTCCGAGCACCTTTTGGCTTATCCAAACCCCTGCACGGACGCGGTGACCGTACCACTGTCAACCCCAGCGAAAACAACGTGGGTGCTGGTCAGCGCAAGCGGTCGACCGGTTCGCTCAGGCACCACCCAAGAGATGGCGCTGCGCATCGATACCGCCGACCTTCCTGCAGGCGTCTACTCCCTGCGCGCAACGGATGGCATGAACCACTGGTCGTCCATGATCATCAAGCGCAATTGACGCCCTGATCCTGAGGCCTGGGGTCGACAATACATGACAATTGGGGTTTCACGTTAAGGTGAAGCCCCGGTTGTTGATGTTGAGGCCACCAAAAGGAAAAGAGCCCTTAACATCGGGTTAACGCCTGAGGACAGCTTCTGCATTCACTTTGTAAAACAAATTTGGATGCATGCGTTTGCTTCAGCTCTTCGTCATCTTGGCCACCACCTTTTCCGCCCATTCACAAGGGGTCATCCGTGGTAAAATCAACGATGGCCAAACCGGCGAAAGTTTGATTGGCGCCAACGCCTTCATCGAAGGCACAACCAAAGGGGCCATGGCCGATTTGGATGGCAACTTTAGTCTGGAAGGTCTCGCTCCCGGCACCTACAATATCGTGGGTCGTTTCATTGGGTACCGATCGCACACCCAAGAAGTCGTCATCACCGGTACGGAGGTGCAGGTGCTCCAGTTCAACCTGTTTCCCGAAACGTTTGTCATCGAACAAGCCGCAGAGGTGGTGGCCAAAGTGGACCGCGCCAGGGACACGTACATGGAGAACATCAAAAAGAAGTCCGCGGCGAGCATCGACTACATCTCAAGTCAGCAAATCAAACGCACCGGCGACAACGATGCCGCCGCTGCCATGAAGCGCGTGTCCGGCGTCTCTACAGTCGGCAACTTCGTTTTTGTGCGCGGTCTGTCCGACCGGTATTTGAAGACCACTTTGAATGGGGCTGAGGTGCCTTCAATGAACCCCCGCAGGAACACCATCGAAATGGACCTCTTCCCCACCAACTTGGTGGACAATCTGAAGGTGGTCAAAACCCAAACAGCCAACTTGCCCTCCGACTGGGCAGGGGCTTACATATCTGTAGAGACCAAAGACTTTCCAGACAAGTTCATGTTTAACTACTCCAGCAGCTTAGGCTGGAACACGAACACCACGGGCAAAGAACTGCGCTCCAGCCAACGGGGCAGTAAGGACTGGCTTGGATACGACGATGGCTCTCGGAGCCTCAGCCCTTTGGCGCAATCCGCTGCGGAGAATGGATGGCCCAGCACCATTTCCGTCTCTTTCAGTGATCAAATTCAATACATCATTGACCGCGACTTGATCTCAAGCAGCACCGTCGATGCGGCCCTTGCCGATTGCGGGTTCAACTCTTTAAATGACGTTTCATCGTATGATGACACCCAGTGCATCTTGGCCGGACTGGGCTATGCGGACCAATGGGGAGCCAACCAGATGGGCGACTCCCTCTATTTCCAAGCGGCCATTCCCGCCTCCATAGAAGCCAATCAAGGCTTGACCGACATTGGAAAGAGTTTTGACAACACCTGGGAGCATGTCCGCCGCACAGCAGCCATGGACATGAAGCACTCCATCACTTTTGGCAATCAAACCTCCCTCTTTGGCCGCCAACTCGGCTACACATTTGGCGCCCAGTATGCGCGCAATACCCGCGGATATCAAGATGGCATTTATGGCCGATGGGCCGCCGGAAACGTAGCGGGGACCGATGAGCTCGACATGCAACAGCGCTACACGGACGAGCGCACCAACGAGACCCACCGTTGGAACACCATGTTGAACCTCAGTTACAAGCTGAACGAATTCAACAAGGTTTCACTGATGGGCATGACCATCACCAATGGCACCAACAGCGCCCGTTTTCAGGAAGGCTTGAACCCCCGCGACGGCGACGAAATACAGCAACAGCGTTCGCACCGCTACCAGAGCCGCACCCTGAACACCTTTCAGATGCGCGGCGAGCATTACTTGCCCGACAACGCGCTCACCATCGACTGGATCGCCAGCCGCTCGGAAGGGCGCATGAGCACCCCCGATTTGCGGGTCTTGTTTAACAACTACATAGACAATACCGAAGTCATCGCCGATGAAGCCGTGTTCTTCGATGCAAACGGCAACACCTTGGACGCCTCGGCATCAGGAGACGTTTTGGACGAAATCGAAGGCCTGATCGACGATGGCATTCTCGACGGCAATTGGGCAGAAGACATTGCCGGCACCGTGGAAACCCTGCAGCAAGAAGGCATTGCCATTGGCGACATGGAGGTCCCGACTGAGACCCAGCGCTTTTACAGCATTCGCCCCGACCGCTACCCTGCTCCCAACCGCTTTTGGCGCGCGCTGGATGAAACCAAGACCGACGTCAAGGTCAACTTCAGCAAGCCGGTCTTTGCCGAGCAAGACCACGTAGAAGGCAAATTCTCCTTTGGCGGAAGCTTTGTCAGAACAGAGCGCACAAAGCAAGAAGACGCGTTCACTTTTGCCGCCTCAGGCCAGTTCTTTGACAATTTTGAAGGCTCCCCTTCCCTGTACTTTTCGGACCCGAACCTCGTGGTCTCCCAAGGCGGGGATTTCATTCAAACCAACAACGTCAGCAATCCGAGCAACTCAGACGCCGGGTTCTTGAACGTCTTGGGAACCTACGCCATGTTGGATGCCCGCGTCAATGAGCGCCTCAGCGGAAACATGGGCCTCCGCATGGAGTCCGCCTCCATGCGCATCGAAAGCAACCGCGACACCTCCGACCAGACGGCCGAACAACTGGCCCGCAACACCGGCACACTCGAAGAAACAAACTTGCTGCCCTCCTTGAACCTGACCTACATCTTGGGCAAGGTGGACCCGATTCGCATCACCAACCTGCGCGCAGCTTACAGCAAAACCCTCGCCCGCCCCGTGTTTCGCGAAAAGGCCCCTTTCCGTGGATTCGACTTTGAAACGCTGCAAACCCTCAAAGGCAACCCCGGCCTGGGCCAAACCCGCATCGACAATGTGGACTTGAAGCTGGAACACTACCCAACGTTGGGTGAAATGGTGTCTGCCGGCGTTTTCTATAAGCACTTTGCCGACCCCATTGAGCAGACCCAAGTATTGGAAGCTGTGAATGAAGAGCTGACTTGGTCCAACGTGCCTTACGCCGACATCATGGGGATCGAGTTTGACGCCAAAAAGAACCTGGCCAACGTCACCAACGCGCGGTTCCTCCGCAACCTGTCCCTCTCTGGAAATGTGACGTTCATCCGCTCAGCCGTCAAAATCCCCGAAGCTGAGCTCGAGAGCATCCGCGCACAAGACCCCAACCACCCCAACACACGCGCCCTCTTTGGTCAGGCACCCTACATCGTGAACGGAATCATGACGTACATGAACGACAGCGCAGCTTTCGTGTCCACGCTCTCCTTCAACGTTCAAGGCCCCAAGGTTTTCTTGGTGACCCAAGGCGCCCTGCCCAACGTCATGCAGCAACCCACACCCACACTCGACTTCAGCATGGCGAAAGGATGGGGTGCGCACTTCAAGTTTGGCTTCAAGGCCAGGAACCTGCTCAACCCACGCAACCGCCAGACCCACCTCTTCAATGGTGTAGAATACGACTGGTCGAGCTTCACACGCGGCCGGACCTATTCGGTGAGCCTCTCCTATTCGATTTAACAGGGTCAGGCCTTCAACGGTACATTTTTTCGAAAGCCTTCAGTCGAAACCAAATTCGCGCTGAAGGCTTTCCAGCGTTTCGGCGGGGAGGTCCCGGACATCGAGCAGCATGAGGCCGTCCAATGCATTGTTGAATTTGGGGTCGCGGTTGAAGCCCAAAATGCGGGCATTCTGATGCAAGTATTTCTTGAGCAACACCGGTGCGACCGCATTGGAAGGCTCGATGTCGGCGAGGATCTTGTCAAGGCGCTTGACATCGTCCCCCGCACCTTCAAGCAAGGCCTCGGAATCCACACGCTTTTCCTCGAAGGCAAAGCGCTTGCGCGGCCGCACAAATTCCGACCAATGCGCATCCCAATAATGGCGCCGCACAAAGGCCATGATCAAGGCCCGTGAAAACCGCTGGTAATCGCTGCTGATGGTCACGGGACCGAGGATGTAGCGCGCCTCGGAAGATCGGATAAGCACAGTTAAAATCCCTTTCCACAGCAAGAACAGCGGCATGCGCTGCCGCTGATAGTCGGGCAAAATGAACGAGCGACCGAGCTCTAAGGAAGCGCGCAATGCGGGATGAAACCCCTTCTTCATGCGAAACAGTGAGTGGGTATAGAATCCCCGCGCTCCATAACGCTCCATGATGACCCACCCCTCTCCTACACGGTACGCCCCCGCCAACCGCTGGTGAGCCGCATCCCACAAAAGCAGGTGTTGGTAATAGAGGTCATGCTCATCCAAATCGCGGGCACGGTTGGTCCCCTCACCCACAGCGCGGAAGGTCACTTCGCGGCAGCGCCCAATTTCTTGGAGCAATTCGGGGATGCGGTCAGCAGGCGCGAGATAGACTTCAAAGTCGCCGTGTTGGAACAGCTGTTCGTCCTGCAAATCAGCGACCTCTTGGGCCAATACCCCTGGGTCTGCCATCGGCGCAATCTCTTCCGGCCTCTTTGGAATCCGCATGCCGCGGAAATACTCCTTGCGGACATCATAGGCAGCACCCAAAGCATAAGATTTGGCCCGGAGAAAACGCGCCAATTGCGCCGTTCCAGTGAATCCAGCGAGGTCACGTTTGCGCAATGCCCGGCCAACCCGCATGCGCAGCACACGGCCCTTTTTATTTCGGATCTCTGCAGCAACACGCAGTGAACGCAGCGATGGATGAATGAGTCCGAGGAGCTGAAACAAAGTGCTGTTGGCCCCGTCGATATACACCGGGACCACGGGCACCTCCTGCTTCTCAATCCAACCGACCACCGCATCTGACCAGCGGCCGTCGGCAATGCCACGCGAAGACATTTTGAAGCCGGAAACACCACCTGCTGGAAAAACACCGAAACCACCACCGGAGGCCACGTGCGCGGACGCCTCCGCCCAACCCGCTGCAGATGACACGGATTGCCCACCCTGACGCGATTCAGAAACCACGCAAAACGCAGCAGCCAAAGCGGGCGTATTGCCCAGTAGAGACTCCACACCCAATTTGAAGTCGGGCCTTACCCTGCGCACCAAACGCACCAAGGCCAGCGCATCGAGGACGCCAAAAGGGTGATTGGCCACCAACACGAAAGGCCCTTCTTTGGGAATGCGGTTCAACTCCTCCTCCGCTACTTCCAACCGCACATCCAATTGCCCAAAAACCTCATCGATGAAGGCAGACGATTCCAGATGCGCCCATTGATTGTAGGCAGAGTTCAACCGACGAATTCCGCCAAACCTGTGAAAGAGACCCACAAGGGGGTGCCTTTCCGGCAGCCCTGCCCACAGTCCCAAATCCAAACGCGACACCAGCCTGTCAGCTTCCTGCAGTTTGTCCGTATCCATCTCCATCTCCTGCCAAATTAGGCCTACATCGCCAACGGCCATAAAACCGGGAACTGAAGTAATTTGCCCCTGATGATCCGACACATCTACTCCTTGGCCCTTGGTGCCTTGATCGCTACTTCTTGCGGGGACAACCCAGCCGAAGAGGCCCCGTCTTCTTCCGATGAAGCCATGACATCAATGGAACAAAACACGCCCCCTGCATTGCCGGCATTTGAAATTCAAGGTCACCGCGGAATCCGCGGATTGCTGCCCGAGAACACCGTGCCCGGCTTTGTCCTGAGCATCCGCGAAGGATCGGACGTACTTGAGATGGACCTGTGCATCTCCAAGGATGGCGCAGTCATTGTGAGCCACGAACCTTGGATGAGCCATGAAATCTGTACGACACCATCCGGTGATCCCGTTGCAGAAAAAGACGAGCGCAGCCACAACCTCTATCAAATGACCACAGCGGAGATCCAGTCCTACGATTGCGGCAGCCGCGTCCACCCGAGGTTTCCTGACCAACGGCCATTGCCCATGCACAAACCCACGTTGTCGGACGTCGTGTCGGTGACCGAAACCGTGCCGCTGCTGCAGGGCAAGAACAAAGTCCGCTACAACCTCGAAATCAAACACACTGCAGCATTGGAATCCGAATTCTGTCCTGACGCGGACACTTTCGCACGCATTGTGTTGGCCGAAGTCAACCGTTTGGGCATCCAAAACCGCACCTGCATCCAGAGCTTCTCCGCCGCAGCCTTAGAAGCCGTCCATGAGCAGGCACCGGAGATGACCACCGCATGGCTCATTGCATCAGAAGGTGATGTCGCCTCCCAACTGGCGAAATTGACCTTCACCCCGGACATCTATTCTCCCAATTGGACGTTGCTCGACGCCCAAAATGTCCGTGAACTTCAAGAAATGGACATCCGCGTGATCCCCTGGACGGTAAACGAGCAGGAAGACCTTTATGCTGTCATGCAATTGGGGGTGGACGGCATCATCACCGACTTCCCCGACAGGTTGTTCGACATGCGTACACCACGGTGACGCTGCATCAGCGGAGCACCCGCACATAGCCATTCTGACGAATGACTTCGGGGACGCGTCCCACGCGCAGTTCAATGATCACCTCCCACATGAAGACGCCGTCAATGGCGTAGTAGCGACCACTCTCGCGCGTCTTCGACCCTGGCGTGCCTTCCACCTGGCCGTACCATACCTCTGATGGATCCACCGATTGGAAAACGGGGCGGCCCCAGCGGTCCCACACCGTCACCTCATAGGCATACGGGTCGCAGTCCAGTACGGGGAACCACGCGTCGTTCTTGCCGTCGTTGTTGGGCGTAAAGGCCGTGGGGACGTAGACCTGACAGCCGCACACATACTGCGACACCTCCAAAACGTGGGTCGCCGTATCGCACACATTGCTGACCTCGACCTCGAAGAGCCCTCCCCTATTCAATGTGCGGTTGGGGAGGATGCTCCCATTGTCCCAGCGGTAGGTGGATGGATAAACACCCTCTCCTTGGAGCGCATTCAATTCAATGGAATCGTTCAAACACAGGTCATAGCTGGCCTGAAGTGGAATGGCAATCGGTTGGGAGACATCCACCACAATGGAATCAACAAACTGGCAGCCGCTCACCTGGCTCGTGGCGACATAAACTGCGGGTTGATTCACTTCAATGGCCGTGCCCACCTCACCGGTATTCCATGTCACCAAAACATCGGTCAATCCTGTTTCAATGGTCAGGACATCGCCAGGGCACAACAAGGAATCTTCGACAAGTTCGAATTCGGGGTTGGGGCGGACCTCCACCATGACCGTATCGCGGAATACACAACCGCCCTGGGCCACCTCGGCGGTGTAGGTTCCCGTTTCTGACACCGTCAATGAAGGCGTGGTCAACGTGTCATTGAAAATGACATAATCCGCACCGGGCACGTAGGGGGAAAGATCGATGGACTCCCCTTCGCACAGGACGATGTCCAGGCCCAAGTCGAATTGCGGCAAAGGCTGGGCCACCACAGATACCTGGTCGGTAAAGTCACAGCCATCCAAGGTGCTGGTGACTTCATAAATGCCTTCCTGACTCGCCCACAACTGGTTGCCCACGGCGCCATTCTGCCAAGTGTATTGCGCGGCTCCAAAAGCAGCCAACAACAGCACACTGTCTCCGGCACAGAAGTTGGCGACGTCGGGCAGGTCCGCCGCAAAACCGTCCACCACCTCGATAAACACTTGGGCGTTGGCCTGACAATCACCCAAGCCCACATTGACCGTGTAGATACCGGTGTTTTGGACATTGAAAGTGGAAGACGTTGAGCCATCCTGCCATGTAAATGAAGCCGATGGATAACCCGGATTCAGGATGAAGGGAGTGCCGGGGCAAATGGTCTGGTCCACCCCGAGATCAACAGTGGTCAATGGACTTTCGGTCACAACAACTTGGTCAGAGGTCACACAACCATTCAAGGTGGCTGTCACCGTATACAATCCGGTTTGGTCTACGGTGAATGCTGCATCTGCCGGTCCGCCCTGCCAATCAAATGCCGGCGGCAGGCCACCCCAACCTTCCGAGGTGGCATCGAGCGTCACCTCGTCCTCAAAACACAACACCACATCCTCACCGAGATCCAACGGGTAGGTATCATACCACCCCACATTGACCGCATCGCTTTCGGTGCAACCTTGGACCGTCACGGTGACCTCGACAAGGCCCGAATCTGCCACGAGTGCATTCTGTCCGAAACCGCCGTTGCTCCATGTGTATGCAGCACCGGGGTTCCCTGCGTCAAAGGTCAACATGGTACCGGGGCACACCACCTGGTCAGGCCCCAAATCAGGCGCCACAATTTGCACTTCGGTCACTTCGATGGCAATGTCCTCGTTGCACCCTTCAGCGGTAGTAATGGTGGCCATGCCGGAAATCAGGCCTGTTTCCCACGTATCCCCTTCAGTACCATCCGGCCAAGTGGTCACGGCATCTGGCCATGTCAAGGCCAGTTCCACCACCTCCAATGGGCAAACCGTGGCCACCAATGGCATCAGGTTTACCGGTGCGGGACCCTCTACCGCACCGATATCGGGTGTGGCGTCCCGGGGCTCACCGCGCTGGTCTTCGGTCACACCGAGAAGCGCACCGGCATCGATGGCCGGGCTGATGGGCACGCAAGCGCTCAACATATAGACATCCGTAGAGCCGCCATAATCACCAAAGGGAAGCAACACAGGGTCCACCCCCATCAAATTGCCCGTGGATGCTGCGTCAAAGAGTGTCGCCGGATCCATCACACCAATCACGTTGTTCCCTATGTCGGAAAGCACCGGACCGTTGGAAAAAAGAAAAAGATCCTCCTCCTCGCCACTCGGCGAAGACACGGAAGTATTGCCATACAAAATGCAGTTGTCCAACTTGATCGTTCCGGCATACGTGCCGATGGCACCTCCACGCCCAATGCCCGATGCGGCATTGAAAGCATTCATGGATGAACCGGCCTCCCCGCCTAGCGCTGTATTGCCGCTAAATGTGCAGTGCCTGAAGTCGTGGCTTCCAGCACGAGAGAAAAAGGCACCGCCTAATCCGCCGCCACCGCCGCCGCCGCCGCCGCCTGCTGCACTGCCATCGGCTGCATTGCCCCCCACCACCAAACCGTTGCCGCCGGTGCCCGCGCTGCCGCCACCCCAACTACTCCGGTATCCGCCGCCACCGCCACCGCCGCCAACATTGCCCGCTGTGCCGTCCTCATCCGCATTCCATCCGCCGATATCGCCACCATTTCCGCCTTTGCCGAAATTGGTGAAGCTCTGTCCCCCTTGGCCTCCATTGCCTCCGGGCGCCCCGTTGCCTCCATCTCCGCCCTCCGCCGTGCAACCGGTAAAGGTGCAGTTCTCAAACAGTGAGCTCGATCCTGTCCAACAAGACACAGCGCCGCCTGCCCCGGCAGCGCCACCGCCACCGCCACCGCCATTGGTTCCGTCTTTTCCAGAGGCCGTGCAGTCAATAAACAGGCTGGCGTAAGCTTCAAGGTGGCCGCGGTTGTGAATGCCTCCACCAAAACCGATGCCTGTGGCACAATTTCGTATCGCCACACGGGTCAAGGTGAAGTCATCGCAATCGGTCTCGATGCCGCCACCCGGGTCGTTGGGGTCGAAACCATTGCGCAATTCCAAGTCCTGAAGGCCAAACGAAACCAATCCGCTGCCCAGGTCCAAGAACCGGGAGCCCGATGCTGCGTCCACAATGGTCGTTCTGGTGCCACCGCCGAGCACGGAAATTTCGCCTGCATTCAGGTAAAGCTCACCGCTGGTCCATTCGTAATCCCCTTCTGGGAGGGTAATCTCCACTTCTCCTGCCGTGCTGGCCGCCGTCTGCAGTGCTGCCCGCAACGTGCAGACACCCGTACCATCATCACACACCCCGTCCCCCGGTGTAGGGTCCACACCATCGGTGGTCGCATTGACGACAATGACGGTCTGCGCATGGTAAACCAGTGGACTCCAAAGGAAAGAGGCGACCAGAAATACAAGCTTGCTGAAAGGCTTCATGGGATTCGGCACGGGTGCAAAGTACAAACCGCGCACACGTGAAAAAGGTTGTGTGCGTGCTTGAATTCCAACGACTTTCCTTGGAATTTCACAGCACAATACGTTTCGAACCATGTGCTCCATCACCGCATTGCTCAACAGACAAACCGAAAATACCCAAGACCGCCAGCACGTCTTGGAAGCATCGCTCTGCCAGCGGCACCGGGGCCCCGACTGGTCAGGGGTTGAAGAGCATCCTGGCGCCATCATTGCCCACGAAAGGCTGGCCATTGTCGATGTTTTGAGCGGTGCCCAACCCATGGTGGACCCCGAGCAGGGCACCATCCTTGCCGTCAATGGTGAGATCTACAACCACATGGAATTGCGCCATGCAGCCGATTCCAAAGACTATCCTTTCCAATCCGCCAGCGACTGCGAAGTCATTCTCGCGCTGCACCGCAGCGTCGGTAGCCGTTTGGTGGACCACCTCTCCGGGATGTATGCCTTCGTGCTGTTTGATCCCAAAACAGACCACTGGATCATCGCCAGGGATCCCATCGGCATCATTCCGCTCTATTACGGGACGGATGCAGCAGGCCAATTGTGGGTCGCCTCCGAAATGAAAGCGCTGACCACACGCTGCGATGATGTGCGCTTGTTTCCCCCGGGCCATGTCTGGGAAAAAGGGCAGGATGCCCCCGAGAAGTTCTACACCCGGGACTGGATGGAAGGGCCACTGCCCGACCGGCCGTATGTGCCCGCTGAACTCAACGGGGCTTTGACCGACGCCGTGCGCAAGCATTTGATGGGCGATGTCCCTTATGGCTTGCTGATATCAGGCGGGTTGGACAGCTCGGTCATTGCGGCCATCGCCATGCGGCACGCCGCGCGGCGTGTGGATGAAGATGACAACACCGAGGCCTGGTGGCCGAGGGTCCACAGCTTTTCCATTGGTTTGGAGGGGTCCCCGGACCTCGCCGCGGCGGCGGAAGTGGCGGAAGCCATCGACACGGTGCACCACGGTTTGACCTTCACCATCGAAGAGGGCATCGACGCCCTGTCAGAGGTGATCCGCCACATCGAGACCTATGATGTCACCACCATTCGGGCATCCACACCGATGTACTTGATGGCGCGAAAAATCAAAGCCATGGGCATCAAAATGGTGTTGAGCGGCGAGGGCGCAGACGAACTATTCGGGGGGTACCTCTACTTCCACATGGCACCGAACGCCAAGGAATTCCACGAAGAGACGGTGCGCAAGGTCATGGGGCTCCACCAATTTGACTGCGCCAGGGCCAATAAATCGATGATGGCCTGGGGCATCGAGGCCAGGGTTCCCTTCCTGGACAGGGAGTTCATTGATTACGCCATGTCACTGGACCCCAGCATAAAAATGGGAGGAAAAGGCAAATTGGAGAAGGCCGCCATTCGGCGTGCCTTTGAAGGGTACATCCCCGATCACATTCTCAACCGCCAAAAAGAACAGTTCAGCGATGGCGTGGGCTACGGCTGGATCGATGGCCTCAGGGACTTGGCAGAGGGCGCGGTCTCTGACGATGAGATGGCCCGCGCTGGGGTCCGGTTCCCCCTCCACACCCCCTCCACCAAAGAGGGATACTATTACAGAAGGATCTTCGAGGAACACTATCCTTCTGCCGCCGCAGCCGCCACTGTACCTGGTGGCAAAAGCGTGGCCTGCAGCACCGAAAAAGCGCTCGAGTGGGACGCCCGGCTCAAAAACAACATCGATCCAAGCGGCCGTGCCGTGGGTGGCATCCACAACGACGCTTATGGCGAATGATGGCCCTTCCGGCGCGCTCAAGCACCTGATTCCAATGTTGCGGCACGCGAATTGACATTTGCGTGTCTAAATCCGTGCTTTGTCCTTATCCTTCGATATGCGAATCAGTTACCGTCATGAATCTGACTCAGGTGCGGTATACACCCTCGAACAGAAAGGCGATTTGCTGCATGTTCACAGCAAGGTCCCCCAGCTAGAATTGAGGTGGAACAACGACCGCTGGCAACCAGAAAAAAATTGGTACGAGCGCGAGTACGCTTTTCCCATCGAAGTGGGACTCGATGAATTCCTCGCGCGCCAACTGCCTCACCTCAACGGGTGCAGCATGCAAGCCTTTATCCGGGGCAAGGAGGTCAAGCACAAGGGACATTC
Source organism: Flavobacteriales bacterium UBA4474 (assembly GCA_002389295.1). Lineage (GTDB taxonomy): Bacteria > Bacteroidota > Bacteroidia > Flavobacteriales_D > Sanyastnellaceae > UBA8752. The sequence goes on along the minus strand of DGOE01000085.1, from coordinate 21,493 downwards.
CAAGTTTGAAGGAAAGTGGTTCACTTTTCAATCCAACGGCAACATGCCCCCTGTGGAGCGCGCGCACCAGAGTTTGCTCAAAACGACGGCCAAATTCTACGGGGTTCAATCCCTCTTCGGCTGAACCCTTGATGGGCCCATTGCCATAGGCAGGCTGTCTTTAGTCTGCCCGCGTAAACCGCTTGGTCACGCGGCCATCCGCCCACCGCGTCAATGTGAGGCCCGCTGCCCCCGGCGCTGCCGGCCGGCCCATGACATCGTAGGTCCCCAGCCATGTCCTGTCCATTTGGACAACAGGTACATCCATGGCCGTGGAGGCCACCACCATTTTGCCCGGAGCCACGCCAACGGGCAATGTCCACATTGAACCCGTCTCCATGTTCCAGCACTCCACTTCACCGGAGCCCACGAAATCCGTCATGCCCAGCAAGACTTGATCGCCATCCATCATGGTCATGGAATACACCGTCAGACCATTGCCCGACCAGCCGTCTTGCGGAGCGAGTGTCACACCATCGGCACGGCGGAAATCACCCTCACCGTATACCTGGTAAAGGACCCCGCCTGCGTGCCAAGCGGCGGCACCGCATCCAGCGGTCACCTCAGCTACCTGCAAGGTCAGCGGCGCATCCTGCCCGTCCCAGCGGCTCAGTGAAGTGCCATCGTATTGCTGGGCATTGACCGTCACCACAGCACCGTCATCCGAAAGCAACAGGTGCACAGGGTTCAGTCCAGCAGGTCCGAGGTCGACTTCCTCGTAAGCTCCTGATTCAATGTCGATGCGTCCAATCAGTCCGACCTCCTCGCCAAAGTCAAACGCGTTGTTGACGGCTACAAACAGCCCTCCATTGCTCGCACGCACGCCTTCCGATGCCCATGCCGGCCCGGCGGCACCATCGGCGGCCCAATCGGCTTCCCACGAAAGGCTCTCCGCATCCAATGCCACCAAATACGCATCGAACGCCACAGAACCCCAGGTTACAGGGTCATAGTCTCCTCTGCTCACAAACAAGCGGTCTTCATGCAGCGCCAATTTCCGGGCACCATCCAATGCCTGTTCCGCCAGGATTTCCCCGGTCCAAGCATCCATTACATACACCGTGTCTTCTGCGGCGACATACAAGCGCGCTCCATCTTCAGAAACCAACAGGTCCGAAGCAAAAGCGTGCCCCACAAACGAATGGAGCTCCTCGAATTCCATCCATTCACCGCCCAACCCGATGACGCCCACGGACGGAAATTCAAGCACCTCGCTCGAGTAGAAATCCTGGGCACCCTCACACAAAACGTACACCCTTTCTTGGGCAGTCCCGGTGAGGGATACACAGAGTGCGAGCATCAAACCAAAGAGCCCCCGAACGCCAGCAATGTGCGCCACTTTCCATAAGTTGGATATCATGCGGCGAAATTAACGGGCAAGAAGGGCAATTCAACCCTTTGGGGCATGAAGCGTTCTTAATTTGAAGCCATCAATGAAAAACACATTCTACCCCGTGATTCTCGGAAGCTTCCTGCTGCTCGTAATGGGCTGCAGGCCAGAGGAAATCCGGTTGGATGACAACCCAATCCCTCCATACAATGGAGTGCCCACCGTGCTCGTGGACGCTTACCTCACGCGGGTGTACATCGACCTCATCGGCAGGGAACCCCTCGTGGATGAGTTGGACGCCGACCGTGCGGCTCTGCGGTCGGGAGACCTCGGGTTGGATGCCCGTTTGGACCTGGTCGACCGGCTCATGGGAGGAGACGAGGCCTACCGGGAAGCGTATGACAGAAAGCTCTTTGACGACCTGTCTGGACGGTTTCTCGACGGCACCAGTCTTGAAACGCTGGAAAACGAAGCCCAGGCCCAGCGCAACCTCGCCGAGCAGGATTCACTGGCCGGAGGCAACGCCTACATCATCTATAACGCACTCGCTGACCGGTTGGAACGCGTGACTCAAGCGGTAGACCACTTCAGGCTCGGCACCATCGCGTGGCCAGAGGTAAATCGGCGCTTCTGCGACAACCTCGTGTACAACGAGATCAACATGAACAGCTTCAACTTCATCAATGCCACCTTCGATGACCTCTTTGGCCGATACCCCACGGAGTCGGAATTCGAACAGGCCTATACCGCTGTCGAATTCGGCGCCCCTGCCCTGCTGTTTGGGGAGGCCATTGAAGACAAGCACAGCTATTTGGAAGTGCTGGTGGCCGATGCTGAATTCGAGGAGGGTGCCGTACGCTGGTGGTCGGAAAGGCTGCTCGTCCGGAGCATTACCGACGCGGAAGTCATGGCCTGGCGAGATGTCGCCGGTCCGGACGTGGACATTCGGCCCCTTCAGCGGCTGCTGATTTCATCTGACGAATACGCCGATTTCGAATGAACCTCAATGCACATCCCCTGCTGAACCTCGTGGTGGCAAGCGCAGCCATGGTGCTCATGGCCGGCTGCACAGCCGAACCTGAGGTGACCTATGGCCTTGAACCCCTCGAGCTCAATGCCGCTGCCGCCGTCAAGGACAGGGCGAAGTCCATAGACCAATGGATCGCCATCCTGCATGCCGACCTCTTCGGAGAAGCCCTGGGAAGCGCGGAGCTTTTCGAAATCAAACAGGCCTTTTTCAGCGTTGGTGATCAGGAGATTGCGCGGGAAGTCCTGGTATCCAACTTCATGCAAGACCCCGGGGTGCAACTCCCCAACGCGGAAATCATCACGCAGGACCCCGAGGGCTTCATCAACGACACCTATGTGCGGTTTCTGGTCCGCTATCCCACGGAAGCCGAACGCACGTGGATGCGCAACTTCCTCGCATCCCACCCCACCATGAACCCCGAGCTGGTGTACACTTCATTCGCCCTCAGCGAGGAATACCTCCACTACTGATGAAAAGAAGGACCTTCCTCAAGCAGACCGGCCTGGCCGCGGCAGGGGCGGCATCGGCCCCCTTCATCCTCCCCTCGGGCAGGTTGTTTGCCGCCAGTGGCCGGCGCACGGCCCAACATGTCGTGATGGTCGCCTTTGCCGGAGGCGTGCGCCAACAGGAAAGCATCCTCAGGCGGTACGTAGACGACAGCCAGGGCGAGCCTTATCCGGGCAACATCATGTACAACCTGCTCTCCGGTGAAGCGCCCATCGCCAAAATTGTCTACGGCACCGGCGTGGGCGGCATCAACCCCATTCCGGCGATTCTGCCCCAACCCATGGAGCAGTTCGGCACCACCTTTGCCGAGGTTTCGGCACTGAGTGCCGGCCACTTCGGCGGACTCAATTCGCTGGTGCAGGGCGGCACCCCGGGGGGGCAAGGACTCAAACAACGCCCGTTGCAGCCTACGATCTTTGAATACCTGCGCCGACATGGGGGATACAAGGCCACCGACACGTGGTTTGTGGGCAATGGCATCGGAGGGTCGCTCCCCCTGCTCAACCACAGCGAGCACCCGGATTACGGCGCGCAGTACGCCGGCAACTTCTTTGCCCCTGTCGTGACCTTCGTAAACGATGGCGAGTATGCCTTTGCCGATGCGGCGGTGTACCATCCGGAGAATGAACTGGACCCCATGCGCCGGATGAAGTCCTTTTTGGACCAGCAGTTCGACGCGGATGGGTCTGGCGGCTTCGGGGGTGGATTAAACAATACCGACGAAGAAAAAGAGCAGATCAAGGCCTTCATGCAACTGATGTACGACAAGGTCGAAAACAACGCCATCCAAATTCCACCGGTCACCGACAACCGCGACACTTCCACCGTGGGGTTTGCCTGTGAGGTCCTGTCCGCATTCCAACCGGCCTTTACCATGGTCAACCTCGGGGCTGTAGACGCTTGCCACTCCAATTTCTCAAACTACTTGGGCGCGTTGCACCGGGCGGACCACGCGGTGGGCCACCTGTGGAACCACATTCAGTCCATCCCGGAAATGGCGGGCAACACCACGCTCATCTTGACACCGGAATGCGGCCGCAACCTTCAACCCAACAACATCCTGGACCAAAACGATTGGCGTTCCTACGACCACAGCGATGAAAACAGCATGCGCATCTTCACGATGATGGCCGGTCCGGATGTGCCGCAAGGACTCACCATTGGCGGTGAAGACAACCCCGTGGGCATGGTGACCGACACCATGATGACCGTGTGCGACATCTTGGGCGTGATGCCCGAAGTACAATCCGCCGGCATGGTCCATCCCGGGACCGACAGCCTCTTCAACCGCATCTGATGACCGGGCGCTTTCCCCACCCCTCCGCCCTCGGAATGGCCGTGATCCTGACCGGTCTGTTGTGGGCGTGCGCGCCCGACCCGCCCCCCAATCCATACGACGATCTGGATCCGGTTGTGCCCACCGAAGGCCTGGCCGTGCCGGCTCTGCCTGAGGACAACTTTGCTTGGCTTCACCAGCAGGTATTCGCCCCGACCTGCGCCAACAGCGGATGCCACGACGGCACTTTCGAACCGGATTTCCGGACCGTAGGCGCTTCCTGGAACACCTTGGTCAACCATCCCGTCATCGCCAATGATGCGGCCATGAGCTTCAATCGGCGGGTGGTGCCCGGCTCCGTGGAAGGGTCCTTTCTGTTTGAGCGCTTGACGGTCAACATACCCAACACGTCGGGCATGATGCCACTCGAAGTCGATGAGGGCAGTGACTATAATGACCGCCGGGATGAATACCTCGATGCCATCGCAGCGTGGATCGCAGCGGGTGCGCCGGACGTCAACGGCAATACCGCACCCGCAAACGGCGCCTCACTCCCGCCCCAGATTCATGGATTCGGAGCCTTCCCTCCCGATATCCAATCCGGTGTCTACGCGCGCGCCGAAGGCCCCGGTATCCAACCCGTGCTGGTGGAGCCGGTTACCATCCATGTCTTTGCCGCCATCACCGATGACCAATTGCCCATGTCCTCCCTTTCCTGCAGCTGGGCCTTGGGCATAGATGCCGCCGATGCCGATGCCACACCGGCCGGCGGGGCCTTTGATACGGCGCCTTTCAGCTTTGACGGACCGACCTTTTCGGGCAGCACCGAGACCTACGGGCTTTCTGCAGAAGTCGACTTGAGTGGCTATGCACCCGGAACTGAATTGACATTGCAAATCCGGGCCAGCGACGGCGAGGCCGAATCCCGGAGCCCCTTGTCCAACAGCCCGGGATACATCCAACTCCTCTACCGCCTCCGCATCGCACCATGAACCGAAATACGCCCGCTTTTCTGTTCGCCACATTGGCCCTCCTCCTCCTTCACCAAGGTTGCACACCAGAGGAAATCGACCCCGTGGCACCCGAAATAGGCTGGATTTCCATCAATGCCACGGAAGTGATGTCGGCCACCACGCCATTGACCGTCACCCTTTCCTACCGTGACCACCAAGGCGACATCGGCTGGAACGACCCCGATGTGCATGCCCTGCAGGTCCAGGACGCCCGGCTCGAGAATCCCGACACCTATCACATCCCGCCACTGACGCCGGGCGGCGTGGAGCTGGACATCGATGGCACCTTTGTGATCCAACTGCCGGCCCTGTTTCTTCTGGGAAATGGCGGGGATGAACAGACCCGGCTGACCTTTCGCCTCAGCGACCGGGCCGGAAACGCATCCAACGAGGTACAATCCCCCCTCATCTTCATCACCGACACCCTTTGAAGTGCGGCCTGACCATAGGAGCAGCAAGGCCTGCCCTGGCCTTGGCCGCCTGGGCCATTCAAGGCGCATGCATGGTCGGCCTATCTCAGGTCTTGCCCTACACCATGACCGATACGACCGTCACCGATTGCATCGGCGAACTCACCGACTCTGGGGGGCCCGAAGAAGCATACGGAAACAATGAAGACCTCGTCTTCACAGTCGAATCAGACAGCCCCCTGGATATCCAGTTTATCGGCCCCATTGACATTGAACCGGCGGCACCCGGCAGTGGACTCCTCTTTGATTATGTGGTGCTGCACGACGGGGCGAATCTCAGTGCGCCCGTCCTGGACACCTTGTACGGGAGCATTTCCAATCCTCCGAACTACGCGACTGCGGGATCGCTGACGGTNNGGTCCACTTTGTGTCAGATGCCAGCGCCCAGCCGCAGGGCTTTCACCTGGCTTGGTCAGCCAATCCGCCTCCACCCGACCCGCCGGTCGCCACCCTGTCTGCACCCGGGTCCTGTCCCTTTACCGCCCTCGAATTGGACTTTTCCTTCCCCATCGAGTGTAGCCTCATCGATTGGGCGGGCCTTCAAATCCAAGGTCAAAATGGACAATCCTGGGCGGTGGACACCTTGGCTGCGGCCGCGATGAGTTGTCCGGGAACGCTCAGTGATGCGCTCATCTTGCCCTTGGCCGATGGCGCCATCGAAGGAAACTGCACCCTGATCGCCGATCTGCTCATCGGGGTCAGGGATGCATGCGACTCGGTGTGGGTGCTGCCCATTGATGCCACATGGGACGCTTCGGGCTGCCCGGTTGAGCCGGAAATCGTCACCGACACAGACACAGTCTGCACAGGGGGGTGTGCCCTTCTTGAAGCGGTTCCCCGCGGCTGCGGTCCCACAGACATCACTTGGCTCGGGACCGATGGAACGGTACTGAATGGGGCCGGGCCCTGGGAAGTCTGCCCCGCAGCCACCACCACCTATACGGCCACGGCAGTAGAATTGGCTTCGGGCAATGCAGGATCCACTGCCGTCACCGTCACCGTGCTCAACCTCGGAGCTTGGGTACAGGACACCACCTTGTGTCCAGGCCAGACCCTCTCTCTGAGTGCGGGAAACATCCAAGGGGAATGGACGGGCAATGGGGTGAGTGGACCGCCTTGGGTCTTTGATGCAGCAGAGAGCGGCAGCGGCGTCCACACCATCGGCTTCGCCGCATTCGGCACAGCTTCCTGCAGTTCCGAAACCACGGTGGAAGTGGTGAACTTCCAACACCCCAACAACGTGGCCACCTGCCCAGGGTCCGCCCCCTTCGCCCTTCCCGGCCAACCGTCGTCAGGCGTGTGGAGCGGTCCCGGTGTCAGCGGGGCCAATTTTGACCCCGCGGCAGTCGTCGGCCCCGGTCAAGACACCACCATCCTGCTCACTTTTAGCGCTTTGGGATGCGCAGGCACCACCACCGTACACATAGAACCGGCTGCCCCCCCCATCGTTTTTGGCAACGTATGCCAATCCGAACCGGCCATTCCCCTCCCTTTTTCGCCGCCAGGGGGATGGTGGTCCGGCCCTGCCCTGTCTGAAGATGCCGACGCTTTTCTGCCCGAAGAGGCCACTGCCGGTCCGGTGACACTGACCTATCAAATGCAGGGGTGCGACCGGGTGGCCATGGGCGTGGTGCTGCCCATCGGTGTGGGCCCGACCAGGAGCAGCTGTCCGGAACAACCACCTTTCGTTCCTTTTCCCGGATTCTTCCCCCCCGGCGGAACCTGGGACGGTCCCGGCATTGCGGGACAGGGAAGCACAACCGGACTCTACGATCCGGGACTGGTCCCCGACAGCCAATGGTCACCGCTGGTGTATTCAGCCCCCAATGGATGCAGCGATACCTTGTGGATGTTCAACAAACAGACCGCCATCACCCCAAGTACGGTCCATGCCTGCGCTTCGGACACCGCCAATCTATTGCTCGCCGACGGGTTGCAGGCCAGCCCCTGGTGTGGTCAGTGGAACACCTTGGGCATGGGAAATGTGACCGATTTGGGCGATTGCCAATGGGCCACAAGCGCAGTGGATTATGCTACCGGGGAACACCTCATCACTTATGAGGTCAATACCTGCACCGACACCTTGCGGATTGTGGTCCATCCCGACTCGCTGGACCTGGCCCCTTGGACGTCTTGTATCTCCGACGGCGCCATGCCCCTGCCCGACATGCCTTTGGGCGCGCTGTGGTCCGGCCCAGGCGTGCTCGGGCCATCCGATTCGGCGTCTTGGGCCTGGTCGCCGGCAGAGGCGGGTCCGGGAGCCCATGCCGTCTTTTGGTCATCACCTGCCGGGTGCGCCGATGACGTTTCCATTGAAGTGGAATCTCCACCCATTTGGAGCACACTGTCAGACACCACTTTGTGCTTCAACGACACTCCAATAGCCCCCCCTACTCCAATCACCAGCGGCATTTCCTCTGCAGCAACCGACATCTTGTGGACCCTTGACGGCGCACCGTGGACGGGTGACACCACCAGCGCCGCCATCGGCAGTGGGAGCCACACATGGGCAGTGACATGGGCAGGGGTGGCCTGCCAGGTGAGTGAATCTTGGAACGTAGACATCCTGCCCGAGCTCACGGTCAACCTCGCGGTGGAAGACGCCTCACTCTGCCCAGGAGCCGGAACGGAAGCCACAGCCACCATCACCGGGGGGCTCTCACCCCAAATCGGAACCGACATCTCCTGGTCGGATAATGGCCCTCCACTGGCCACGCGTACCCTGCTGCCTTCGGAAACATCGTGGTGGTACGTCACGGTGGAAGACGGTTGCTCCGATTCCGCAACAGACAGTGTCTTACTGACCATACTGGCCCCATTCCAGGCCGAAGTCACCGCGGGGCCATTGGCCTGCCATGGCGCACCCACCACCCTCTTGCTCGACGCCAGCCAACCCGCAGGTACGCAGCACATTTTTCAAGGCACGGCGCTCGGAGCTGGCCCCCATGTGGTGGACGCCGTCGCCGGCACCGCCGTTGAGTGGACCCTCATCGACACCGCCCAAGGGTGCACCCTCGATACGACACTATTGGTACCGGGACACCCCCCACTGACAGCGGGGTTCAGCGTGACGCCTTCCTCCGACTGCATCGCCTGGGATGCGCAGCCCATCGGACTCATCGACCTCTCCTCGGGCACCGAGTCCGGTCAATGGTCTTGGTCACCCGTGCAAGTGGACGGTTCCACAGCAGAGGCGGACTCAACCGGTTGGGCAACCGGCACCAACCCGCAACTGACCCTGGCTTTTGCCGGAACGTGGGACATCACCCAAATCGTCCAACAGGAAGAAGGATGCGCAGACACCCTCACGCAGGTCATCTGCATCCTCCCCCAGACCAGCATCTGGCTGCCGGACGCCTTCTCTCCCAACGCCGATGGGTCCAATGACTTTTTCCGCCCCAGGGGAAGCGGTGTCAGCGCATGGCACATGACCATCCACGATGCTTGGGGGCGCTTGGTTTGGGAAGAATCCCAAGCCGGACTTCCTGGAGGGAGCGCCTTGGAGCCATACACCAGCGCGGGCTACCCCATAGGATGGAATGGCGAAGGACACCCCGTGGGGGTCTTTGCTGTGCGGCTCACAGCCACCACCGATGGCGGACTGCCCCTCTTGGTGGAACAATCCCTCAGACTGGTCCGGTGATGTTGCGCGTTCGCTGCTCCTCCCGGTCCTTGACCACCGTCATCCTGGCTTTCACTTGGGCCGGCGCTCAGGCGCAAGAGCCCATGGCCCCATGGATCGGGGGCCTTCCCGGGACAGAACATCCTGCCGCTTGGGCCCTCGGAGACACCCCATGGGCCATGGGACTTCAGCACGCGACAAAATGGTCTGGCGCAGAGGCGATGCAAGACCAGTGGTTGGGCATCGGGTGGAAGCCTGAATCCAACAGCACCGGATGGTCCAACACAGGCCTCAGTGGGTGGGCGTTTGGATTGTCCAGCAGCACCCTCGCTGCGGCCAATGGCTGGCAAGAAATGCGACATGCCTTGCACTGCGCCTTGAGGGTCCCGCTGGACCAAGGTTGGACGGGCAGCGCGGGCATTGGCATCGGCGTACAGGGATGGGTCCTCGACGGCACCGGCTGGTCCTGGGATGCGCAATACGGCCCGGGAGGATATGATCCACAGTCCGCAACCGGCGAGCCGGATGGCACCGTGGCCGGGGCTGGATTGTCTCCGGAGGTCGCATTGGGCGTCGCCGCGGAACGACAACAAAGACCCGGTCAAGGCCCCAGCATCAAAGGGGCACTGAGCCTGCACCATGTGCTCAATGTGGAAGCGCCCAACTTCTCTTCGGTCCATGCCGACACGGTCCGCCGCACCGTTTCTTGGTGGGTGGAAGCCCAAGACATCCTGGGCAAACAACGGCTCGCATGGCGCGGTTGGTCCAGGGGGGCGCGCCAAGGCCCGAGCTTTCTGCTGGAGTTCGGCGCAGGCATCGGCAAAAGTTTTGGATCGCCCTCCCGATTTACCCGCAATGAGCGTGGACACGTCCTGGAAATCGGAGCCACATGGCGGTCCGACGGCATCATCCGCATTCCCCTCACTTGGCAGCATGGGGAAGTGAAGACCTGGATAGCACCAGGAGTCAATGCAGGCCACCCCTCTCCCGCCGCTCAAGGATGGGCCATCGGCATGGGATGGACGCCGGATTTCAGCGGCACCACGCAGGTCGGTTCACGCTGAGCCCATGGACCCGAAACACAGAAGGGCGCCCCCTCAGGAGCGCCCTCTGGCAGCGAAGCATGCAAGCGGTTTTGGTTATTCTGCTCCGCAGGATTGATTGAACAGAAGCAAGAGGTCCAGCAAGTCCTGGATACCCACTGCTCCATTGAAGTCGAAGTCCCAACAAATCGGGGCCACACAAGTACCATCGTCCAGGTTGGCCAACGGCTGGTAGTTCTGCATGGTGGGGTCGGTACAGCCTGTCCAGAAACAAGAACCATCGTCCTGAGTAGCACCCGGGTCAAAGTTCAAGGCCGTCGGGTAGGTACACCCTTGGTCGCCACAGTCAGCGCCCGGCATGTCGCATGGTAGCACACCCATTTCAATGGGCGTCAGAGGGGTGAAAATGCCGCATCCTCCGCCATCGGTGTTGTAGAACACCAACAAGTCCGTGATCTCCAGCGCACCGATAAAGCCATCGCCATTTGAATCTGGGCAAGGTGGTGCATCGGAGCAATTTCCAGCGTCCACATTGGCATACGTGGTGTAGTTGCGGTAGTAATCGACCGTACAACCGGCAAAGAGACAAGACCCATCATCATAACCCGCGGCGGGGTCGTAGTTGGATGCCGTGGAATAGGTGCATCCAGGACCGCTCAAGCAAGAACCGTCATCATAGATGGCATTCGGATCGTAGTTCTCCGCGCCTTCATTGGTGCAGCCACATTGGGAATAGAGGCTCGAGGCCATGCCGGCTGAAGAGAAGCTCACCGTTGGACGGATGTCCACATTGGGGTCGCCCTCCAAGAACAACTGGAAGTTGATGCTGCCGGAAATCACACCATCGGTGGTGAACTGACCGACCAGCACATCCAGCCCGTCGCCGGCAATGCCATTGGTCGCGTCATTGGTCACAAACCACGCACCACCTGTGGCGTCATCGATGTCGATGCCACCGCCAGCGGAGAAGGCCGCGAGCCAGTTCTGACCGGGGCTGCTGACGCCTTGAACCTCCGCTTGACCGAGGGCCAAATCGGGGATCGCGTCAACGCCGATGGTCACCCAGCTGTCATAAGGCAGCGTTGGAATCACCCCGTACAACAACGGGTTGATCGACGAACCATAATTCGACCCGATGGGGTCTTGGTACCATGTCGTGCTGGTGTTCAGGTTGAGGGGCAAATCGCCATTGCCAAATACGCTCGAGAGTTTGTCAGCGGGGTGTTGGACCGTGACATACAAGCGATAGGTCGTCTGTCCAGCGAGGTCTCCAGCGGTGTGGACGGTCATCCGCACCAATTTGGCACCATAGCCCGCACTGTCACTCTCAAAATAGAGCGTGTCCGGTCCGGGAATCACCTCGGGCTCATAGCAGGAGCAGAACTCACAGCTGCCGTCATCCTCGGTGATGGCCGCGCTGAAGTTGCACGCCGCTGGGTCGGTACAACCCGTGAGCTCATCCTCGTCACAGACACCGTCTTGGTCCGCATCATTGACGCAGTCGCCAAAGCAGTCTACGTTGAGGCTGCCGTAAATGTCCGCCGCGTAGATGCAGCTTCCATCCTCGGTGTTGTAGCCTCCGCTGTAGTTGCACGCCTCAGGGTCGGTGCAGCCAAAGACGACCAAAGTCGTGCAGGACCCATCGTCTACGTTGGCTGCAGGATCGAATTGTGTGTAATCCACATCGGTACATCCTTCCACCACGAGCACAGAACAAGAACCGTCATCCACGTCGGCATCGGCATCGTATTCGATGTAGAGCGGATCGGTGCAACCGGGGTACAGACAGCTGCCATCCTCATCGGTGGCTTCGGCTGAGAAATTCACGGCCGCTTCGTCCATACAACCGGGGACTTCATCCTCGTCGCACACACCGTCCCCATCGACGTCATTCAAGCAGGTGCCTTCGCAGTCCACATAATCCACGCCATAAAGGTCTACGGGGTAATCACAACTGTCGGCCGTATTGGCTTCAGCGTTGAAGTT
>DGOE01000085.1:0-9092 GCA_002389295.1 Flavobacteriales bacterium UBA4474 | reverse complement strand
AATTCCAGGAACCCTTCATCGGTACAACCGAGCACAATCAGCGTGGCGCAGGAACCGTCATCGGTGTTGGCCAGCGCATTGTATTCCACATAAGCGGGGTCCATACAGCCCAAGACAACGGGGGTATTGCAACTGCCATCGTAGGTGTTGGCCGTGGCGTCGTACTCCAAGAAATTGGGGTCCGTGCAACCGAGGATCACAGCCGTAGCACAGCTGCCATCTTCGACATTGGCGGCAGGGTCGAATTCCGTGAAATTCGGATCGGTACAGCCTTCCACAATCAAGTTGGTACAAGACCCATCGTCCACATCTGCCGAGGCATCGTATTCGAGGTAAGCCGGGTCAATACAACCTCCGTAGAGGCAGGAACCGTCATTGGTGTTGGCCTCGGGATCGTAGTTCGCTGCATCGGCATCCGTGCAACCCATCAGCACGCAGAATCCGTCGTCCACATTGGCATCAGGATCGTAGTTGGCGGCATCTGGATTCATGCATCCCATGTAGATACAAGCACCGCTGTCGTAGTTCGCGTCGGGGTCATAGTTGTCCGCCTCGGGATCCGTACATCCCAAGAACAAGCACGACCCATCGTCCACATTGGCGAAGTCATCGTAGTTGATGGCCAGCGGGTCGATACAACCGAGGTATTCGCAGGTGCCGTCCTCGAGGTTGGCTCCTGGATCGTAGTTGTCTGCAAAGCTGTCCGTACATCCCGGGTAGGTGCAAGAACCGTCTTCCACATTGGCGCCCGCATCATAGTTTGAGGCCGCAGCATCCGTGCAACCCAAGTACTCGCAAGTACCATCATCGCTGTTGGCGCCAGCGTCAAAGTTGTCGGCCGTCTCATCGGTGCAACCGAAGTACAGGCAGGAGCCATCGTCGCTGTTGGCACCGGCATCGAAGTTGTCGGCCATCTCATCGGTACAACCGTAGTACAGACAAGAACCGTCATCGCTGTTGGCGCCGGCGTCATAGTTGTCTGCCACAGAATCCGTGCAACCGAAATACAGACAGGAGCCGTCGTCACTGTTGGCGCCGGAGTCGAAGTTGTCCGCAGCTGCGTCGGTGCAGCCGAAGTACAAACAAGAACCATCGTCGCTGTTGGCGCCTTCGTCAAAGTTGTCTGCTTCGGCATCCGTGCAACCGTAGTAGATACAGGATCCATCATCGCTGTTGGCACCCGCGTCATAGTTGTCCGCGGTGTCATCCGTGCAACCGGGGTAAATGCAACTGCCATCGTCAAGGTTGGCACCAGCATCAAAGTTGGACGCCGTCGTGTCCGTGCAGCCTTCGATTTGGCAAGAGCCATCGTCGTCCGTCGCTGCCAAGTCGTAGTTGACCGCAATGGGGTTGGTGCAGCCAGCCACTTCATCCTCGTCGCACACGCCGTCTCCGTCGGTGTCATTGAGGCAAGCACCCGCACAATCGAGCCAGTCCACACCGTAGAGGTCCACGGGATAAGAACAGGACCCGTCTTCCTGCGTCGCGTCTGCATCGTAGTCACACGCCACCGGATCAGTACATCCAAGGCAGGAGACATAGTCACAAGACGCATCGTCCTGGTTGGCACCCGCGTCGTAGTTGCACGCTGTGGAATCGGTACAGCCGGGATAAATGCAGCTGCCGTCATCGAGGTTGGCACCGGCGTCGAAGTTGGCCGCAGCCGCATCGGTACAACCGGGGTACTGGCACGTACCGTCATCGGTATTGGCACCGGCATCGAAGTTGGCCGCCGAAGCATCCGTGCAGCCCAAGTAGGTGCAATCTCCTGTATCGAATGTCGCGTCGGGGTTGTAGTTGTCGGCCTCGGGATCCAAGCAACCGGCAAAGAGGCAAGAGCCATTGTCCACAGTCGCGAGGAAGTTGAAGTTCAACGCGCCCGGATCGGTGCAACCGTAGATGATGCAACTGCCGTCATCGTATGTCGCCGCCGGGTTGTAGTTCGTGGCAAAGGACAGTGTGCAGCCACCGATCACGCAGGACCCATCATTGATGTTGGCGTCGGGATTGTAGTTGTCCGCCGCAGGATTCGTGCAACCCAACAGGATGCAGGAACCGTTGTCTATCGTCGCAGAAACGCTGTAGTTGATGGCCAGCGGATTGGTGCAGCCCGCAATGATGCAGCTGCCGTCGTCCACCACCGCATTGGAAGCGAAGTTGACCGCGAGTGGGTTGGTGCAACCGTAGACCTCACAGGAGTTGTCGTCGAGCGTGGCGTCGGGGTTGTAGTTGATCGCATCGGGGTCCGTGCAGCCCATCAGGATGCAGCTGCCGTCGTCCACATCGGCGAGGGCACTGAAATTGATGGCCGCCGGATCGGTGCAACCGCCAAACGTGCAGGTGCCATTCTCAATGGTGGCTTCGGGGTTGTAGTTCGCTGCGGTCGCATATGTACAACCACTGATCACGCACGAGCCATCCTCGATGGATGCGTCCGCATCGTAGTTGTCGGCCTCGGGGTTGGTGCAACCCGCGCAAGACAAGCTCTCACAAGACCCATCGTCGTCGGTGGCCAAGGCGTCGTAATTGCACGCGGCCGAATCCATGCATCCCTGCACTTCGTCCTCGTCGCACACCAGGTCACCATCGGCATCGTTGATGCAGGCGCCAGTGCAATCCACATTGTCGGCACCGAAGAGGTCGGCGGGGAAAGTGCAACTGCCGTCGTCGTCATTGGCTGCTGGATCGTAATTGCAAGCGCCCATCTGTGTGCACCCACCATAGAGGCAAGAGCCATCATCGGTGTTGGCTCCGGCGTCGAAGTTGTCCGCATCGGCTGCTGTGCAACCGAGGTACTGACAGGAGTCATCGTCAATGTTGGCACCGGCATCGTAATTGTCGGCTTCAGCATCCGTGCAACCGGACAGCACACAGGTGCCATTGTCCAGGTTCGCACCACTGTCGTAGTTGTCTGCTTCTGGGTTTGTACAGCCTGGGTAGAGGCAAGAGCCGTCATCCGCATTCGCCCCGGGCTCAAAATTGGCCGCATCTGTATCTGTACATCCCGCGAAAAGACAGGAGCCGTCATCCACTGTTGCCGTCGGGTTGTAGTTGGTGGCCGCTGGCGAAGTGCAACCCGCGTAATCGCAGGAACCGTCGTTGGCATTGGCCAAGGCATCGTAGTTGCCGGCCAAGGGGTCCGTGCAACCGAAGAAAATACAGCTGCCATCAAAGATGGTGGCCTGTGGGTCGTAGTTGTCGGCAGCAGGGTCGGTGCAACCGCTGTACACGCAGCTGCCATCGTCCACGTCCGCATCAGCGTCGTAATTGTCGGCTCCGCCATCCGTGCAACCGGGGTACTGACAGCTGCCGTCATCATAGGCCGCATCCGCATCGGGATTGAGCGCATCGGGGTCGGTACAGCCGCAATTCGGCGCACCGAAGTTGACGACATAACGCAGGTCGTTGTCCGTATCACCGTCGGGGAACACTTGGATCCGCATGGAACCGCTCAAATCACCATCGGTGGTGAACTGTCCGAGCAGCACGCGCTGGTCATCCCCAGCCAGTCCATTGATTGCACTGTTCAAGATGTACCATCCGCCACCAGTGCCGTCATTGATGGTGATGTCACTGCCATCTTCAAAAGCCACGGTCCAACTTGGGGAAATGCCGGACACAGTGGCCGCATCTTCCTCACTGTCGGCCGCGCTGGCCTTCTGGTCCAATCCCACCGTCACCCAGCTGTCGTAGGCCAGGTCGGGAATGAAGCCCAGCAGCAGGTCCGTGATCACAGAAGGCGTCACGCCCCCCACTCCACTCTGCCAGAAAGTTCCAGTGGTATTGACCTCGAGGGGAATGCCGGAGAAGCCCGTCACCGCACTCACAAAATCCGTTGGGCTCTGCGTCGTGGCATAGACCCGGTAGGTCGTGAAGCCCGGAATGCCATCCACAGCATGGACTTCGACCTCCACGCCATAGCCTTCCGTATCCGAAGAGGTGATGAAGCAAGAACAGAAGTCGCAAGAGCCATCGTTGTCCGTGGCCAGGGCATCGTAGTTGCATGCCGAGGCATCATCACAGCCAAAGACGGGCTCATCAAACGCATCACAGATGCCATCTTCATCGGTGTCTTCCAAGCAGTTGCCCGCACAGTCGTATTCAGGCTGCGCATAAATGCACGTGCCGTCTTCTATGGTCACGTTTGCATCGTAATTGCACGCCACAGGGTCGGAACAACCGGAACAGCTGACAAAGTCACAGCTGCCGTCATTGAAGGTCGCCGCAGCATCGTAGTTGCACGCAGAAGCATTGGTGCATCCTCCACAACTGGCGTACTCGCAGCTGCCGTCATCCAACGACGCAGATGTGCTCGTGTTGCAAGCGGCAGGGTCGGTACAACCCGTGGGCTCTATGGCGTCACACAGGCCGTTTTCGTTGACGTCCTCTGCGCAATTGCCGTCACAATCCAAATAATCTACGCCATAAAGGTCTACAGGGTACAAGCAGGTGATGGCCAAAGTGGCTGCAGGGTCATAATTGCAGGCCCCTTCTTCGGTACATCCCGCGCAGGATTCGAACTCACAGTCGTTTTCGGCATCGCCGAAGTTGCAGGCAAAAGGCAGGTCACAACCGGCCGACTCCACCACAGGCGGGTCTCCACCATAGACGCAGCCGTCCACCAAGAAAGAGGAAATGGCGGGGTCGTAATTGTCGGCAGCAGGGTCACCGCAGCAGCTCTCAAAATCGCACGCGGCGACGTCGAGGATGGTGGCGGCAGGATCGTAGTTGCAGGCGATGGTCACCATACAGCCTGAGCAGGAGTCAAATTCACAAGAACCGTCGTCGAAATTGGATCCTGGCGTGAAGTTGCACGCCGCCGCATCCGTGCAGCCACCATACAGGCAAGTGCCGTCGTTAAATGTGACCTGCGCCTCGTAATTCACGGCAACGGGGTCGGAACATCCTCCGAATTCACAAGAGCCATCATCCACGGTCGCGGTCGCAGAGAAGTTCGCCGCCGCTGCATCGGTGCAACCGACACAGGACGTCCACTCACAAGTTCCATTGTTTTCTGTAGCGTCAGCATCATAGTTGCATGCCGAAGGCGCCGTACAACCTGGCACCTCAAAGGGGTCACAGACACCGTCTCCATCGTAATCCTGGAGGCAGTAACCCAAGCAGTTGTAGCCACTGTCGGGGTACGTACACGTGCCGTCATCGGTGTCGGCACCGGCATCGAAATTGCACGCCTCAGGGTCTACACAACCCGCATAGAGGCAGCTGCCATCGTCGGCAGAAGCGTTGTCATCATAATTGTACGCCGCAGCATCCGTGCATCCGCCGAAAGAACAACTGCCATCGTCCACATTGGCGCCCGGTGAGAAGTTATCGGCAGCCGCATCCGTGCAGCCCAGGTATTGGCAATTGCCACTGGGCAAGGTGGCGGAGGGGTCATAGTTGTCCGCTGTTGGATCCGTGCAACCTGCGCAAGAGCTGTAGTCACAGATCACCCCTCCATCGGTTGCATTGGGATCGTAGTTGCAAGCACCGGGGACCAAACAGCCGGCCACCTCATCGGGGTTGCACACCCCATCGCCATCCGTGTCCAGCAAGCAGGCGCCATCGCAGTCCAGACTGGCGGACGCAGGATAAGTGCAGCTGCCGTCATCGCTATTGGCCGCGGCATCGTAGTTACAGGCGTACGCATCGGTACAGCCCAAGTAGGCACAAGAACCATCGTCTTGGTTGGCCCCTGCATCGTAATTGGACGCCGCTTCATCCATGCAGCCCAGGTAAATACAGTTGGTGTCGGCGTTGGCCTGGGGGTCGTAGTTGTCCGCTTCCGGATCCGTGCAACCCGTGAAGATGCACGTGCCATCATTGGTATTGGCCGTCGCATCGTAGTTGTCGGCGGCAGGGTTGATACAACCGAGGTAAATGCAGTTGGAATCCACATTGGCCTGGGGGTCGTAGTTGTCGGCCTCAGGGTCCGTGCAACCGCTGAACTGGCAAGAGCCATCATCGGTATTTGCGCCGGCATCATAGTTGTCCGCTGCCGCATTGGTGCAGCCGAGGTATTCGCAGAGGTCATCGTTGGGGATGAGCGCTCCGGGCTCGTAGTTGTCGGCTGCAGGGTCAGAACATCCAGCGCAGGTCAAGTACTCACAGGAGCCGTCCTCATCGGTAGCGCCGAAGTAATTGCAGGCCATCACGTCGGTACAGCCCGCCACCTCAAAGGCATCGCAAATGCCATCACCATCGGTATCGGTCACGCAATCGCCATTGCAGTCGTATTCGGCCGACTCAAAAAGGTCTTCGGGATAGGTGCAGGTGCCGTCATCGGTCACTGCGCCCGCGTCAAAGTTGCAAGCCGCGTCGTCCGTACAACCCAAGAACGAACACGTTCCGTTGTTGAAGGTGGCGTCGGGGTTGTAATTGCTCGCTTCGGGGTCGGTGCAACCGGGCACCACACAAGAGCCATCGTCGATAGATGCCAACGGATCGTAGTTGCTGGCGTCGGGATTGGTGCAACCGGCGAAAATGCAGGAGCCATCGTTGTCCGTCGCATCGGGGTTGTAATTCTCCGCACCCGAAATGGTACATCCCATGATCACGCAGGATCCGTTGTCGAAGTTGGCCAGGGGATCAAAGTTCTCGGCGTCCGGGTTGGTGCAACCGAAGAAAATGCAGGAGCCGTCATCGGCATTGGCCGCGGGATCGTAGTTGAAAGCGCCCTCATCGGTACACCCACTGAACAGGCAGCTGCCGTCGTCCACGTTTGCTGCAGCGTTGTAATTGTCCGCAGCCGCTTCCGTGCAGCCCGCTGTTTCGCACGAGCCGTCGTCATAGGCGGCATCGGCGTCGTAGTTGTCTGCACTGGCATCCGTACAACCGCAAGCCGGTCCAGGCGTTCCAGCGAGGTCTGCCGTGGAGAAACTGGCCGTCACCCTCAAGTCCGTGGTTCCGTCACCGTTGATGAAGACCTGGTAGTTCAGCGTGCCGCTGACCTCCCCTGCCGTGGTGAACTGACCGAGCAGCACCTGCTGGTTGGCACCGGCGATACCGTTGGTGTAAACGTTGGTCACAAACCAAGCGCCACCCGTGGCGTCGTTCATCAAAATCTCACCGCCACCGTCAAATCCAATGATCCAATTCTGATTGGGGCTCTGCGCACTTTGAATGGCGCCTTCTCCAGCAGAGGCATTGGGCGTGCCGTCGATGCCGATGGTCACCCAACTGTCGTAAGCCAGGTCTGGGAATGAGGGCAGCAGCAAGGGGTTCACACCGCTGG
Organism: Flavobacteriales bacterium UBA4474; assembly: GCA_002389295.1. Lineage (GTDB taxonomy): Bacteria > Bacteroidota > Bacteroidia > Flavobacteriales_D > Sanyastnellaceae > UBA8752. The sequence continues at coordinate 1,858 of DGOE01000085.1, read as the reverse complement.
CAAACGTCCCACCAAAGGGGTCCTGATAGAAAGGCTCCGTAGAAGAAATCTGCAGGGGCAGCGTCTCATTGCCGTATGCACTCGACAGCTGATCAGCGGCGTTGGCCACCGTAGCGATGACGCGCCAAGTCGTCATGCCATCAAGGGCACCGCCCGTGTGGTCCTGGACCCTTTCCACGCGCAAGCCGTAGCCCGGCTCATCTGTGGTGTAATCAAAGAAATCGAGGCCAGCAGCGCCTTCGCCCGAGCAGGAGCAATACTCGCAACTGCCGTCGTCTTCGGTCATCGCCGGGTTGTAGTTGCATGCTGTAGCATCCATGCATCCACTGAATTCATTTTCGTCGCACACGCCGTCGCCATCCTCGTCGTTCAGGCAATTCCCGTCACAATCGAGGTAAACCGCCGAAGGGTAAGTGCAGGACCCATTCTCCACATCCGCGGCCGCATCGTAGTTGCACGCGCCGGGATCAAGACAGCCGCCGTACAGGCAAGAACCATCGTCGTCATTGGCCAGCACATCATAGTTCACCGCAGCATTGTCCGTGCAACCGGGGTACAAGCAAGAGCCATCGTCCTGGTTGGCAGCAGGATCATAGTTCGATGCCGCGGCATCTGTGCAGCCAGGGTACAAACAAGAGCCGTCATCCACGTCGGCCTCAGCATCGTAGTTCAACGCCGTGGGATCCACGCAACCGCCATACTGGCAACCACCGTCGTCGACGTTGGCACCGGGATCGTAGTTCACCGCATCGCTGTCCAAACACCCTGGGAAGAGGCAAGTGCCATCGTCCAGGTTGGCTGTCGGGTCGAAGTTTGATGCCCCTCCATCCGTGCAACCGGGGTAAGTGCAACTGCCATCGTCTGCATTGGCACCTGCATCATAATTGGAAGCTTCAGGGTCGAGGCAACCTTCGAGGACGCAAGACCCGTCGTCCACATTGGCTGTCGGATCATAATTCGCCGCATCGGGGTTTGTGCAACCTGGGAAAGTGCAGCTGCCATCATCCACGTTGGCATCCGGGTCATAGTTGGATGCCACCGGGACGGTACAGCCCAGGTATTCGCAAGAGCCATCATTCTGGTTGGCTCCCGTGTCGAAATTGTCTGCCTCAGGATCGGTACAGCCCAAATACAGGCAGTTGCCGTCGTCCGTGTTGGCTGTCGGGTCAAAGTTGTCGGCCGTGGGGTCTATGCAACCATAATAGATGCAGCTCCCGTCATCCGTATTGGCTGTCGCATCGTAGTTGGCCGCATCGTCATAGGTGCAACCGCTAATGATGCAGCTGCCATCATTCTGGTTGGCTTCGGGGTCGAAATTGTCGGCCAAAACGTTTGTACAACCGGGCACGACACAAGAACCATCGTCGGTGTTGGCGCCCGCATCATAGTTCAAGGCGTTTGGATTGGTACATCCCGAATACAGGCAAGTACCATCCTCAAATTCGGCGGTCACATCGTAATTGTCTGCCTCTGTATCTGTGCAACCGCAATTGTTGCCGCCACCACCACCTGTGGAAACCACAGCGGTCATTTCAGGCTCTCCGAGCCCTTCGGTAGTAAACGTAAACGCCGCACGCTCTTCATTGGCACCATCGCCAAGGGGGAAGATCTGCACGGGAAGTGTTCCTGAAATAATGCCAGAGGTGGTGAACTGCGCCACCAAGACCCGCATGTCGGCATCCGGGACACCATTCAGGTTGGAGGAAGTCACAAACCACGCGCCACCCACAGGGTCGTCCATCCGCAATTCAACACCCGCATCAAACCCGGCAATCCAGTTCTGATTTGGACTTTGGGCGCTTTGTATCGTGCTGTATCCAGTTGGCGGAGTACCATCCAGTCCAATGGTGACCCAGCT
>DGOE01000104.1:7111-26155 GCA_002389295.1 Flavobacteriales bacterium UBA4474 | reverse complement strand
TGGATTGAGCGGTCATTGACCCGCATGAAAGGCGGCAGAAATCACGATGTCCAAATGGGCTTGGTGGTGCACAGAAAACCTTACGCCGGACCGGAAGATTTTTCCATGGCCGCGATGTTGCACCGGCGAGATTCGCTGCTCAAGGCACGGATCTCCAGCGATGTTGAAGGCAGTTACATGACCACCGAATACCGGTTGCCGCCGTTGTATGAAGAGGTCTCTTTTCGCGGAGGATTTGCGTCGACGATGCGCGGGTTGTGGCGCATGGAGGGCGATTTCATGGGCGGGCCTTGGACGTCCATTGCCTGGGTGGACCAAAGCCGAGGTCAATTGGTAACGGTTGACGGTTACGTGTATGCACCCTACTTCGGAAAGAGAGAATACCTGAGAGAGCTCGAGGCCATGGTGCGGTCTGTTGCTCCCCTTCCTGAATGACCCCAATGAAACACATCATCCACTATACCCTGAGGGCGGACGGCCCAGAAGGAGAAATCATTGAAGCCACCGTTCCCGAGGAGCCTTTTGCGTTCACGGCGGATGCAGAAGAGGTCTTGGAAGAGTTGGAAACTGCGGTTGCTGCGGCAGGCTTGGGCGACCGGTTTGAGTTGTTGATTCCATGCGATGATGCGTATGGTCCGGAAATGGAGGGGGCATTTGCGGTGTTGCCCAAGGCCCAGTTTGCAGACGACGAAGGCGTGGATGAAAGCATCATGGCCGAAGGAGAGGTTGTGGTCATGCACGATGAGGATGGCGAAGAGGTACACGGCGTGGTCGTGCACGTCGGAGACACCGAAGTGGAAGTGGACTTCAATCACCCGTTGGCCGGTGTGGACTTGCACTTTACGGTGCAGGTCATGGGCCGCGAGTAGCCTTTCGGATGGCAGCAATCACGCCCGGACTTCATGCGTTTTATTGCAGTCCGTTGTCCAATCTGGGCGAAGCGGCCCTTTGCTGTCTTGGGGAGATTAAATTCGACCGGAGCATCACAAAGAGATGAAACGAACCAAGCGTCCCAGCCGCAGCCGCGCCCATGACTTTTCGGCACTGTCCACATCCATAGGTGTGGCCCTGACACTTGCGCTATGGGGCGCCATGGTGGTGGGGGCGATGGTGGTGCAAGAGTTGCGCCGTGACTGGATGTCTTCCATGCGTGTCGAGGTGGTGCTTGAGGATGTTCCAGAGAACGAAGCTGCGGTGCAAGCGTGGCTGGATGCCATGCGTGCCAACAACGCGGTGGTGGACGCGGTGTATCTCGACCCCGTGTTGGCGTCAAAAGAATTGGAAAAAGAGCTGGGGGAACCCTTCATGGAGTTTCTCGGTGAGTCCCCTTTGCCGCCTGTGATTGAATTGGCTTTGGAGCGCGAGTGGATCGGGCGAGAAGGCTTGAGTGGTTTGGAGGACCAGGTCGATCAATGGTCCGGCATGGAGGGCGTCGTGCGGGTGGAATACCCCGAGGTGTTGCTCGGTCGGCTGGAGAAGGGGTTTGAAGACTGGACCTATCCCGGGCTGATGCTGATGGTTGTTTTGATGCTGATTGTGGTCGCTCAAATCACCAATGTGGTCCGGTTGAGCGTGTTTGGTCGCCGGTTTTTGATCCGCAGCATGGAACTGGTTGGGGCGCCCCCTCACAAAATCCGGCGGCCGTTCATTGCCGAGGCGATGGGGTATGGCATCATCGGGGCGCTGCTGGCATACGCCTTGGTTGTGTTTGCCTTGAATGCGGTTCAGTCGTTTCTCCCCGCGACATTGGGCGCCTGGGGCGCCGAGCAGTTGGGCGCTGTATTGGCCAGTCAGCTCTTGGTGGGCTTGGTGTTGACAGGGTTGAGCGCGCGATGGGCAGTGGGGCGCTACTTCGGTGCCAGGTTGGATAGATTGGTCTAAGGCAGGCAACGGTCCTGCTACAGCGGGATACGACCTATTTTCGCAGACATGAGCACGCCCTCCAATGTGAACGAAGGACGCAACGCGTTTCCCTTTGAACGACGCAACTATCTCTTTTTCCTGATCGGCATTGGATTGCTCGTGCTGGGTTACTTGTTGATGAGCGGCGGGGGCGTAGAGGACCCCAATGAGTTCTCTGAGGCCATTTTCAGTTTTCGGCGGATCACCCTGGCGCCGCTGATGGTCATGTTGGGTTACGGCGTGATCTTTTACAGCATTCTCAAGCGGTTTCCAGCGGACTCTGCGGCCTCCTAATGGCACTGTGGGAGGCCATACTCCTGGGTGTGGTCCAGGGCTTGACCGAATTCCTTCCCGTCAGCAGTTCAGGCCACATTGAGTTGGGCAAAGCTTTGTTGGGGGTGGAGGAGGCAGGCCTGGCCTTCAGCGTTGTGGTGCATGGCGCCACGGCCATGAGCACATTGGTTGTTTTCAGAAAGGACATCAGCGCTTTGTTGGTGGGGTTGCCGTCTCCCGGTGAGAAAGGCAAGGAGTCGCGGTCATTTGCTGGGCGCATCTTGTTGTCGATGGTGCCGCTGGCTTTCGTCTATGTGTTGTTCATGGATGAGATTGAAGCCAAGTTGGACGGGGAAATTGGCGCTGTAGGTGTGGCCTTGATGGTGACGGCCGGGTTGCTTTTTTGGGCCCAACGTGGTGGTCGATCAGGGGGTAAGCTGGGCGCAATCCAGGTGCTCATTATTGGTTGTGCCCAGGCTGTGGCGGTGTTGCCCGGCATCAGCCGAAGCGGCGCGACAATTTCTACATCCTTGCTTCTGGGCGTGGACCGTACAGAGGCCGCACGGTTCAGTTTTCTCATGGTGCTGCCCCCCATCTTGGGGGCTACGGCGTTGGAAATTATGGACCTCGTTTCCGGCCCTGCATCGGTCGCAGCGGTGTCTGCCCCTGCACTTCTCGCGGCGGCTTTGGCCGCATTTTTTAGTGGTTGGTGGGCTTGCCGAAAGATGATGGACCTCGTCAAACGCAATGGACTAAACGGCTTTGCCGTTTACTGTGCATTGGCTGGCTTGACGGCCCTCATTCTTGATTGGACTTGAAACAGATGAAGCAGATGCGATGGGCACTTTTTTTGGCTGCAGGGGCCTTGGTTTCATGCAATCCGAAAGTGCAGTTTTCGGAGCCCATGCCACCTGCCCGGTTCAATTTGCCGAATATTCCCAAAGCCTATCGCGGCGTCATTGAAGACGACGACACCCGTTGGCAAATCGGCAAGGACACCATCATCATGGGGGAGGAGGTCATGGTCAATGGTGAGGACTTTTTGCTGCGCCGGATGGCGGGTCATTTGGTGATGAGTCAGCCTGTTGTCAAGACGGGTCAATGGGAGGTGGTCGTGATCAAACGGGAAGGCGATTTCATGCGCACCGGTTGGTTTGACGACGACGACGACTTTATCCGGAAGGCGGGCATCCTCTTGGACGTGCCGCCCGCCGAGCGGAAGTCAAATGGGACCCCGGGATACAGTTATTACCTATTAAGCCCCTCTGCCAAGGCGTTTAAGGAAATGCTGAAAGGAGGATGGTATGAGGCGAATGATGAGGTGGTGCCCCTGCCCCGTGGGGGGACCGTTACGCCATTAGGCCGGACACCGCAGTCCAATTGACGCGGTCGAGCAAGGCCGAGACATAATCCCCGCGCCTGTTCTGGTAGTTCAGATAGTAGGCGTGCTCCCAAACGTCGATGCCGAGTATGGGCCGCCCTTGTGACGCGGCATCTGTGATGTTGGTCATCAAGGGGTTGTCTTGATTGGCGGTGGAGGTGACAAAAAGCCGCTCGGGATCGTTGTGGTCTTGAACCAACCACGCCCACCCAGAACCGAAGCGCTTGCCCGCAGCTTGGGTGAGGGCGGCATTCATGTTTGCTTGGTTGCCGAAGGCCTTTTCTACACGCTGAGCAAGCAATCCTGAGGGTGCCTTTTCGCCGCCGGGCGTCAGGATTTTCCAGAACATGGCGTGATTGAAATGCCCCCCACCATTGTTGCGCAACCCCGTGTCTGCATTGCCAATCTGTGCCAGAATGGTTTCCAGGGGTTGTCCTTGCAGCGCGTGGCCCTCCAAAGCGGCGTTGAGTTTGCGGACATACCCCGCGTGGTGTTTGCCGTGGTGGATGCGCATGGTTTGGGCATCGATGCTGGGCTCCAGAGCGTCATGGGCAAAACCGAGCTCAGGAAGAGAAAATGTGGTGGGCACAGGTGTGGCCGTGTGGCCTTCTGCTTCGGGTGTCTGTCCGCACCCGATGAGTGTAGACACGAGCGGAGTGGCGATGATGCCGGCGCCAGCGAAGCTGGAGACCTTGAGGAAGGTGCGTTTGTCCATGGGGCGTGACGTGAGGGTTGAAATTGATGCACAACGTCCATAATTCAACCGCCGCTGTTCACGTTGGTTCAACGTTGCCCTGTGTACCGACGCGTGCGCAGGTAATTTCATACTGTTGAAGGACCGCGATTCATTGAACCCACCCCCAGGCTCCGCCGCCGCATCAGGAATGGCCCACAGCCGGGAAGGAACAGCCATGCCCAAGGCCCGCCGTCGTGGCTTTGTCGCGCTGGCTGTGGTGGTGGTTTTGGTGGCGGCGTCGAGCGCATGGGTATGGTACCAGGCTCAGGGATTGGAAGAAAAGGTGTTGTCTGCGATACAACCGCACCTGTTGACCGATGTCCAGGTGGGCGGCGTTGAGATGACGTTGTGGTCGTGCTGGCCAAATGTGGAAGTGGTTTTGCGCGATGTGCGGATTGAAGACGCCATTACCAGAGGCACTGACTGTGTGGAGTTGAAATCGTTGGGCATTGTGTTTGGTTGGCTGCCATTGCTTCAGGGCCGGTTTGAGGCTGAACGCATCCAATTGTCGGGTGGCCGGATCAGGTTGAATCGCACCCGTGACGGAAGAGAAAACTGGAAGTTTTGGCGCAGCGCAGCGTCCCAAGGGACGTCGGGTTTCAGTATTGCTGAAGTGCGGGTGGAAGACGTCGCGGTAGAAGGCGAATGGTGGGCTTCAGGTGCTCAAGATCCTATTGCTTGGAAGGTGTTTTGTGATGAACTGGAGGGGACGACCGACAACCCAGACGCTCCCCTTGAGGGAATTGCGGGCACAGCAGATTTGAGGGAAGCCGATGTGTCAGCGTCGGGTGAACAGTGGTTGAGCGGAGTGGACTTAGGTGCGGATTTCAATGTGTTCTCCGAGGGAGAAAATGTGGCGTTCCAGTTGAACAATGGCAGGGGGGGCAAAGGCGCAGAGGCGGTGCCATTTACAGCTTGGATTTCCTCTGAAGGTGGTTTTGCGATGGCCTTGCGCTTTGTTGATGCCCGGAGCCGGGGCCTTTTGGCATTGGTCCCCGGCATGTGGAGGGACAGGGCAGATGAGGTTTCATTGGATGGCGCGTTGGACCTCGATGTGATCGTGGGCAAGGCGGCAACGGGCCGCACGTGGTCGGGGCCCGCCGATGCGGGTTGGTCGGGGGAGTGGGCCGTGAGGGTGGTTCCGAATGATGTGCAATTGGATTGGACATCCTTGCATGCACAAGACGTTGGGGGCGAGGTCCAGGTATACCCGGACGCCAGGGGTTGGCAGTGTCGTATTGACCGTATTGCGGGCCGGGCCGTGGGGGGCGAATTCGCCGGGTCTGGCCAGTGGAGACATGAAGGATCTTCGGACGTACTCGATGTGGACCTGGAGTTTGTGGGCCGGCCATCGGAAGCCATAGCGATGTCGGGGATGGACTGGTCGGATCTCGGCCGCGTGGATGAGGGAGGGACACTCAGGGGAAAGGGGGCGCTGAAGCTGACCCGCAATAGAGGAGGAGATTGGGCGTGGGCGTCTGGTGCGGTTGAATTCGGCTTAACTGACCTCAGGGGTGCCTTGAATACCAGTAAGGACCCCTTCGTTTTTCATGTGGCCAAAGCCTCGGCATCAGGCCAGGGGCAACGGTGGAAAGTGACGCTTGATGATGTGACAGCTCCGGGTATTTCGGGGGCGGCGGAATTGGTGGGCACCATGGACGGCACGCGCTGTGACATTGACCTGGACCTTTCGGTTTTGGACGTTGACCTGTTGCACCCCCTCACCCAGGGAAGTGCGGAAACTGGACAAACGCGTTCAATGGATTGGCTGCCCAATGTGGATTGGGTGGTGCATTTGAGAAGGTTCAATTGGGAGAAGGTCTCGGCCCAGTCGGTGGAGGCCCAAGGCAGCGTGAACCCCCTCACAAAAGAGGTGCGCGTGGCGTCATTGAGCGCCGATGTTTTTGGTGGCAGGATGGCCGGCGGTGGGGTGTTGGATGAGCGGGGGTTGGAATTTGAAGGCCGCTTGGCTGAGGTGGAAATTGCAGAACTCCTGGAGGGCACAAGTGGTTTGGGACAGTCGACACTGCTTCCCGGGCATGTTCAAGGTCAGGTCTGGGCCGAAGGCACGCTTTCTTATGCATTTGATCAGCCCGAGAACCTGGCTTGGGAGACGGACCTCGACATCCGCATCGAGGGAGGACAGTTGGTGGACTTTGATTTGCTTCAGCGCATTCCCGAGACGCTTAAGGAGGCGGGCAAATACAGAATGTTGGCAGATGCCGATGACCTGAGCAGGCGGTTGCGGCGCGTCAAGTTTGAGCCGATGGAAAGCCACATTTCTTTGGAAAGGGGGCTGATCAGTTTGGATCAGATGGCGGTTGTCTCGGATGCCATGGATGTGGGCATTGCGGGGTGGCAGCGTTTGTCAGGGGGCATGGATTACACCCTTGATTTTGCCATCAGGGATTTGAAGTCGGGCCGGGATGAGTTTGGAACGACGGCCGATGATGGTCTCGGTCACCGGTTTTTTCTGGCGATTGGAGGCACCTTGGAAGCACCTGAGTTTGGGTATGACAAGCGGGCGCACCAGTCACATAGAAAGGATGAACGGCGGGCTGCATTCGGTCGATTAAAAGAGTTGGTCATTGGAGCGGAGGAACCGGATCGAGTACAAGACTCGACGGCTGTCGAAATCACTTCGGAAACAGAGGGAAATCCATCCCTTTTGCCGCGGATTCAGGACACTTTGATGCAAAAAGTGGATGACGACGATGACGACTTTCGTCGTTAATTCAAAGACGAAAATGAATTGTTTATGGTCGAGTGTTAATATTTCGTATATTGCACCCTCTTGGAGCGGTGGTTGATCCCTCCCCCGAGAACTTAACCAAATTGGACCCCTGTTTTATCACGCTGTGGTCAGTGAAACGTCGGCATTTGCCGGCGTTTTTATTTGGTTCAAACTGAACCACTCCGTTAAAATTTACCATTGAAGGTCCTGTATACAGTGAACTCGATTTTCTGCGGTGCAATTTGCGGGTACGGTCGTGCGCAACAGCAGTAAACAATATTCAAGGGGCATTCTCCTATTTGGGGCGACTGCAATCGTGGCGTTGACGCTGTGGTCCAGTGGTCAGATTGCCCGCACGCTCAGACAAGAGGAGCAGCGCAAAGTTGAACTTTGGTCCGAAGCCATTGTGCAGCGCGCTCAGCTTGTCGGGTATACCGACGAGTTGTTCGCTTCTCTGCGCAGCGAGGAAAGGGACAAGGCCGATTTGATTGGTGAGGCTTACCGCATTATTCAAGAAGCTGATCCCGGCGCGCCTGTAGACCTCACGTTCATCACGCGCTTTATTCAGGCCAATCGGACGATTCCGGTTTTGGTATACAAGGACAGTGTGCTGCAGGCCAACATCAATGTCCCGCCTCCTTTACAGACGCCCGCGCGCTTTGACTCTTTGCGTTTGGCTATGCAGGCGCGGGGGTCTGTGATTGAGTTTGAGCAGGGCTTGACATTGTTCTATGATCAGAGCAACAGGTTCAGGGACCTGCAGGTCGTCATGGACGACATCATTCACTCGTTCATTTCGGAAACCGTGCTGAACTCGGCGTCCATTCCCGTGTTGTTGGCGGACTCCTCTTTGAGGCACATCCTGCAGGCCGACCGATTTTCGGTGGAGGAACTTGCAGATACCACGGCGTTGATTCGCCGCTTGGCGATGGTCAACAACCCCATCTCCCTGGACTTGCCCAACGCGGAGAGAAGGTGGATCCTGTACGACGAGTCCATTGTATTGAAGCAACTTCGGCTCTTCCCGGTGGTGCAGTTGCTGATCATCGGCGGATTTCTCTTGTTGGCGTATTCCACCTTCAGTGCGTTTCGCCGGTCTGAGCAGAACCGGGTCTGGGTGGGCATGGCCAAGGAGACCGCACACCAGTTGGGCACACCGCTCTCGGCCTTGCTGGCTTGGGTGGAAGTGTTGCGCTCCGAAGGGGTGGACGAATCTGTCTTGACGGAGTTGGGCAAGGACCTCGACAGGTTGCGCACGGTGACCGACCGGTTCTCCAAAATCGGCTCTGACCCGGAGTTGTCGGCCGCTGATTTGGCGGACTTTATGTCGGAGACCATGGCTTACTTGGAGCGGAGGATGCCCAAAGGTGTCGTGTTTAGTGTGGCTTTGCCAAAGGAGGGCATTCAGGCCGCGTTCAATCCGGCATTGTTTGGGTGGGTGCTCGAAAACTTGACGAACAATGCGGTGGATGCCATGGAGGGTAAAGGCCGTTTGGATGTGGAGTTGACGAGCGTCGGAGGACAGGCTGTGCTCGATGTGAAGGACAGTGGTCGGGGAATGTCGCGCCGGGTGCAGCGCCAGGTTTTTGAGCCTGGGTTCAGCACCAAAGCCCGCGGTTGGGGACTGGGTTTGAGCTTGGTGCGGCGCATTGTTCGGGATTATCACGGGGGACAAATCGTCATTTTACGCAGCGAAGAGGGGGCGGGTACAACGTTCCGTGTGACGTTGCCCTTGGTTTCGGAAGAGTTGGGCTAAATTCGCGGTCCTCATTGCCCGGATGGCGGAATTGGTAGACGCGCGCGACTCAAACTCGCGTTCCTTTGGAGTGTGGGTTCGATTCCCACTCCGGGTACAATCACAAAACGGATGTTGCGTGGCTTGACGTTGAATTTTCAAGCGCGCAGACATTCTGAAGGAAGAGTCCCCGCATGGATTGCGGTGATTTTGTGAAATTCACAGCAGGTTTAATCAATGTGACGGATGGGCGTAACCCCCAACGGCTTGATGGGGATTGAGGTTAGTTCCCTTGTGCTTTGATGCCTTTCTTGCATGTTCTACTTTTAATTGAGCAAACCACGTTTCGCTCAGGCATAAGAGTTGCCTGCGCGGACACTGATTATCAGAGAAGTTGATTCATCACTCATCAGAGGTTCATCCTTTAGCATACGTAGAAGAGGGCGCTACAATAGGTGCGAACACGCACGTTGGGCCGTTTTGTATTGTAAGAGCAGGGGCTACGATTGGCAAGGACTGCAAATTCACCGCCTACTGTGAGATTCGAGAGAATGTTGTAATCGGAGATCGTGTGGGGTTTGGAAGCCGCTGTACGATATCTGCCAACGCAGAAATTGGCAATGATGTGGTCATTAAATATGCCTTTGTTCTCACGGACACGCCAGATCTCAATGAGGGCGACAAAAAGAGTGTGGGTGCGATTGGTTCTGGAACCATGATTGGTGCAAATGTCACCTTGATGCCGGGCTTCAGCATCGGTGAGAATTGCATTATTGGTGCCTGTTCCCAGGTTCGAAGCGACGTTCCTGATGGGGAAGTGTGGTTTGGGTCTCCGGCGAAGTTCTACAAGCGAAATGCGGATTGATGGTCTCCCGTGAGTCATTGTCACCCGGAGTGAATAGACTGTCTGTCTTGCCCAATGCGGGTGAGGGTTGTGCAACGTATTACGCGGGGTCGGACGTGAATCACGTCTCTCATTTGAGGGATTGTGTCCTTATTGTTGGTCCAGATTTCAAGGATGAATTACCCAGTCATCGGAAGGTTTTGGTGATCCGCACGCCGGCAGCTCAAGAGGCATTTTACCGATTGAGTGCTGAGTTCAAGGAGGATTATTTGGAATCCGAGAAGTTGGAATTGAGGGGAGGCGCTTGGGTACACCCAGAGGCGGAACTGGGTGAACGGGTCCTCATTGGTCACGGTGCGGTGATTGGGCCATGTGAGATTAAGGACGATGTGGTTATTGGACCGCAGGCGGTCATTTATGCGAAAAGCAAGATTGAGAAAGGCACCAGCATTGGCGCGTCGACAGTTGTAGGTGTCGCTGGAATGATGTGGGTTTGGGGAGGAACTGACCGCAGGGAGAAGGTGTTCCTAGAACAGTTGGGTTCCGTCAAGATTGGTGAGGGATGTCGTTTGGGCAGCAACATTTCGGTTGTTCGGGGGAATGCGAATGAAGAAACAGTGATTGAAAACGGGGTGTGCATTGCGCATGGGTCCATGATTGGGCACGGGTGTCAGCTGGGCGAGAATGCGCACTTGGCCAACAACGTTTCTTTGGGTGGTGGCGTGCGGTTGGGTCACTCCACCTTTCTTGGATGCGGCAGCGCGGTTGCTCCGGGGAAGAAGTTGGGGGCCGGCTCCATATTGGGCGCGGGCTCAACTTTGGTGAGTACTTCAGAGGAGACTGGTGTATATGTGGGGACACCCGCCAAGTTTAAGCATGCCCCCAAGCGCAACATGAGTGGTGTGCCCAATTGGAAGTAAAACCCGGCATCAGCCGAAAAGCCGAACGTATTGGGCGTTGCACACATCTTCTCCATAGAGTTCCAATACCAAAGCGGCATTTCCTGTTCCGGCGGCTATGAGTCTATCGTGTTCTGAACGGGAGAAATTTCTGCAGTCCCCTATGGCTATGCCCTGTTGGGTTAGCTGCTGGTAAGAGGGGTTTTCAGGGTGCAGGAAAACGGGCTTGCCTTGAAGCAGGAACGACCGGATGTTGGCGAGACCTTGCTGACGGATGTTGGGAAACACGCCCGCATCCATCTGATCAATGTGGTGCATGAATTCCTTGATGGGAATGCGCTCTGTTATCCATGTGAGGTCTTTACGTTTTAGGGTCTGCTTTTGTAGCCACTGGCTGTATTGCATGTCGCCATACGAAACGGGCGCATGGTAGCTGACGTTGTTGCGTTCGGGTGTGCTTTTGAGAAAATCCATGTGGTTCACAGATGGAAAAGCACAGTGACCCAATTGGACAGATAGGGTGGAGCTTTCTTTTTTGACAGGGGCAGCCCGGGGTATGTTGAAGTCTGCCGCGGCCTTGCCGTACCAAAAAGGTTCGAACCGGGCCTTGCAGGAAGGAATGAGGCTTTGGATCAGATTGAATTCTATGGGATTGCCCCACAAAATGGCGTCTACCTGGCCAAGGGCTTTGTACCAGGCACGCTGATGAATCAATTTATATCCTATAGACCGCGCCAAGTCGGAGATGTTGAAGAAGAAGTAAGGCTTCGTTTCAGGGCCTATGGGGTCGTATTGCACGAGCGGATTGCGGTAGACGTCGGCACCATAGAAGACCCAATTGATGCGCACGTCGGGGTGCTTCATGAGCCAGTGACAAACCATGGGCAGGAGGAAGTGGACATATATACGGTCGAACTTGGCAGGGTCTGGAGTGAAGGTGTCTTTGAGATTGGTGTAGGGCAGGTTTTTTTTGGCCAACCGCTTGTCTGGCTTTTTGCCGACCAGCATGATGTTGTTCTTTTCCTGCAGCGACAATGCTTCTATGCGTTCCGTGAAACAGTCTGCAAAGCCCATGTCGGCTATGAGGTGGAGATGGGGTTTTGCCATGCCGTTGAAGGTGGGTGTTCGACGGGACGCAAGATGGAGTCAGCCGCCCTATTGACTGCGAATGTCATTAATTTGGAGCATGCGAACGTCAGCTTCTTGAGCGTAGAGCTGGCGCGGCTTGGAGGCCATATATACCGTGCCATGTGACAGACGCCTTGTTACATCGCCGTTCACAACCCCTTTTGTATCCTTTCAGTGTGTATTGACGCATTTTGCGCTGTGCTTGTCTGACGGCAAGGAAAAGAGGAAATTGAGCGCATGCTGACGAAAAAGGCCCAATATGCGTTTCGTGCTCTGACTGTGCTCGCCAAGCGCCAGCACCAAGCTTTAGAAGAAGGTCTCCCCGATTGGTTGAGTGCCAAAGAGATTTGTGCTGCTTCACCGATGAGCATTAAGTTCTTGGAGCAAATCTTGGTGGAGTTGAGGGCTGGTGGGGTGGTGAAGAGTCGGCGGGGACCTCGTGGCGGTCATGCGCTGAGTGTGCCAGCCAATGATGTGGTCTTGGCCAAGGTGATGCGCATGATAGATGGGCCGATCGCGCCATTGGCCTGTGTGAGCTTGCATTACTATGAGCGGTGTGAAGATTGTGTGGAAGAGGACTGTGGCTTACATCGCATGATGGTCGATGTAAGGGACGCCCAATTGGGGGTTTTGGAACAGCGGACTTTGCAAGACTTAATAATCCACACTTAACAGGTGGGGTTTGTGTGTCATGTTTACATTTGTGGCATGACCAGTCAACCACTGTTTGGACAACCCTTGGCGCTAATAGATCGTATTGTGGAAGTTCTTGGGGACGAAGCCACTAAGGAGGATGCCGTGCTGACCACTTCATTCAGCATGGAAGATCAAGTGCTGACATGGGCTGTTTTAGAGGCGGGCTTGGACATAGACCTGGTGTCATTGGATACGGGGTGTTTGTTTCCAGCAACACTGCAAACGTGGAAGGATACCGAACGGTTCTTCGGGGTAGAAATCCGCGCGTTACGCCCTGATTCGGGTGCCTTGGATTCAGCGGGTTTGTCTCAGATCTATGCGAGCACGGAAGGCAGAAAAGCGTGTTGCAACGCGCGAAAGATTATGCCATTGAAAGCCGCTTGTTCAGGCAAGAAGTGGTGGCTCACGGGACTGAGGCAAGCGCAAAGTGAAAACCGGCAGTCTTTTCAGCACATTGAGGAGGCCCCGGCCTGGGGCTTGCGGAAATTCCACCCGCTTCTTGAGTGGGATGATGCTGCCGTGGAGGCCTTGGTATCGTCTTCGGGTGTTCCGGTGAACCCCTTGTATCAGTTGGGCTATTCGAGCATAGGCTGTGCGCCGTGCACGCGTCCTGTACTTCCGGGTGAGGATGCTCGAGCGGGCCGTTGGTGGTGGGAGTCTTCCGCCAAAGAATGTGGGTTGCACCGGAGTTGACCTCGGGGTGTTGGATCGCGCGTGCCGAAGGAGCCAGCGTTTACGTCAGTTGAACAGCCTTTGATAGTGTTCGCGGCAGGCCGCTTCACCGCCGTATTCGCTGAAGGCGGCTTTGTTCTGTTCTGCTAAGGATTTCAATCTGTGGTATTCTTCGACGGAGAAAGCGTCGGTGCGGCCAATTTCGATACCAATGCTTTTATAGTACGCCGTGGTGGGGCTGTCGGGGTGAAGGAATACAGGCTTGCCTTGGCGGATGAACATCTTGATGTTGTTCAGCCCCTGTTGTCGTGCATTGGGGAAGACGCCGGCGTCCATTTGATCGATGTGCCTCATATATGCTTCAATGGGCAGGCGGTGCATCATCCAGTGCAGGTCCGTTCTGTTTTGGGCCTGCTTTTTGACCCACAAGGCATATTTGGAATCTCCGTATGATAGGGGCACGTGAAACTCAACCCCGGCCTGTGGTGCGCATGCTTTCAGGAAGTCCATATGGTTCACGGAGGGAAAGGCGCAGTGTCCGAGTTGCACCGACAATGGGCCTTGTTTGGATGGTGGAACAACAGGGGGTTTGGGTCCTGCGTCGGCGAGACCTTTGCCATAGAAGAAGGTTTCCATCTTGGCTTGGGGAACGGCCACAAGGCTCTTGATCAGCTCGAACTCCACGGGGTTGTGCGTGAGTATGCTCTCCACTTGGAGGAGTGCCTTTTTCCAAGCCCGCCGGTGGATCAAATGGTACCCGACGTTCCTTTTCAGGTCGTCCAAATTCAAGGAAAAGTAACGCTTGGTTTCCGGCCCTATGGGGTCATAGCCTACCAGCGGATTGCGGTAGACTTCCGCACCATAAAACATCCAGTGGATGCGCAGTTCCCGGTGTTGCTTGAGCCAATGGCAGACCATGGGCAGGAGAAAGTGTACGATGACCTTGTTGTATTCATCGGGATTCGGGGCGTGCTCGTCTTTCAGGTTGGTGTACGGGAATGCCCCTTTGGCCAGGCGTTTGTGGGGGCTTTTTCCGACCAGTATGATGTGGTTGCGATCACGCAGGTTGAATGCCTCTAGGCGCTCTGCGAAACTGTCTGCGAAGCCCATGTCTGCTAGGAGATGCAGGTTTTTTTTCGGCACGTTGGTCATGATGATGACGCAAAGTGGTGAGAGATTTTCGGGTAAGGAGAGCGTGCAGGGTACTTTCGGGCATGATTTCTCAAAGCAGGTGGAAAGCGGGCCGAGGCGCCTTGGTGATGTTGGTGTTTTTGTCCTTGAACGGCGCGCTGTTTTCTCAGCCATTCATTCAGGAGCCCGTCCCACCGCCTTTGGGTTATACCGCGGACCTCATAGCGGCAGCGTTTATTGACCCCACCCCGTCGGATGACGCGGCGCAGGTGTGGGACTTTAGCGGTGTGTCAGGCAATGCGGTGGGCATGGCGGAGGTGTTTCCCGCCCCCAACTCCCCATTGGCCAAATCATTTGATGGGGCCGAATGGTGTTTGAGGAATGGGGACCAACTGAGTTTTTGGGCCGCAGTGGGGGGGGAATTCACGATTTTCGGCAATGCGAATGCGGCCAACTTTGTGACCATTCCTTTTTCCGACCCTTTGGTGCAATGGGCATACCCAATGGAATACGGAGACGCGCATGTTGACACATTCATGGCAGAAACGGTGCTTTTTGCGGAGCCTTATGGCTTGGTTGGCCAGGCATCTTTCGAGGTGGATGCTTGGGGGTCTTTGATGATGCCGGGCGCGTCTTCAAGCTTGGAAGTGTTGCGTGGGCATTATGATCAAGTGTATACGGAGTCTTATGCTGGAGACACAGCCACGTGGTCCCTGGAACAGTATTTGTTTTTCGCTCAGGACTCGGTGTTTCCCATTTTCTATCAGGAATTTCTGACCGTTACGGACAACGACGGCAACTTGCTGTTGGAGGCCTCTGACGTGGCGTGGTACAACAACGTTTTGCTCGAGGTGCCGGAAGGGCAAAGTGAACAGATTGGAAGTCCCTACCCCAATCCCGCTGTAGCGGGCGAGGTGTTGTCGTGGGACCTGCCGCCGGGTTGGTCTTGGAAGGCGGTGGATGCCGGTGGAAAGGTGCTGGGCACGGGGTCGGCAGGGGCTTTTGGCAGGACGGAGATTGAAACCGGAGGCTGGGGTGCCGGCATGGTGATTTTGGTTCCCGTTCGGGAGGACGGAAGCAGTGCGATGGTGCGCCGCGTGGTATTGAACTGATCCGCGACAGCGTTGATGGCGGGAAAAATTCCCGCACCAACAATTTGGGGCTTGACGCGCTGCGCGCTGCTCAGTAAGCGCGTTCCGTGCGCCCCTCTTTCCAATACACGAAAGCACGGTTGACCACGCGGTTGCCGCCGGCGGTGGGGAAGTTTCCGGTGAAGTACCAGTCGCCCGTGTGCTGTGGCGTGGCTTCGTGGAGGCCGGCCACACTTTGGTAGATGATCTTGACCTCAGCCTTCATGTCATCTGGGGTGAGCAGCTCGGAAATCATGGCCGATGTGTCCTCTTCGGAGAGGTTTTCATAGATGGCCTTGACCTTGTTTTGTTGCTGCTCGTAAGGCTTTTCCAACTCCGCTTTGCAGGCGGCATAAACAGACTCGATGAGGTCGCCATTGTCTCGCCGATGGTGGAGGGCAATGGCCGCTTGGAAGGCAATGAAGTCCCCCATTCGGGCCATGTCAATGCCATAACAGTCGGGGTAGCGGATTTGCGGGGCGCTGCTCACCACGACAATGCGCCGCGGATCCAGGCGGTCCAGGATGCGCAGGATGCTGCGCTTGAGGGTGGTGCCGCGGACGATGCTGTCATCGATGACCACGAGCTGGTCGTGGCCGCGCTCGATGGTGCCGTAGGTGATGTCATAGGCGTGGGTGACGAGGTCGTCCCGTGCCCCGTCATCGGCAATGAAAGTGCGGAGTTTCGCATCCTTCAAGGCGACCTTGTCGACCCGCGGACGCTCTTCCAAAATGCTTTTTACTTCGGTGGCATCGGGGGAGGATCCGAGTCCGATGATGCGCTCAATCTTGCTTTGATTCAGGTGGCTCTCAATGCCGCGCACCAAGCCGTAGAACGAAGTCTCTGCCGTATTGGGAATGAAGCTAAAAACAGTGGAGTCGATGTCGTGCTCAATGGCCTCGAGCACTTTGGGAACGAGCGACTCACCCAAAGCCTTGCGCTCCTGATAAATGTCGGCATCGTTGCCCCTCGAAAAGTAGATCCGCTCGAAGCTGCAGGCCTTGCGCTCCCCAGCGGGCCGCACTTGTTTGATGCGGGCCTCTCCGCCTTTGGTGATGATCAAGGCCTCCCCGGGCTGCAGTTCTTTGACCTCGGCGGTGGTGGTGTTGAAGGCCGTTTGGATGACGGGACGCTCCGAAGCGGCCACGACGACCTCATCGTCTTCGTACCAGAAGCAGGGCCGGATGCCATTGGGGTCGCGGGCGATGAACGCATCGCCGTGGCCGACAATCCCGCCCATGACGTAGC
Source organism: Flavobacteriales bacterium UBA4474 (assembly GCA_002389295.1). GTDB lineage: Bacteria > Bacteroidota > Bacteroidia > Flavobacteriales_D > Sanyastnellaceae > UBA8752. The sequence continues at coordinate 9,646 of DGOE01000104.1, read as the reverse complement.
CGCCGTCCCATGACTCGGACGCCCGGCTGAGCACGCGTTCGATGTCCAGATGTTCTGCGATGAGTTTGCTGATTTCGGCATTTTCATGCCCCTGTTCCTTGAATTTTTGGAAGGAGGCCTCGACCTCCTCATCCAGGAAGTGGCCCACCTTTTCCAGGACGGTTACCGTGTCGGCTTTTTCCTTGGGGTGCTGGCCTAGTCCCACGAGAATATCGAAAAGCTCGTCGACGTTGGTGAGGTTGAAATTGCCGGCCAGAGCGAGGGTGCGGGTGCGCCAGTTGTTTTGCCTCAGGAAAGGGTGGACGCGCTCGATGGTGTTGCGGCCATACGTGCCGTAGCGCAGGTGGCCCAGGAACACCTCTCCGGTAAAGGCGAATTCTTTTTGCAGCCACGCCGCATCTTTTAACCGCTCGGGGTGGTGCTCCTTGGTGTCGGCAAATCGGCCCATGATTTGGGCGAAGAGGTCTTCGATGGGCTGCTTGGCGACAGAACGTGACCGGCTGAGGTAGCGGTGACCGGGAGGAACGGTCAGCTTGACATTGGCCAGGCCCACGCCGTCTTGACCGCGGTTCCGCTGTTTCTCCATCAGCAGGTACATTTTGTTTAGGCCGTAGAAGGCCGTCCCGTAGGTGTCGATGTAGTGCTGCAGGGGCTTTTTGAGCCTGAGCAAGGCGATGCCGCATTCGTGTTGGAGAAGGTCACTCATCGGGGGCCGGGCGGAGTCTGAGCACGCGAAGTTAGAGCGGTATGCAGGGAATCACTTGATGTAATCGAGATCGATGATGCTTTGCGCGGTCGCGGTTGCTGCTTCTTGGGGGGACCGGGGGTTCCAGCCGTAGCGTTTGCGGGCCAAGTCCGATGAAACTGTGGGCATGTACCCCAATTCTGCAAGGGTGCCCCGCACCGACTTCATGACGATGGCCATGGCCCTGACCACCCCGTTGGGGAGTGACCGGGTGCCCACCTTGCGTCCTTCCTGAGGAAAGGCGCCTTTGATGGTTTTGGCCAGTTCTTGGAGGGGCAATGTGCCCGCTGCTGCTGCAAACCTCTGGCCAGCCGCATGTTGGTCTTCGAGAACCGCAAAATGGAGGTCCACCACATCGCGGACATCGACCGTCGGGTACCCGAGTTTGGGGACGCCAGGAAATTCGCCCCTCATCATTTTGAGAACGACATCGCAGCTTGTTCCGGGGTCGTTGCTGTCCAATAAGGGGCCGAGGATGAACCCCGGGTTGACCGCTGAGACCGACATGTCTGGATGTTGCTTGGCCATCATCCACAGGTCCTGTTCTGCCAGGGTCTTGCTTTTGATGTAAGGCGTGAGCATGCCACCGTCGAGCTGGGTCCAGTGTTGCTCGTCAAACGCGGTTTTGTCCTTGCCATGACCATAGACGATGGCCACGGTGGATGAGGTTTGCACCAGGCGCTTTACCCCCGCTGTTGCGCAGGCTTCGAAGACGTGTTTCAGGCCTTGTCTTGCTGGGGAAATGATGTCTTGCTCATCCTTGGGCAGGTTCATGGGAAATGGGGAGGCGACATGAAGCACAGCATCGCACCCCGTCACGATGTCCACCCAACCACCTGGCGACAAGAGGTCGGCTTCGTGGAAGGTGAGTCGCGCCAACGTGGCCTCTGCTCCATCACCAAGGTGTGCGGCCAACATGGAGCGGACGCCGTCAGCGCGCTTCATGGACCTCAACGTTCCGCGCACGCGATATCCCCGGCGCAGTGCCTCCAGGGTCATGTGTCCACCGAGGAAGCCGGTGACCCCGGTAATGGCCAGGGTGGTTTGTTTGGGTGAGGTCATGCTTGTTCCGCAACGGGGAGGCGCTTGAGCCACTTGTAGTTGGCCCGGGTGAGGTACCACATCATCACCGGCACGATGACCAGCGTGAGGAACGTGGCAAACGTCAAGCCGTAAATGATGGCCCAACTCATGGGTTTCCAGAAGATGTTGTTGTCACCCCCGATGTACATCTTGGGGTCGTACTCGGCCAAGAGGCTCACAAAGTCCACGTTGATGCCAATCGCCAGCGGAAGCAGGCCCAACACCGTGGTGATGGCCGTGAGCAGCACTGGCCGAAGGCGGGTTCTTCCGCCTTGGATGATCAGCGGAACGACTTCAGAGAAGGGCAACATGTCATCTTCACCGAGGCCCAAGGCGGATTTTTTCCGCTCCATCAGCAGCTGGGTGTAGTCGATGAGCACGATGGCGTTGTTGACCACCACGCCGGCCAGCGAGATGATGCCAATCATGGTCATGATGATCACGAAATCTTGGCGGAAGACCACCAAGCCCAGGAAGACGCCGGTGAGTGAAAACAGCACGCTGAATCCGATGATGAACGGTGTGGAGATGCTGTTGAACTGCGCGACAATGATCAGGAAAATCAGGAATAAGGCGATGACCAGTGCCTTGGAGAGAAAGGCCATTTCCTTGGCTTGCTCTTCTTGTTGACCGGTGAACTCCCATTGGACGCCGGACGCGGTGGGATAGTCGCTCAGTCCCGCTTTGATGGCGGCCACGACTTCATT
>DGOE01000104.1:0-7033 GCA_002389295.1 Flavobacteriales bacterium UBA4474 | reverse complement strand
ATGACCTTTTGGTTCATCAAGGCGTCTGCATTGTTTCGGTAGGCGTCTGCAAACCGGAGGTTGATGGGATAGTCGTCTTCACCATCCTTGTAGCGGCTCACTTCTCGACCAAAGAGGGCGCTGCGCAGGCCGTACCCGATTTGTTGGGTGCTCAGGCCATATCGCCGCGCCTTGTCCCTGTCGATGGTAATGGGCATTTCCGGCTTCGATTTTTCTACATCCAACTTCAGCCCCTCGATGCCTTCAATTCCCGAGGATTCGATGAAGCGCATCATGCCATCGGCGTAGGTGAGGGCAGATTCGTAGTCGGCGCTGCTGACCTCGATGTTGATGGGGAGCCCTTGTGGCGGTCCGTCCGAGTTTTTGGTCGCCCGGATGATGGCGTCGGGATAACCCTTGACCTCTTCGCGGATCGCGTTGAGTACATCCTTTGTGCTCAAGCCCATGCGGTCTTGGAACTTCACAAAGCTGACGGTGATGCGCCCTTTGTGCGGTGTGGCGCCGAGCTGCGGCCCTTCCGCAGGGTCGGAGGTGCCTTCTCCCACTTGCGCAATGACGGAGTTGGTCAAATACTGCCCCTTGGTGCCGTCGCCGCCGTCGCGCATAAACTCCGGACGGTTGATGGCGGTGAGGACCATTTGCTCCACATCCTTGGTCACCCGGTTGGTCTCTTCGATGTCGGTGCCGATGGGCATGTCGATGTAGACATTGACATACTGTGGCTCGTTCTGGGGGAAGAATTCCACCTTGGGGGGGAAGACACCGAGCAGGGCCAAAGAGGCAAACAGGAGGCCGATCATGCCATAGAAGAAGAGCCAGGGCTTGGCCCCGCGCAGGGCAAAGCGCAGAAGCCGCTCGTAGGCGTTCTCCAATGCGGGAAGCAGTGAGTTTTGGAACCAAGCTGTGGCGGGCGTGAGGGCGTAGCGGTTGACCAGGCCGATGACACCTGCCAGCACAAACAGATTGCCCAAGGTGATCCATCCGGCGACCAGAAGGAGCACGCCGAACGCAATGAGCGCTCCGGTGGTGATGAACAACCGACGCACGTTCATTTCGGCTTCTTCCACCCGCATGTACACGCTCGTCAGCACGGGGTTGATGACCAAAGCGATGAACAGGGAGGAGGACAAGACGATGATGAGGGTCATCGGCAGGTATTTCATGAACTCGCCAATGATGCCCGGCCAGATGGCCAAGGGCAAAAAGGCCGCCAACGTGGTCGCCGTAGAGGCGATGATGGGCCAGGCGACTTCGCCCACACCATAGCGCGCAGCATCAAACGGCGACATGCCCTCGTCCATCAATCGGTAGATGTTCTCGACCACCACAATGCCGTTGTCCACCAGCATGCCCAGTGCCAGCACGAGCGCAAAGAGCACCATGACATTGAAGGTGATGCCCAAGGCGCTCAGGATGGCGAAGCTGAGGAACATCGACAGCGGAATGGCAACCCCGACGAAGAGCGCGTTGCGTAGACCAAGGAAGAAAAGCAAGACGCCGACCACCAGCAGGACACCGAGGATGATGCTGTTTTGGAGCTCATCCACTTGGGTGCGCGTCTGGTCTGATTGGTCGGAAGTGATGCTTACACTCAGGTCGGAAGGCAGGAATTCAGCCTTGGCTTCCGCGATGATGCGGTTGATTTCATCGGAGGCGATGATGAGGTTTTCTCCCGCGCGTTTTCTCACGTCCAGCGAGACCACCGGATTGCCCCACTCCCGCGCGAAACTTGTGGCCTCTTGGTCCACGAATTGGACCGTGGCGACATCGCGCAGGTAGACCGGTTGTCCACCCTCCGCTTTGATGATGATGGCCTCCAAATCGCGCGCGTCGCGGAAATCGCCGACCACCTGCACGGTCCTTCGGCGGCCATCCATCAGGATGTCACCTCCTGAAATGGACACGTTTTCTTGGCCGATGGCTTGTGCGATGTCATTGAAGCTGACCAGCATGGCTTCTGCCCTGAGGTAGTCGACTTCCACCTCCATTTCCTTGGCGTTGACGCCCCGTATTTCGGCTTCGTTGATTTGCTCGAGGTCTTCAATTTGGTCTTGAAGCCGTTCGGCGTAATCCTCCAGTTGATCGATGGGGTAATCGCCGGACAGGTTGACCTGCATCACCGGAATGAGTTCGGTGAAATTGAGGTCGAAGATGTTGGGGTCGCTTGGCAGGTCGTCCGGAAAGCTGGGGTCGCTCATGGCGATGTCCACCTTGTCTTTGACCTTGCGGAGGGCGATTTCAGGCGTGACCGAGAAATCGAACTTGATGTCAATGGCGCTGTAGCCTTGTTGGCTGGTGGAGACGATCACGTCGACCCCCGTGATGCCTTTGAGCTCCTTTTCAATGGGGCGGGTAATCAGCTTCTCGATGTCCCCGGGGCTGTTCCCAGGGTAAGGGGTGCCGATGAAGACTTCGGGCACCACCACCTCAGGAAAGCTTTCCTTGGGAACGGTGATGTAGGATGAAATACCTGCGATCAAAATGATGGCGATCAATACCGCCACGGTGGTGCGGTTTTTGATCGAAGCCGTGCTCAGGCCAAACTCCTTGGGTTGTTGTGGATCCATGGGATGGGGTCGCTGTGGGGTCGCTTTGGAGAACGGTGATTCAGCGCAGGATTTGAACAGCCTCGCCTTCCACGACTTGGCCTGCACCGCGGTCAATCACGGACATGCCGTCCGTGACGCCCGCCTCAATGAGCACGCGGTTATTGGCGGCCATGCCAACGGTAACGGGCTTGCGAACGGCTTTCCCCCCCTCGATCACATAGACAAAATCGCGCCCTTGCCGATCTTGGAGAATCAAGCCTGAGGGCAGGGAGATGGCACTGTCCAGGTGGAGGTCGTTGATTCGCATCGCGGCGAACTCATTGGGCAAGAGGTCGCCACCTTCTGGGACGGGGACCACGATTTCGAAGGTGCGGTTGGCGGGTTCGATGTACTGACCGACGCGGGCAATTTCACTGACAAGGGTGTCGCGGCCGCCCACGACAATTTCCACGCGTTGCCCTTGGGTGACTTGCCCGACATAGTGGTCGCTGACCTTGGCCCGAACGTACATGTCAGCGAGGTCGAGCACCCTGGCGACTGGGCGGCCAGGGGAGGCCATTTCGCCTTCCTTGGCAAAGATCCGGTCGACCGTTCCTGTGAAAGGCGCGGTCACTTTGCCCAAGTCCACTTGTTCGGAGAAGGCGGCGATGCTTTCCTCAAGTGCTTTGACGTTGGTGCGTGCTTCGAGCAGCTGAACTTCTGTTCCGATGCCCTGCTCCCAAAGCCGCTCTTGCCGGGCCAATACGTCTTTTCCGAGTTCGAGACGGGTCTCGAGTTCGTCTTGGTTTCGGGCAACAGCATCGTTGTCGAGTTCGAGAAGCACCTGGCCCTTGCGCACGGATTGGCCCTCCTCCACGCGGAGACGAAGCACGGTGCCTTGCGTCATGGGAAATACCTGTGCCAAGCGGTCTGTCTCCACATTTCCTTGAACGGTGAAGTAGTGATCGAAGGGTGCCGTGGAGGCTGTAAGTGTGGTCACTTTTCGGGCCTCGGGTGCAGCCGCTGTAGCCGCATCAGTTTCTGGAGTGCTGTCGGGGGCTGAGCCGCCGCAGGCTGCCAGTACGAGGGCGGGAACCGCCAGGAGGATGGATTTGCGGATCATGTCGATTAAGCGTTGAGGGAGCGTTGAAGGCGGAGGTGGGCGTTGAGCCAGCGCAGCGTGGCCTGGGTCTGGTTGGCTTGGGCATTGACCAACTGGCTTTGGGCCTGTGTCAGATCGAAACTGCTGGCCATTCCCTCTTGGAAACGGATGCGGGTGCGGTCGAGAATGCGCGCGGCGAGGTCCCGCCCGCGTTGCGCTTGGGTGCGCTGCTCCAAGGCGGAATTGTATTCCGATTGGGCGGCCCGGTATTCGAGTGTGGCCGCTTGGGTCAGTTGTTCCAAGGCGGTGGTTGCCCGGTCTCGGGTCAATTCGGCCTGGTGGATTTTTTCCTTTCCGCCAAAGCTGGACCAAATGGGAATGGACATTTGCACCCCGACCACTTGAATGGGGTACCAGTTGCCGCCTTTGAGGAAGTCAAAAGCTTCGCGTTGGGCGTTGCGTTGGTTGGTGTAGAAGGCGCCAATGCTGGGCAGACCTGCTGCTTTTTCGTTTTGAATGTTGAGTTCTGAGAGCTCTACGTTTTTGGTTTGAGACTGTATTTCAGGCAACCGCAAAACATTGAAGGGCGTGCCCAAAACAGAGGCTGCAGTGAAGGACGCAGAGAGCGATTCAAAATTGTCGGCCAGGATCACGGTGGTCTCCACCGGCATGCCGATGGTGAATTTGAGGGCGTCGAGCGCCACATCGGCCATGCTTTCAGCAGTGGTGCGTTGCTGGGCTATTTCTGATAGGGACAGCGCGAGTTGGTCGGCGTCTGTGGATTCCGCAAGCCCCTCTTTCACCAGCGCGCGGGTTTGGTCCAGTGCTGCAGAAGCCAGCGCTTCGGCTTCTTTGAGCAAGCCTACGTTTTCGTCGGCGGCCAGGGCGGCAGCATAAGCTTCTCCTGCCGCGCGGCGCGCATCGGCGACGGACTGCGATTCGGAGGCCTCCATGGCGCTGGCGTATGCCTTGGCTGCCTGGATGCCGACGAAATAGCTGGGGCTGAAAATCAACTGGGTGGCCGTGATGCCTGCGGTCATCGTTTGGGACGCCCCAAATTGAAATTCTTGGATGGCGTTGGGGTCCACAGTGGGCGCGTTGAGCGGGACACCGGTGGCTTGTGCGACCCCCCCGAGGAAAGAAGTCAAATAGTCGGGAAACCCAAATACGTCACCGCTGGACACCTGGGTGGGGATGTCGATGTAGCGGTTGTAGTCGACTGCCCCACTGACTTGGGGAAAGCCCGAGGAAATGAGCTCCCTTGTGCTGCTGGCGGCTTCTTCGGTGTCGAAGGCGGCATACCTCACATTGTAGGCCCGGGTGGCGGCGATGGACTGGGCCTCTTCCAAAGAGAGCCGGGTGCCCGACCCCGCGGCGGACCCTTGGCCCAAAACGGACCCTTGCAGCAGAAGTAAAGCGGACAATAAAGCGGGAGTGCGCATGGAAATGGGCGTATTCAATGGGAGTTGTTGCGGTCTCTGAGGTACTTGAGCCCGTTGTCGTTGGCGATGCCCCTGAGGTGATAGGTGTGCAGTTCTTTTTGGAGCTCGGACAGCGGCCGGCCAAACTCCTCGAGGGTAGCGGGGTCGGTCATGGTTTGCACCATGGCCATGTGCAAGCGTGAAATGAGCCGGGCATCAAAATCCTTGCGGTAAAACCCTTCTTTTTGGCCCCGTTCAATGTTGCGGACGAGGTAGCCTTGCATGTTCTTCATCTTGTGCTGATGAAGACGCTCCATGGATGAGGGGTAATACTTCTGAAGGTCAAACAGCAGGCTCGGGTGCATCTCGCGCAACTCGGACTGCAGGTATTCCATCGCACAGATGACGGCTTCGATGGCGTTCTTTCCGCTGGCAGACAGCGCAGCGATTTGGTCATCTTGCCTTGTGCAGATGTGATTGAAGACTTGAAAAACGAGGTCAGCCTTGTCCTTGACATGCTTGTACAAGGTCTTTTTGGACACGCCGAGGTGACCGGCGAGGTCGTCCATGCTGGGTGCCCTGACGCCAAACTTGCGAAAAGCCAATTCACTGCCTTCGAGCAAGGCCAGCAACCGGGCGTCTTCTTTTGGGTCTTGTTGTGCGGAGGTCATTCCAGGAATTCGGGCCGCAAAATTACCCGGTGAAACCCGCTTAGGAAACGAAAAGGGTGTTAAATCGTTTCCTGTGTTTCCTGTTGCCCCCTGTTGTCAATCCACTACAATGCCTAGGCTTTTGACGAGTCCCAGCAGGTCCGTTGCATCAAACCGTGCGCCTTGAAGCCGGTTTTCAGCAGGGTTTATGGTCCACTCTTGGGCACTGCGGAAATCGGCATCCCGCAGGTCGGTTCGCTGGAAAATGGCGTCGCGCAGGCGGCTTTCGGCCCAACAGGTTTCACGTGCGTCGGCGCCTGAAAAGTTGCAGCCGCTCAGGTCAGAGCCTTTCAATGCCATTCCCTTCAGGTCCATGTCTTCCCAATCTCCCAAAGGGGCTTTGCATTGGTTCAGCTTGAAGGAAAGGAATGAACTGTGCAGGGTGGTCCAACGGATCCGATTCAAGGTGCAGTCGGAGAAGGTTACCCCGTGGAAGCGCACATTGGTCAGGCGCACCTCGGACAATTGACAGGATTGAAAGGTGCACCCCTCAAACCGCGCATCGCGCCAATCCGAATGGTTGAGGTCCAGTCCTTCAAAATGGCAGGCTTCGAAGTGGTGCCCCGCCCAAGGCATGGGCGGCAAGGGGTCGGTAGAAAGCGTGTCTGCCGTCCACCGAGATTGATAGTGTTCCATTAGGAAAGTGCGCGTCGGATTAAATCGGCGTCTGCGTTTTGTGCCAAGGTCACCTTCAACAGGGGTTCGGCGGCCATCGCTCGGCGAATGGCGAATTGGGCTTCCTTGTTGCGGGCCCAACTGCGGCGAGCGATGCCGTTGTTGACGTCCCAGTGGAGCATGGAAGTCAAGCGCTGCTCGGCCGCTTCAGAGCCATCCAAGAGCATGCCGAACCCACCATTGATGACTTCACCCCAACCTACGCCGCCGCCGTTGTGGAGGGAGACCCAAGTGGCACCGCGGAAGGCGTCGCCCACGAAGTTTTGTACGGCCATGTCGGCCGTAAACGCGGAGCCGTCATAGATGTTGGAGGTTTCGCGGTAGGGGCTGTCTGTTCCGCTGACGTCGTGGTGGTCCCGGCCGAGGACGACAGGCCCAGACAAGGTTCCATCGGCGATGGCGTCGTTGAAAGCCTTGGCGATGCGCATGCGGCCTTCTGCGTCGGCGTAGAGTATGCGTGCTTGGGAACCCACTACGAGCTTATTGGCCTTGGCGCCACGGATCCACTGCACGTTGTCGGCCATCTGCTGTCGGATCTCCGCAGGGGAGTCTGCCATCATGGCCTCAAGGACCTCACATGCGATGGCGTCGGTTTTG
>DGOE01000122.1:13524-27540 GCA_002389295.1 Flavobacteriales bacterium UBA4474 | reverse complement strand
AATCTGTTTGAGTACGAATTCGACGTCTTGAAAATGGCGGCATCCATCCAACAACAAACCGCGGTGCTCGAAAGCCGGAGCATCCTGAATGCGCACGCCTGAAAGCGTGAATCCTTCGGCACAACCCGTCTCACATTCGACCGGCATCATTTTTCGCAGTGTAGACCAACCGCGAAAGAGCCCTGCAGCCGAAGACGCCACAACCTTCATTCCTTCTGGTCCCACCTCCAAGATGTACGCCTCCTTACCCGCGACTTGGGCAGAGCGCTCAAAAGCCAATCCGCCTTGACCTTCCTCCAATACCACTCCCGCTTGATCAAACCAGTCGCGCACCACTTGCTTTTCGGCCCCCCACTCCTCGGGCCAGGACACCGCCAAAGTGCCCCCACATGTGAAATCCCCTCGGCGGGGCTCCAGGACTTGTGGCGCGGGGATCAAGCCCCCAGCATCGCCATGCGGCACATCGGAATCCACACTGCACCCCGAGATCAGCATGGCAAACAGTCCGAGGAAAAATGAAAAGAGGAGACGGTTCATGCGCCCAAGGTCGTCAAACCCCGTGAACAGCGGAGACAAGGGCCGACACCAAACCGGCGTCTACGACTTTTCTCTCCGCAGCGAACAGGCGCCCCGCCATGTGGCCCGGCGAAAGCACCCGACAACTTGCATGGACTGCTTCCACTCCTGCCCCGGCCAAATCTGCGACGTGGGCAGGCTGCACTCCGGCGCCGGCGACCACTTCCAACCCCACCTGCACCAATTGGGCAATGGCCTCCTTGCCTTCAACCGCCCGGGACATTCCACCACTGCTCAATACCGTCCGAACCCCCAAATCCAGGAGGCGCTGGGCCCCTTCCATCAATGGACTCACCTCGTCAATGGCCCGGTGAAAGACCACATGGTCCAGCCCTATGGCCTTGTCCAACGCTTGCACGAGGGCCACATCCGGCATGCCATCGACTTGAAGGCCTCCGGTCACCACCTTGTCCACCCCCATTTCCATCAACGCCTCGGCTTCTCGCACGGTGGCGGTTTGTTCCGACTTGGTATAGACAAAGTCCCCTTCGCGGGGACGCACCAACACCCGAAAGACCAGGCCATGTTCTTTGGCCACATCAAAGGCAGCGCGGGATAAAGACCGGCCAGGGGTCAGTCCTCCACTGTCCAGGTGCACACAAAATTCAACACGATCCGCCCCGCCCTGGGCTGCGGCCAGGACATCTTCAACCGTGGAGGCCACAACCTCGACCCGGCACTGTGACATCAAGCCGTAACCGACTCGGCAAACAGCGGGAGCTGCGACATGCGCGCCTTCACGGCATCTCCGACCGTGCGGATCACCGCTTCGTTGTCTGCATGGCAAATCACTTCGTCCATCCAAGCGACGAGCTGCTCCATATCGGACTCCACCATGCCACGGGTGGTGACCGCGGGCGTACCCACCCGAATACCGGAAGTCACAAACGGACTGCGGGTATCGAATGGCACCATGTTCTTGTTGACCGTGATGTGGGCAGCACCCAAGGCAGCATCTGCCGCCTTTCCTGTGATGTCTTTGTTGCGCAGATCAATGAGCATGAGGTGATTGTCCGTGCCTCCACTGATCAAGTGATAGCCGCGGTCGGTAAACGCCTTGGCCATGGCCTGTGCATTGCGCACCACCTGCTGCGTATAGGCTGTGTATGCGGGCTCCAATGCTTCTCCAAACGCCACGGCCTTTCCAGCAATGACGTGCTCAAGCGGCCCTCCCTGCATTCCAGGGAACACCGCACTGTCCAGCAGCGACGACAATTTGCGGACCACGCCTTTGGGTGTGGTCAGTCCCCAAGGGTTGTCCATGTCCTCGCCGATCATGATGATCCCGCCACGCGGTCCACGCAACGTCTTGTGGGTGGTCGACGTGACGATGTGACAATGCGGCATGGGATCGGCCAGCAACCCGGTCGCAATCAAACCAGAAGGGTGACTGATGTCGGCAAGCAACAGCGCTCCTACGCTGTCTGCAATTTCCCTGAACCGCTTGTAGTCCCAATCACGGCTGTATGCCGAGGCCCCACAGATGAGCAGTTTGGGCTGCTCCCGCTCGGCTGTTTCGGCCACCTTGTCCATGTCAATGGTGCCGGTCTCCTCTTCCACACCGTAGAAGGAGGGCGTGTACAACTTGCCGCTGTAATTGACAGAAGACCCGTGGGTCAGGTGTCCACCGTGTGCCAAGTCAAAGCCCATGATTTTGTCACCGGGCTTCAAACAGGCCAACATCACCGCACTGTTGGCGTTGGCTCCGCTGTGCGGCTGCACATTGGCCCAAGTCGCACCAAACAACTGGCACAACCGCTGACGGGCAATGTCCTCCACCTGATCCACCACAGCGCAACCGCCGTAATAGCGCTTTCCGGGCAGGCCTTCGGCGTACTTGTTGGTCAAGACCGAGCCTTGGGCATCCATGACCTGTTGGCTCGCGTAATTCTCTGATGCAATGAGCTCTACGCCATTTGTTTGGCGGTCATGCTCGCTATCAATAAGGGCTGAAATGACGGTGTCGCGCATGGTACAATTCTATGGGTTCGAAATTAGGGGCTGAAGCACCCTATTGCGTCCCCACGTTGACAAAACGACAACTGGCGTGCATCAATCGCATTCAGCACATCCAAAATGGTGGGTGCCCCCACTCTTCGTCGGCGAAGAGTGGGGGCCCTCATCATTCGATTTCGACGTGAAAACCGGTGTGCATCTCCACACCGCTGAGGTCGGCAGCTTCCATCTCGAAATGGTATTCGCCTTCAGCATCTGCTGGAACCTCCACATCTACGGCAAAGACCAAGGCTGTATCGCCATTGGCCGACAGGTCTGCTGCCCACACGACCGTTTCATCCGATTCCCGAATGAGACTGAGTGCCGCTTCGGCAAGGCCGTCCGAATCGGTCACCAGACCCGATACCCCCACGAGGCTACCGGGAGACCAAACGGGCTCACCTTCCCATTCGGCGGGATCCATGCCACCGACCTCTCCGAGGTGAAATGCGGGAATGTGATCGTTTTCCACATGCACCTGGACGATGACATCCGGCGCGGCATTCCCTTCGGCATCGACCACGGAAACCACCAGGTCCCAGACTCCGCGCGCTGTCATAGGCACGTCAAAAGTGAACGTCTCTTCTGCGGCACTGCCTTCCAGTGCACGCACCTCCAACTCAGACCAGTCGGTGCCGGAATTCAGGGTGAATTCCTCTTCCTCCCCTTCTTCGTGGGCATGGCCTTCGGCTGAATGGAGGTCCCAGCGGACTTCTCCCAGCGCACTGTCGTCGCAGAATGAATCCGTCACCGTCACGGTCGAACCCGCATCGGCATCGATCTCATCCATGAGGACACTGGACACACCTGATAGGTTGGCCACATCACTGCACACCGAAGGCGGTTCGGTATCCGTGGTGCCGCATGAAACGAAAAGCGTTGCAGCGAAACCCGCTGCGTAAATTGAATTGAACTTCATGATTATTGTTGAATCTTATTGTGTTTGGTATTCTGTGGCATCCGCGCGGAACACGTCCAGCGTGAACCTCAAGGATGCCCAGCGGCCTTGGGCAACAAGCCCGAGGACGCGGTAAGCGCTGGCGTGGTCGAGCCACGCCTGATTCAGTAGATTGTCAGCTTCCAAAGTGAGGGCCATGCGTTGGCCCCGGACGCCGAGTTCCATTCCCCACAGGGACGCACCCGGTGTCGTCATCTCATTTCTTGCCGTCAATGTGGCTGGCGCAATGGCGCGGTGACGCAACGCCAATGTGCCTGACTTTCCCCACGCCCAACGGAATTCGGATTGGAAGTCCATGGGCGGGGTAAAGGGCAGACCAAGTCCGGTTTCCAAAGCCCATTGCCCGAGCAGGGTGGCCGAATTCGACCACCTGACCCGGCCCTTGGTCCAAGACAAACCCAGCTCTGCACCTGTGCGGAAAGCATCGCGCGCCTCGAAAGCATAGATCTGACCGGCATGTGCAATGGGCGCAAATTGCGCTGTAGGTGTGAGGTGAATGAACCCCTTGTGCACCGCAGCAAATGCTTGCGCATTCCAGTCAATCCCTGCTGTTGCCTCGGGCGGCTTTGGCGCAGACCGTCCCGACACCCTGAATTCCAAGGTGTGCTCGGGGTTCAGTGCCGCATTCCCTTGCTCAAACCTGAACGTGCCGTGGTGAATGCCATTGGCCCCCAAGGCATAACTGCTCGGTGCGCGCGAGTACGCGGCCAAAGTCCAACTCCCCTCCACCTCCTCACCCAACGGCAAGGGTTGGTACCAAGTCAATGCCCAGCCCGGCATCACCCGCTCCATGGCGGCTGCGCGCAGGTCTTCACCGGCCACACTGCCGTCAGCAGCATATAGGGGTTCCACATGGCCTGTTTGGGCCACATGGATACCGTCGAGGCGAAGGCCCAGGCGGCGGTCTGACCACTTGAGCTCGGCCATGGCCGAAATGCGGTTGCGGCGGTGGTCAGGAAGCAGGAACTCCCAGCCTTGAGTGTGTGCCTCGAGCCATTCAGCCTGCACACCGAATGCGCCGTGAATGCCCTCCCAGCGCCCTTCAAAAAACCCCTGTACCTCGCCCAAGCGAAGACTGAGGTCCGAATCGGGAGCGGGGCCAAAACCATGGGCATGGGGCGGTGCACTTTCGAGGCGTTCGTTCACCGAAAAGGACATCCGAATGGTGCGATCCAACCGGCCTGAATGGCCCCACTTTCCAGCCATTTGAAGGCGTCGGGCATGCTGATTGGGCAAAGCCACAGTGTAGGGCCGCCCATCGCCCATCAGGTCCCCCTGGTCCGGAATGCCTATGATGCCAGGAAACAAACCTTGCCGCACCGATGACCACCGCACATCAAATGATGCGACGTCTTGTTGGCTCGGTGTCCAACGCCATCCCGCCACACCGTGGAGAGACTGACCTCCCGTATTGGGCAGTCGGCTTTCCGTGAGGACGAATTGGCGTCCGATGTATTCAAAGGAAGCCTGGGGCACATTTCGGTCGCCAAACCGCGCAACAGAAAGCCCCAAGTGCCATTGTCCCTTGTCATTCTTGACCCGGTGCAGCGCGTGGACCTTGGCACGGCCATCGCCCCACCGAAAGTCCATTGCTGCCTGGGTACGGTTGCCCGACTCCGCCATCATGCGAATCGGTGAGAGCTTCAATGCTCCTCCCATCGCAGCAGGACCTGACCAAATATGTCCTCCACCCGGCACCCATTCCACACCGTCCGAGAGCGCGGGGTCGAGCAGAATGCCATGGTCGGTACCCCAGCGGCCACCGGCCTGTGGCACCCCATCTTCCAATACCGCCACCCGGGCGCCCACAAGGCCCCGAACAACCGGTTGAATCAATCCCGCCCCAAGGTCCAAGCTCCGCAGTCCAGCGGTCCTGTCCAGGGCGGTCATCAAGTCTGCCGCAGCTGTCACTTCAACACCTTCCGGAGCATCCTCGCTGCTGCCACCTTGAACCACAGCATGGGACAAGTCTACAGCGAGTGAATTCAAGGCCACGTCAATGTGCGCCTTGCCATCAACGACAACCGTAGCCATGCGGTGGCCATGGGCCAGCACCGTCAGGGAGTCGATCCCCGTTGGGCAAGTCGCATCGAAACGACCAGCGTCGTCCACAGCAAAAAAGGCACCACACGGCCAGGCCTGAACCAAGGCGTCGTTGCATGGAGCAAAACCATCGGCATGAAACACATGGCCGTGCACGGAGGTGAGCGATTGGCACAGAGTGGAGAACGGTGAGAGCATGAGGAAAATCCCCAAAACGCCCACACGAAACCGCATTCTTGCACCAACCACGCCTCCCTGCACCACCACGGACTCCGCCGCGGAAGGGTAAATCATATGAGGGGGATTGAGAGATGGGGAAATCAGACCATGCGGTCCCCCATGGGCGGTCCACGCCTTCCCACACTTCCCGGCAGAACAGCCAGGGCATTGCCTTCAGCCACATGCCCCACTTGGGCAAGCACGGGCCAGTTCAAACGCTCACCGACTCCATAGCCAAACGCCGCAGGTTCGGACGGGCACCAATTCCATTCGCACAGGTCACAACCCCCAGGGGATTCAAATCCCCCATGATGGGCCTTGCCCGGTGGAATTTCTTCGCCGTCATGGTGGTGGCAATGGTCACCGTGCGCATGGCCCGACAAGTGGTGATGGACCACGTGCTCCAGTTGCAAGCCGTGAACCAAAGTCCACAGGGCCAGCAGCAACCAAGGAGTACATCGCATCACCAAGCGCTTCACACGGCGAAACTAATCACGAATGCGGTCACAAACGAGAGGTCCGCGCATTTGCGGGTGCCACTATTCCGCCCGTCTTTCGCGGCTTCAAATTCCGACGCCCCTCCCATGAGCGGACTCCGCAACGTTGCGATCATCGCACACGTAGACCACGGTAAGACTACCCTGGTCGACAAAATCATCCACCACTGCAATGTCATCGACCCCCGAAAGGCCCACGGTGACCTCATCCTCGACAACAATGATCTCGAGCGAGAGCGCGGCATCACAATTTTGTCCAAAAACGTAGCCGCCAATTACAAGGATGTCAAGATCAACCTGATCGACACACCGGGCCACGCGGACTTTGGCGGAGAGGTGGAGCGCGTGCTCAAAATGGCCGACGCGGTCTTGCTGTTGGTCGACGCCTTCGAGGGCCCGATGCCGCAAACCCGGTTTGTCCTGAGCAAAGCGTTGGAGTTGGGGCTCATCCCCATCGTGGTGGTCAACAAAGTGGACAAAGAGAACTGCACCCCGGACATTGTTCAGGAGCAGGTATTTGACCTGATGTTCAACCTCGGGGCCACAGAAGAGCAACTCGACTTTGCCACGGTGTATGGCTCGGCCAAAATGGGCTGGATGGCCGCCGATTGGGAGCAACCATCAGAGGACATGTCTTACCTGATGGACACCATCATCGATGTCGTGCCGGAAGCCCCCTTCGTGGAAGGGACCCCTCAACTGCAGATCACATCGCTTGATTTCAGCCGTTTCACCGGGCGTATTGCCATCGGACGCCTGTACCGCGGCATCCTGCACACCAACCAGGACTACATGCTGTGCACAGCGAAAGGAAACCGCAAGGTCCGCGCCAAGGAACTCTTTGTGTTCAGCGGATTGGGCAAGGAAAAAGTAGACCAAGTGCGCGCCGGCGACCTCTGCGCCATCACCGGCATCGAAGACTTTGAAATCGGGGACACCTTGTCCGACCTCGAACACCCTGAAGCCTTGGAGCGCATTGCGGTAGACGAGCCGACAATGAGCCTGCTGTTTACCATCAACACCTCCCCCTTTCTCGGAAAAGACGGGGAATACCTCACGAGCCGACACATCCGCGAGCGCCTGGACCAAGAGCTGCGCAAAAACCTGGCCTTGCGCGTCCAACCCACCGACAGCGAAGACAAGTGGACCGTTTTTGGCCGCGGCATTCTGCACCTTTCGGTACTCATTGAGACGATGCGCCGGGAGGGATACGAGATGCAAATCGGCAAACCGCAAGTGATTTTCAAGGAAGTCGACGGCGTCCGCCATGAGCCCTTCGAGCATCTGGTCATCGATGTACCTGAGGCCAATGCCGGCAAAGCCACCGAATTGGTCATGATGCGCAAAGGCATGCTACAAGTCATGGAGGCCAAGGGCAACATCCAGCACATGGAGTTTCGCATCCCTTCGCGCGGCATCATCGGACTGCGCAACATGGTGCTCACAGCCACGCAAGGTGAAGCGGTCATGACGCACAGGTTTGAGGAATATGGCCCCTACGCCGGCGATCTGGAAACCCGCCAAACGGGCTCGTTGGTGAGCATGGATACGGGTCAAGCCCGGGCCTTTGAAATCGACAGGCTCCAAGACAGGGGCATCTTCTTTATCGATCCGGGTCAAGAAATCTACCGCGGACAGGTCGTGGGAGAGTGTGCCCGTGATCAAGACATGGAGCTCAATTTAATCCGAGGCAAAAAGCTCACCAACATGCGGGCTTCGGGCAGCGACAAGGGATTGCGCATTGCACCGGCCAAAAAGATGTCGCTTGAGGAATACCTCGAATGGGTGGCAGACAGCGAATACGTGGAGGTCACGCCAGGCGCTTTGAGGGTGCGCAAAATTCCCAACTAAATCCCCATCCACACCCTCAGGTGGACGGTCCATGCGGATAACGGTACAACAGACGAGAGTCGCTGTATCTTCGGCCATTCATGACGACATCTCCCATAGATCTGCCCACCGTCCGGTTTAGCAGGGACACCTCCGGTTTCTCGAAAACACTGCGCCAACGGGTAGATTCTCATTTCAAAGAAAATGGCATCCACAAAAAGGCCAACCTGACAATGGTGGTCAAAACTGTGGTCTTGCTATCCTGCTACTTCGGCCCTCTTGTGCTGATCTCCACTGGCGTAACCGGCGGAGGTTGGATGTTTTGGACAGCTGAAGTCATCATGGGTCTGGCATTGGCCGGTATTGGAATGGCGGTCATGCACGATGGCAACCACGGAGCGTACAGCGAAAAGAAATGGATCAACCGCCTCCTGGGAGGTGTGCTGGAAATGGTCGGTGGCAACAGTGAAATGTGGCAGATCCAACACAACGTGCTGCACCACACGTTCACCAACATCGATGGACTGGACGAAGACATCAATCCCGGTCCCGTGTTGCGCTTCAGCCCCCTGAAGCCGCGAAAGCCCTGGCACAGGTTCCAGCACCTGTACGCGTGGATTTTCTACGGCCTGATGACCTTTATCTGGGTCACCTTCAAGGACTTCGTAGCCCTGAACCGCTACAGGAAGCACGGCTTGCTGAAGCCCATGGGCAAGTCCTACAACAACCTCATGTTCCGCATTGTGTTGGCCAAGGTCATCTATTACCCCATCATGTTGGGACTGCCTTTGGCCTTTAGTGGGCTCGGTACAGGTCAAGTCATCGCAGGATGGATGTTGATGCACTTCTTTGGCGGACTCACCTTGGCCCTGGTTTTCCAACCTGCGCACGTCATGGAAGACCACGACTACGTCATGGCTGAGAAAGGTGGGCAAATGGATACCGATTCATTGAGCCACCAGCTCAAGACGACCTGCAACTTCGGCACGAAGTCCAAACTGTTGACGTGGTACAGTGGAGGCCTCAATCACCAGATTGAGCACCACCTCTTTCCGGATATTTGCCACGTCCACTACCCTTCTTTGGCGCCCATTGTGCGGAAGACTGCAGAGGAGTTCAACCTCCCCTATCGCGCAGACACGTCTTTTGCAGGCGCGATCAAATTGCACCTGCTGCAGCTCAAGGAATTGGGAAAGGCTTGATTTCGTCCCCGCGGGGCGTCAAATCCACCACATCAACTCCATGCCCAGTAACCTGGTCATGGGCAATGCGGACGGTTGTCCAGCTGGAAGCCACTGGGCGTCCCGTTTGAACCGATAACCGACACCCACATGGGTGGACAGCGTAAATGCGCGACTGAGGGCGACACGTCCGCCAACGAGCATGCGCAGGTCACGTCGGCCGTGTTGCTGCCGCCCCGTGATTTCGGCACCGTCATCCAATGACAGGGCCACACGCTCTATGAATACCTCTTGGGTGTAGTCGAGGCCTATCAAGCCTTGAACAGTGCGTCCTTCAGGGTTGGCAGGGTGAAACCGCACCCCCATATTGACCATGTACGCCTTTTCAAAATTGGCGGGACGCGGACGCAATACTGCGCTCACCAAACCGCGATCACTGCGCAGCGCGCCAGCGCCAACAACCAAGCTCAACTCAGGGTGCAATTGGGCCCCCATTTGCACGTTGTGCCAACCGGAAACCCACATCGAAGGGTCTGTGCCCAAGGCGCACCGCACACCTTGTCCCTGCCCTAAAAAAGGCAAGCTCAACAGTGTCATGAAGATGATGGATCGGATGGACACGGGTGTGGAATACGCTCTGTGTTAAGTGAATGTTACGAAATCTTCACTCAAAATCAAAACACCACCATTTCAACATTGTATTATACGTATTTATTGACTAAATTAATAGTTATGTCGATGTCAGGCGGAGGGTCACAAAAGCCCATTTCAGCTGTAGCCAGCCCCAGTGGATGGCTCACCGAAGGGGTCCTCGATGCCGAATACAAGGAGTATATGCTCCTGGCTTGGCTACAGAAAGTCAAGGCCGAATTGAGGGTGTCAAAATTGTACCCTGCCTTGGCCGAGGTCATTCGGAAGCACCGCGAGCTGACGTCCATCCGTCACAGCATCGAACAACAGCAGGAAAAAGGCCCCATTGAAGGCCTTGATTTCACCCGAATGCAGCTCATGCGCGGCAAGACGGGAGGGCATTCACAAATAGAAGACTACCTCCAGGATTTGATCTCCCGTGCACTGCCTCACTTGACCACCACGATGGAGGAAGGGAAATCCCTCTATGACCTGATCGATTCGCGCATCGAATTCACCCCCATCGGCGTGCAGCCGCTCCACGTGAGCGAAGGGTATCTGCTGGTCACCCATGGCCTTTCCCCCAACAGGGAGCTCCGGGCCTATCGGTACCGCCAGTCCCGCATCACCCGCGGTGGCGATGCCTTCCTTGAATTGTCATTGGATTGTCTGGAGTCCCGCAGGCTCTCACGCGTGGAAACGGCCGAAGCCGTGAAATGGAGCCTCATCCGGCGCCACCGTGACCTGCCACAGCCCGCCACATTTCATGCCCACATGGAATGGAGCATCCCCATAGAGCCGACACTCTTGCCCATTGCAAGACGCCGACTGCTGCAGGAAATAGCCCAGTGCTGAGCCTTATTTGACGATGGTCACCTTGATGGCGGAAGGGCCCTTGTGACTCTGCTCCACCTCAAATTGAACCTTGTCACCTTCGGAGACTTCCTCCTTCATGTTGGTGATGTGCGCGAAAATGCTGTCGCGGCTCTCTGAATCTCGGATGAAACCGAAGCCCTTGTCCGGATTGAACATGGTGACCACTCCGCGACGGGTCTTGTCGACGGGCTCCATGTCTTCGTCCTTGGGAACACTGATTTGGATGTCTTCGAGGTTGATTTCCTCTCGCTCCGCAGGATCAGGTGGCGTATCCACAATCCGACCAAATTCGTCCACATAGGCAAACATTTCAGGGCTATCCAGCGTGCGCTTGTTGCCCTTGGCCTCTTGCTTCTTGAGGTCCTTTTCCTTCTTCTTCTTGGCGCGTTTTGCTTCCCTTTCGCGCTTGCCGAATGTTTCCTGAGATCGTCCCAAATCGTTGAATTTGCCGCGAAGTTAGCCCCTTGTAACGCTCAAGCCGCCTCGTTTACGAACTGTTTTCCACGATTCAGCGTCCACCAAACTCAGGCCACGTCCAATATCTGCCAGTTCTTCTCCCTGAATGTGACCTCCGAGCCAGCCTCCTTTCCCATCAAGGCCAAGGCCAGTGGCGCATCCGATGAAATACCGCGCCACACCACCTCCGATGGGCCGCTGAAAGCACCCCACGCCACACCGATGACAAAGCCTCCCGCTGCCGTCAGCACAACGGCACCCGGCCGTATGGAGGTGCGTCCGAGGTTTGGATCAAGGGCGTGCCATTGGCGGGTCATGGACTCCAATCGGGACATCCGCGCCACCGCTTGCTCCATTTCGAGCTGGACCATGGCCCTACCTGTTTCGTGCTTGTCCCCGGCCGTGCTCTTGGCCTCCCCTTCCAAGCTGCGCTGCAACGCTTCAAAAGCGTCGCGGGCCCGCTGATTTTCCCTTTGCATGGCCGCGTCCAGCGCCGCAACCACTTCTCCCCGATTCACGGCGTTCATCGGTGAAGAATCCGCCAGGTCTCATCCACCTGGATCAACTCGCACGCCAACTCTGGCGCAGTCGGGAACTGGGCACTCACGACCATGACACCATCGTCTTCGATGCGGCTCCAGAGCTTCATCGCGCTCCATTCCTCAGCACGCATGGCTGCCCGGTTGTTTCTCGCTTCAGAGAATTCCGCATTCCCTGTCAAAAAAGCATGGACCTCGCTTCGGTAAGCACTGAACCGGGGCAAGGCCTGTTTGGCCACCCAAGCTTCAGCGCGGTCCCACTTTTCTTCATCGATGGCCTTCAAATAAGCTGTGACCACCCGACGCTGCTCCGCATCCAACAGTTTTGCAGCGGTATGGACAAACCACTGCCCTTCCTCAAGGCGCAAGGCGATCGACTGGAAGGACCTCCCATCGGGATCGACCTGTGCCATGTATCGGTTGCCGTTCCCGACCTCCAAGGCCCGGCAAGTCAGCACCGAAACCTCCAATTGCTGCAACTTCCTTGCGGATTCTTCGCGGTCCCGCAATTGCACCGCTTCGGGCATTTCGGCCAGGCGCTGGCGCAAGCGGTCCCAGTCCCAGGTGCGCCATGATGTCCAAGCTGCGCGTTCATCGGGCGCCACGAATACCGCGGCGTCCACCGCATCGCGCTCCGCTTGATGACGCAGAAACGACGTAACGACCGGTTTCCAACCCGGAGGACACTCCTGCGCACCCGACCAGTTTGTCGCGGCACCCAAGATGATCATGGCCGCCAATAAAACGAGTGAAAGCGCGCTGTGAGCTGAAGTCATGATTCAAAAATCCGGATTTCCATCGGATTGAGCCAAAGGTGCACCACAACAGGTGCCGAACAAAAGTCAAACCAAGCGATGACGATCGTCACATCACAAGGTCAAAAAAAGCCGAATCATTGTGGGGCCAAGCCATAAATACCCTTGCCATGAGTTCAGCCATTCTCCCCGTCGTTCCCGCCTTTCCCAAGTGCTCCCGTGATGGTTTCCTTCACAGCCGCTATGGCCAACGCATGATCCCCGCGTTTATCGACCCCGCTGCCATCGAACTGTTGCGCAACTCCTGGGACACCAGCGCAGAAGACATCATCATCTGCACACACCAAAAAGTAGGCACCCACCTGACCAAGAAATACGCCGTGGAAATCCTGCGCATGGCCGGCAAACTGATGGGCGGACATCCTGCCGCAGACGGCGACATCGGCAAATCCGCCGTGCCGTGGCCCGAGGTCATGGTCTCCCAGAAGGGATACGCAGCCTTTGAAGAATTCCTCATCCGCACGGAAGGCCAGCCCCGGGTATTCTACACCCATGGCAACATCGACGAGCTTCCCGTCCGCAACCTGCACCCCGAGACCAAGATCATCATGACCTACCGGGACCCGAAGGGCGCTGCCGTATCCCAGTACCACTTCTACAAGAGCCACCCCACCCTGGGCGTCTCCGACGACATGAAGATGTCCCAGTTCGTGGAGCACTTCGTGGAAGGCGACCTCTACTTCGGAGACTACCATGATCACGTGGCGGGTTACTTCAATGCCGAAGCCTACGGTGTGCGCAAAGAGCAGATGTGCATCATGCGGTTTGAGGACCTGGTGGAGGACAAGATGAATTCCGTAAAGACCCTCGCCGCATTCCTCGTTCCCGACTGCGTTTTCACCGAACAGCAGGTGTTCGAAGTGGCCGCCAGCACCGAATTCAACACCATGAAGGAGAGCATCCGGAAGAATCCAGGCAGCTTCCACTTCAACCCCGACCGGTTCTTCCGTTCCGGCAAGACGGAAGACTGGAAAGAGCAGTTGTCCGAAGCGGCCATCGCAGCGATCAACGCCAAGACCGCACAGAAATGGGGCGCCATGGATGCACCCCATGTGTTCTGTAAAGCCCAAGGTCCAGCGCGCGGATTTGCGAACTTGGCTGCATGAACAGCGCTGCATCCGCCCCTGAACTCGATCACCTCCGCCACATCCTCGTCCGGGACCTGGGCGCCTTGGCCGAAGAAGTCAAGTCCACTCCGGAGCGCGCACTGTGGCGGAGGGTTGATGGGGTCACGAATTCAGTCGGCACCCTCGCCGTCCACCTCTGCGGCAACCTCGAACACTTCATCGGCCACGAAATCGGCCAGAACGGCTACCACAGGGACAGAGAGGCGGAATTCTCAGGACAGCCGATCCCCAAGGAGACCGTGATCTCCGCCATACGGCACGCCCAAGCGACCGT
>DGOE01000122.1:2607-13442 GCA_002389295.1 Flavobacteriales bacterium UBA4474 | reverse complement strand
CCTCCGCATCACGCGGGCCGCACCATTCGGTTTTTTCTCATGCAACTGAGCTGCCATCTGTCCAGACATACGGGTCAAGCCAACTACCTGCGCCGCATCCTCACCGCAGCATGATCGGCCTTGATGCACTGTCACATTTTCGTCTCTGGTGGTGTAATCCTGAAAGAAACCGTGCAACTTTGTTGAACCACAGGGGTTAATACTCCAACACCACCAACCATGGACCGACTCTTCCTTCTCCTTTCCATCCTTGGAATTTCTGCGCTCGCAGCCGCTCAAACGGACTGTGCAGTAGAAGCAGAAATCGTCATCGCCACCGAAATGTGGGCCGATGAGATTACCTGGAACATCTACAGCGAGGCAGGAGAAATCGTGGCTTCAGGAAGCAACTACGCGGATTACAGTGTCTACACCACCACAGTATGCATGCCCGATTCATGCTACACCCTCGAATTGCTCGACACCTTCGGCGACGGTTGGAACGGCTGTTCCATCTCGGTCAACTTCGCGGATTCAGGTGTCATGATCGGCCCCTTGTCCATGTCCACTGGCAGCTACGCCTCCTTCGCCGTGGGTTATGGTTCCGAATGCAACGGGGTGTCATTGGATGGCACCGGTGGCGGAGGCAACGCGGACGTATGGGGCTGCATGGACCCCGATGCCAACAATTTCGACCCAGACGCCACCGTGAATTGCTGCTGCACCTATCCTGTGGATTGCAGCGCATCCAACACGCTGACCATTGTCCAGCCCATGGAGGGGAATTGGGGTGGTTTTGGTTTTGCACAGATCACCATCGCAGGCGAAGACGGCTTCCCTTGGTATCCCTCCTACAACGGTGTGGATGACGAAGGCAATTGGATATTGGAGGGTTGCATTGAAGATGGGTGCTACAACCTCAACATTTTCAATAATGCGATTGCAGGTGAAACCATTACCGTAGACATCTTGGTCAATGGCGAACTGCAGGAGACCTACACCATGGGTGCGGATGTGGCCGTCGTTTATGATGGCCTGGGCATCAATGAGGAAGGATGCATATTCAATGTGCAAGGCTGCACGGACCCCGAGGCTCCGAATTACAACCCCGACGCGACCATCGACGATGGATCCTGCCTTGAGCCCTGCGATTGTCCGGAAGTGTATGACCCGGTCTGCGGCTATGACTTCTTCACGGGCCAGACTACGACCTATGACAATCTGTGCGAACTGGAATGCGCCGGTGCCTACCTGCAATGGGAAGGCGACTGCTCCGACCAGCCTGTCTATGGCTGCATGGATCCGGATGCTTTGAACTACGACCCCAACGCCACATCGGACAGCGGCTGGTGCTTGTACTTGCCAGAATGCGATGGAAGCACCCTCGTGAGCATGACGAGCAATGCGTCTGTGGTGGACTCTCTCTTCGGCAACGTCATCGATGGGGCTGTTTCCGGTTACTTCCAGGGCAGTGACGGGGTGAACTCCACCTTCTCGAACTACGTGGACGCCGAAGGAAACCAGATTTCTATCGGTTGCCTGGAAGATGGTTGCTACAACTTCT
Organism: Flavobacteriales bacterium UBA4474; assembly: GCA_002389295.1. Taxonomy (GTDB): domain Bacteria; phylum Bacteroidota; class Bacteroidia; order Flavobacteriales_D; family Sanyastnellaceae; genus UBA8752. The sequence continues at coordinate 11,899 of DGOE01000122.1, read as the reverse complement.
ACGTATACAGCAACAATTGGACAGGTGGTGGTTCCATTGAAGTCACACTGGACGGTGGCACCCCTGAAAGCTTCGTGATCGGTGCCGATGCATTCAGTGCTGTATTCCCCTTTGGTGTGAATGAAACGGGATGCGAGGTCTTCATTCCAGGCTGCACGGATCCCGAAGCCCTCAACTACAATCCCAACGCCACAGAGGACGATGGTTCATGCGCATACCCTTTCAGTTGCGAGGACGATCAGATTGCAGGTCAGCTCTACGTCTGCACCTTCTCCGCAGGAAACGAAGTCGCTTTGACCATTGTCAACAGCCAGGGTGAAACCATCTACAGCCAGAATGGCTACCCAGACCTCACCATCGATTACATCGACATCTGCCTGGACCCCGAAGAATGCTACACGGCCATCATGACCAACCTCGCCGGTGGCAATTCGTGGAATGGCGGCTACTTCTGGATTCAGGCGGGTTGGGACGAGTGGGTCAATGGAAGCCTGCAAGGGGCCTCCACGGACAGCATCGAGTTCGGCATGGCAGACGACTGTGGTGACGACATCGGGGGAACCGTGTACGGATGCACAGACCCTGCCGCGCTCAACTACAACCCCATTGCTACAATCAATGACGGTTCCTGCATCTACGACAACGGGGGAACCGACTCCCTCGATTGCGGTGGGGACAACCTGGTCACTGGCATCTTCTTTCCTGGAGACGCCTTTGTGAATGAGGTCAGCTGGGCGGTCCTGGACTCCCTCGGCAATGCGGTATTGACCGGAGACGGCGGCAGCACGGGCAACGGCACGTTCGACGGCGTTGCCCAAGGATGCCTGCCCGACGGTTGCTACACCGTGGAATTGTATGACGCTTTTGGCGATGGCTGGGGAGGCGGATTGCTCATTTTGACGGCCGACCCCTTGGCCTTGACATTCACCTTGGATGACGGCGACTTTGCCTCCTTCCCCTTCGAAGTGGGTGAAGGTTGCGGCGGATCTCCCCTGACCATCTGGGGTTGCACCGATCCAGGCGCCACCAACTTCAATCCCGACGCCAACGCTGAGGACGGCTCCTGCAATTACCTCTTCTGCGAACTCATCGATGTGACCATCGTGATTTTCTCCCTCTCGGGCAGTGACGACATGTCTTGGGATTTTACCGGTTTCTCTGCTGATGGCGACTCCACATGGGTATCCGGCACGGGACTGGTTGACTTCGGAGTCCAGAACCACACACTTTGTCTGGCACCGGGCTGTTACGGCATGGAGATGCAAAGCACCTCCGCCGCCGGCTGGGAAGGCTGGGTTGAAATCTGGGCGGATGGAGAGCTGATGGCTTCGGCGACATATGACCCGACCGGCGAGAATTCAATGAGCATGGGCATCGGCATGGATTGCGGCGACGATCCCGGTGCCACAGGGGGAACGACCAACGCCGGAATGAGCGGCTGGGATGATTCTGTCGACTTCAGCATCTACCCCACCCCAACCGGAGAGATCGTGAACATCCTCGGAGATGGATTCGACAATGAATCGCCCGTGGTGGTCCGCATTAAAGACATGATGGGCAAGCTCATCGCAGAGCGCACGGTTGTGCCCGCCGATGGGCCTGCTGGATGGATGTTCAATGTGCGCGACTGGCCGGCCGGCATCTACACCGCCGAAGGCACACAAGGTGAGCGGGTGGCCACAGGAAAGATCATGGTGGCCCACTGATACCACGCACCGCTACATACGATTACAAATTCACGAACGTGGTCATGTCGGGCGCGGACAGCGCTGACTACCTTCGCGCAGAATAGGCCCAGACCTATGCACAATTGTTGATAACCGATGTTATCTCAATGTGAACTAGAACGGACTCCAGTATGGGGTCCGTTCTGTTTTTCTGTCGCATCATTGTCCTGTCAGCAACGACAACGCAGCACTTCGGTGAAGCGTCCCCCCCGGGGGTGAAGGCTTGCCTTCTGTCGGACCCCCGACACATTGACCTCGGTCAGCGTAGCGGGAAGAACTTCGGTTCTGCTGGCCTCCAACACGCAAGTGAAGGAGTTGCCGACCTCCGGCGAAAAGGCGTTCTGAGAATGGACGGAGCCCAGCTTACCAGGAGCAATCCTGGTCCCGATCACAAGGAGGCGTCGCACCCAACCGGGAGACCGGAACTGCTTCGGCAGCAGGGGGCCGAGACGCGAGTCAAGGCCATCTCTCACGAGACAACGCGGCGGGCGCAACCGGATCCGTTCGGAAGCGCTGAGGAAGGGCCGGAAGCCGCAAGGCCAAAGGACCGACATCGCGCCCTCGTGGCACGATGAGCCGAAGAGCCCAGGGAAAGGCGCGCCGCAAGGCAGGACACCCCGGGGTACTTGGGCCGAAGAGGGCAACCTCCAAGGTCGACCCGAGACGCCAGCGTCGAGGACCGAGCCAACCGCAAGGAAGGCCGGGTGTACCCAGGACAAGTGACCGGTTGAAAGACCACGTCGGTTCCGAAGTTCAGAGGTCCGGATCGCCCCTCAAAAGGCGAAGCATGGAGAACCCCCCGTTACTCCATGAGCAGGACACCCTCGGGTGGGCCGTGCCCGGAAGAATCCGCACCAGAAGCAGAGGGTCTCGACCTGAAGCCGAAAGTGCGGATTTCTTTTTTCACCCGTTTTTTCCTTCACACGAAGGCCGTTTCAACAGCTGAAGTTGAATCCAAATGCGGGCGGAGACCCAAGCAATGGCCGCTCAGGGCAATTCACGCTTGGCGATCCGTTCGAGTGGACCGGGACAGGCTTTTTGATGGCAGGATGTGCAACCCGAGACCACGCCAGCGTAAGTGTCTGGGCCGGGGGCGACATTGAAATCGGCTACCCTTTTGTGAAAGGCCAAAGCAAAAGCCGTGTACCCTTCTACAAACATGCTCGAATCGGTAGGCGCGAGTGCATTGAAGTCATATTCAGTCAGCGCGGCCCCTGTCCAGTCTCCATCACCGTCTGTAATGCGGGTGCGGATCGCCACAAGCTCTGCATCCAAGTGCCGCATGGACGCCGCCAATTCAGATGAGCGGTTAGGCTGCAATGGGGCCAATTGCGGACCAGGAGAGGACTCCGCGGCACAGCGTGACAACATGAACGCGGCAGCGCTCAAGACCAATGCCGTGCCCCACTTGCTCGAGAAAAGCTGGTGCATCCGAATCAATCTTCAATCAAGACGCCAGTCGCCGTAAACGCCAACCGCAATTCGGGAGCTGAAATAGCCGCAATCTCCTCTTCGGCGGCTCCGGCATCCTCAGCATAGTGCTGCAGCATCTCCACCGTCAGCGTATCGAAGAAAGCTTCACCTTCCATTACAGTGCGCTTGCCTTCGACACCTTCAACGGGCACGAAGAATCCATAATCTTGAAAACGGACAAAAACCGTGTCTTCACCTGAAGCCACATCCATCCAACACCCCTTCTTGGCGCAAGTGGCGGTGATTTCTCCTTCGAAGCGCACCTCAGCCCTGCCCTCCTCGGCAAGCAATACCCGAAGGCCTGCAGCATCGAGCGCTCCATCAACGTCAATCACAGAACCATAAAAAGTGCCCTGCTCATTGTTGGATACTTCGACAGGACCCGCGCATCCTCCTGCAAAGAGAATAGCGGCGAACAAGGTGACCCCGCACCTTGACTTTGTGGACTGCTCAATCATGCATTGAAACTAAGCACATCCTCTGAAACGAGAAATCAATTCAAGCACAAGCACACTTTGGGCACCTCCCCGTCAAAGTGGTTAGTGTATTTATTACACTTGCATTCTGGTTCGCGAACATGCGTTTATTGTCTCTACCCGCACTTTGTCTGCTCTTCTTGGGCCAGTATACCCTTACTGGCTGCCAGATTGCGGCCCCAGAGGTAGCCGAGGACAAGCGCACCCATTTTGTAGACAGTGTCCTCAAGACCATGTCCCTGGAGGACAAAGTGGGTGAAATGACCCAGTTGACCTTGGACATGGTCTGCGTAGGTAAGCCCTTTCATTTAGAGGAGCCCAACCGCATCGACACCGCCAAGCTTCGCAAAGCCATCGTCGATTTGCGCGTGGGCAGCATCCTCAATTGTGGTGGACACGCATACACCCCGAGTAAATGGCACGGATTCATTGGCGCGATCCAAACCGCGGCGCAGGAGAAAGAATCGAAAATCCCTGTGCTCTACGGCATTGATGCCATTCACGGGGCGACCTACACCGCGGGCTCCGTGCTCGGTCCCCAGCAATTAGGCTTGGCGGCCACATGGGACACCGCCCTTGTCCGCAAGTTCGCCGAAGCCGCCGCCAAGGAGGTCGTCGGTTCTGGCATCCCTTGGAATTTCTCCCCCGTACTCGACGTCGCCCGCGACCCCCGATGGCCGCGCTTTTGGGAGACGTTTGGCGAATCCCCGAAACTGGTCAGTGACATGGGCGTGGCCATGGTCAAGGGGTACCAAGAAGGACCGTCGCCCATTGCGGCCACATTGAAGCACTACATGGGCTACAGCCGCCCTTTGAGTGGAAAGGACCGCACCCCGGCCTGGATCCCTGAGCGCCAACTGCGCGAGTACTTCCTCCCCCCATTTGCCGCCGCGATCGAAGCTGGTGCCGCCACGGTCATGGTGAACAGCGGAGAGGTCAATGGCATTCCCGTGCACTCCGACCCCTTTATTCTGCAAGACATCCTGCGCGACGAACTTGGGTTTGAGGGGCTCGTCGTGTCGGACTGGGAGGACATCAAGTACCTCTACTCCAGACACAAAGTTGCCGCCGACTATAAAGAAGCCATCGTCATGGCCATCGATGCCGGCATTGACATGAGCATGGTTCCGGGCGATTATAAATTTCCTGTTTTGCTGGCCGAACTCGTGCGCGAGGGCCGCATTGCTGAATCCCGCATTGACCAAAGCGTGCGCTACATCCTCGGGGTCAAATACGACCTCGGCCTGTTCCAATCCGGCGGCCTGCCGCCTTCATTGGATGGCTACCCGGAAAAGGCCTCACTGGAAGGCACAGCCTTCCGGGCTGCCCTGGAGAGCATCACCGTCCTCAAAAATGACGGGCAGCACGCCGTCAACCCCGACCAACCCATCCTTCCCATCGGCGGTACTGGGCAGATTTTGGTAACGGGTCCCACGGCCAACAGCCTCAACGCCCTCAACGGCGGATGGACCCGGACTTGGCAAGGTGTCAAGACCCAATACAATACGGAAGGACGGCCGACGGCGGTGGAGTCCATGCGTGAAGTGTTTGGTGCAGACCGCATCAATTTCATCGGCCTTGAAATGGACTTTGGTGACAGCGACATTCAGTCGGTTGTGTCCGCAGCGCAGCGGCAGCGTCCCGAATGTGCGGTCGTGTTTTTGGGTGAGATGCCCTACACAGAGTTCATCGGCAACATTGAAGACCTCGCGCTCTTTGGCAACCAACATGACCTTGTCAAGGCCCTCCACAAAGCGGGAACGCCTGTGGTTGGCGTGTATCTCGGTGGACGCCCCCGCACTTTCGCAGAGACGGATGCCGTCCTCGATGCCCTGGTCATGGCTTACCTGCCAGGAGACTACGGCGCCCGCGCCATTGCCGATGTCTTGAGCGGTGCCTTCAACCCCTCAGGCCGGCTGCCCTTCACCTGGCCGCGCCACGCTTCAGCGCACCTGACCCACGACAGAAAACACACTGAAAGCATACATGAATCCAGCAAAACCGACGCTTTTCACCCCCTCTATCCCTTTGGCCACGGACTCTCCTACTCCACGGTCAACACCACGGGCATCGCTTTGGTGAACGGCGAACAGGCGGCCATGGGCGACGTCCTCTCCATCGAAGTCACGTTGGAAAACACCGGGGACAGAAGCACAATGGAAACAGTCATCCTGTACAGCCAAGACCGCGTGGCCACCATCACACCTTCTGTCGATAAGCTTGCGGCCTACAAACAAGTCGTTATACCCGCTGGAGCAACGTTGACGACGACATTAACGGTTGACACTGATAAGCTAGGATTCATAAACCGCAACAACGTATACACCGTCGAACCTGGGGCATTTGGCCTGCGCGTCAAGGACCAGGTTGTAGAGTTTGAACTCACTGACAGTCTTTAACTTAGGCCGAAACAACATCCTTCCAAAGGACCGAATACAAATCAAACACAATGAAATACTTTACGCTTTTAGTGGTGGCCTTGATGGCCGCTTTCCAGACGCAGGCCCAGATGGTCAGCGTCACCTTCAACGTCAACATGGCCAATGAGACCGTGGATCCTGCCGGACCGCACCTGGCTGGTGGATCCGACTTTGGCAATCCTGGTGACAACCCCATGTCCGACGCCGACGGTGATGGAGTATGGACCATCACTGTAGAGGTCGAATCCGGCTACACCGGTTACTACACCTTTACCAACGGTGCATGCGCCGACTGGGGTTGCAAGGAGAACATCGCAGGCCAAGACTGCGCCCATCCCGAGAACTACAATGACCGTCAGCTCGAGAACATCACCGAAGACACCGTGATCAACACGTGCTTTGGACAATGCACCACGGATGGCAGCTGCCCTACATCTACGGGAGCAGTGGACGTCACCTTCCAGGTTGACATGTCCAACGAAGTCGTGACCGCCGGCGTGTTCATGAGCGGCACGTTTGACGGTTGGGGTGGCACCTCTACCCCTATGGATGATGCGGACGGCGATGGTGTTTACACCACCACCATCAGCGCATCACCCGGTGGTTTCGAGTGGAAGTTTCTCAACGGAGGTTGGGGAGGTGACGAAGTTTTTGACCCAGAAGTCGACGGCGAATGCACCCTGACCACAGGCGAGTTCACCAACCGCTTCATCATGGTGGAAGGCCAGAACGCCATTGTGCTCGACGTGTACTGCTTCAACAGCTGCAATGCCTGCGACGAGACCCCTTGTGTCGATCCAGCGCAGATCGACAGCACCATGATGTGCACCCAAGAATGGGACCCCGTATGCGGTTGCAACGGCGTGACTTACGGCAACGACTGTGAGGCGCAGTTCTTTGGCGGCGTGACGTCCTGGACACCCGGTGAGTGCTCCACGAGCTCCATGGTCACCTTCAAAGTAGACATGAGCAATGAGGATGTCCTCGGCCCAATCTATGTGACGGGAAACACCGTCGATGGCTGGTGCGGCACCTGCGTGGAAATGACCGACGCGGACGGCGATGGCATCTATGAAGCCATGGTCGAGCTGGACGCTGGAGACCACGAATACAAGTTCAACAACGGCGGATGGGATGCTTCGGAGGACCTCGACTCTACGGAGGACGAAGCGTGCACGCTGACCACCATCGAAGGCGAAAACACCTATGTCAACCGCTTCCTTTCCATTGCTGCTGGTGACGGAGATGTCGTCCTTGACGCCGTTTGTTTCAACAGCTGTGACGCTTGCGAAACCGTGGAAGTGCCTGACACACCCGTGACGTTCAACGTCGACATGAGCGAGCAGATTGTCAGCGGCGCCGTGTACATCGCCGGCGCTACCATTGATGGTTGGGCTGGATCACAGGTCGAATTGACCGATGCCGACGGTGACAATGTTTACTCCGTCACTTTGGAGCTGCCACAAGGCAACCACGAGTACAAGTTCATGATTGGCAGCTGGGACGTCAGTGAGCAATTCGACGAAGTGGAAGATGCCGAGTGCACCCTCACCACAGATGGATTCACCAACCGCTTGCTCGTCATCACGTCAGAAGAAGCCCTGGACCTCGAAACGGTCTGCTACGAATCCTGCGATGCCTGCGCTCCGGTGAACAGCCTGAACGAAACAGAAGGTTTCTCTTTCCGGGTCTTCCCGAGCGTCACCGACGGCATCGTGACCGTAGCCTTCCCCGCTCCGCTTGCCGATGTAGCTCAGATTGAGGTGCGCGACATGAGCGGCCGCTTGGTGCACAACACCAACGCCGGCGCTGGAACCACGCAGTTGTACCTCGACTTGAACAATGAAACGGACGGCTTCTACGTGGTCCGGCTCACCTCCGGTTTGCAGGTGGCTACCCAAGTGGTGGTGAAGCAACACTGATACTGAACCCTACACGACACCATGAGATTCTTGCTCCTCCTGGGTTGGTTGATTCCCTTCGGGATTTTCGCCCAATCCACGGCCATCACCGGTAAGGTGACCGACGCCGATGACGGAATGTCCCTTCCCGGGGTATCCGTTGTCGAAAAAGGCACCTACAACGGCAGCGTGACCGACATAGATGGTAACTACACATTGATGGTTTCTTCCCCGGAAGCGACCCTCACGTTTACTTACATCGGTTACAAAACCACAGATGTGGCCATCGCTGGCCGCGCTGCTGTGGACCAAACGCTCGCCGCCGATATCGCCGGACTGGAAGAGGCCATCGTCATCGGCTATGGCAACCAACAGAGGAGCAAGATCTCTGGTGCAGTAGGCACCATCGACATCAAGGACGCCACTTCGGTGCCGGTCCTGCGGACGGAGCAAGCCCTGCAGGGCCGCGCCGCCGGTGTCCAGGTCACCCAAAACTCCGGGCAACCGGGGTCAACGCAGTCCATCCGCATCCGCGGCACGGGCTCATTGAACAACGCCGAGCCCCTGTGGGTGGTGGACGGAATTCCTTCAGGAGGCATCGACTACCTGAACCCCTCCGATATCGAGTCCATCTCGGTATTGAAGGACGCCGCCTCTGCCGCCATCTACGGTGCACGTGGTGGCAACGGTGTCATCCTCGTCACCACCAAGAAGGGCACCAAAGGCCAACCGGCCCAAGTGACCTACGACACCTACTATGGCTTCCAGGAGCCTTGGAAGAAAATTGGATTGCTCAATGCGGAGCAGTACGCCATCCTGATGAACGAAAGCCGAGCATCTGCTGGCCTCGTTCCCCTGGCGCAACTGGCCGACCCGGCCAGCCTTGGCGAGGGCACCGATTGGCAGGACGCCCTGTTTGAGCGCGCGCCAATGGTCAACCACAGCTTCAATTTCACGAAAGGCACCGCCTCGAGCTCGACTGCCATTGGAGGCAGCCACTTCGTGCAAGACGGCATCATCGGTGGAGAGAAAGGACGCTTCGAGCGCACCACCTTCCGCGTGAGCACCCAACAAGACGCGGGCGACCGTTTCCGCTTGGGACAAACCATCAACTTCACCCACATCAACCGCAACGCGCTGGCTGAAAACAATGAGTTTGCCACCCCTGTGGTGCGTGCCCTCAATATGGACCCCGTCACACCGGTGTCCCGCCCCGATGGATCATATGCCTACTCCGAGTTGATCGGCAGCGACATCGCCAACCCCATCAACCAAGTGGAAACCACCCACGACAA
>DGOE01000122.1:0-2512 GCA_002389295.1 Flavobacteriales bacterium UBA4474 | reverse complement strand
CAGGTCAATGGCCTCATCCGCAACGAAAACAAGTGGTCCAACTGGCAGTGGGAAAACACCCTCCAGTATGACAAGGACCTCAAAAACGGAGACCGCATCCAGACCATCCTCGGATACTCCGCGCTCTATGGGAACTACCAAAACATCGGCACCTACCGGGACAGTTTAAATTCCAACGATCCCGATCTCGCCTTTTTGGACAACAGCCTCAATTTCAACGAGCAGGCCCCCAACGCCAGCGGTGGTTTTGGTGAGAGCTCCTACCTCTCAAGCTTCGCCCGCGTGCAGTACGAACTCGGTGACCGCTACTCCATGAGCGGAACGGTGCGCCGCGACGGCTCCTCCAAATTCGGTGCGAACAACCGGTATGGCATCTTCCCTTCTCTTTCTGCCGCCTGGAACCTCACTGAGATTCCTTGGGTTGTCGAGAAAGACTGGATTGAATTCGCCAAGGTCCGGGCCTCATGGGGCCGCAACGGAAACGCGGACGGCATTGGCAATTTCGACTTCACCTCAGTGGTCTTCAACGGACAGAACTACACCTTTGGTCCCGACCAGCAGCAAACCAACGGCGCTGGCCCTGTGACCACCTCCAACGCCGACCTCAAATGGGAGACGGTGGACCAGTTCAACGCCGGTGTGGACGTGGACCTCTACCGCGGCCGCTTCAACATCGTGCTCGATTACTTCATCAAGAACACCAACGACATGTTGGCCGTGGTGCCCGTTCCTGGCGTCGTGGGCTTCCTGCCCGCAGCCACCAACGTGGCCTCGGCCCGCAACAAGGGATTGGAGCTGTCGCTCACCTACCGTGGCGAAAAAGGCGACTGGGATTACGACATCACAGGAAACCTCAGCATCATCCGAAATGAAGTCACCGGCCTTGGTGAAGGTGGTCAGCCCATCAACACCGGCGGCGTCTTCGGCGCAGGCAATGACTTCTCCGCCTACACCGATATCGGTTTGCCCATGGCGGTGTTCTACGGTTATGAAACCGCAGGCATCTTCCAAACCGACGAAGAAGCGATCGCCAATACAGCCCAGCCTGAGGCCCAGGCCGGCGACGTCATCTTCGTGGACCAGAACGGCGACGGCATCCTCGACGAGAACGACAAGACGGTCATCGGAAACCCCCACCCCGACTTTACCTACGGTGTCACCGCCAACGTCAAGTGGAAGAATTTCGACGCGAGCATCTTCATCCAGGGATCCCATGGCAACGACCTGTTCAATGGCATCTTCCGCTACGACCTCAACACCACCAACCTTCCCGTCTCTGCACTGGAGCGCTGGACAGGTGAAGGATCGACCAATGAGCACCCGCGCATTTCGCACGTAGACGCCAACCAAAACAACCGGGTGTCCGACCGCTTCGTTGAGGACGGATCCTTCCTGAGGGTCAAGAACCTCCAGATCGGATACACCCTTCCCGCACGCATCCAAGAGAAGATGGACATCGGCAAGTTCCGGGTCTACGTCTCTGCGAGCAACCTGCTCACCTTTACCAACTACTCCGGACTCGATCCAGAAATCGGCTCCCGTGGAACGCTCGAGATCGGCATCGATCGCGGCTTCTACCCCGTCTCGCGCAACTTCATCGCGGGCGTAAACGTCACATTCTAATGCAGGCCACCATGAAGCGCATTCTCCTTCTTCTCCTGATTCCTGTCCTCGCGACTTCCTGCAAGCAGGAATTCCTCGAGCGCACGCCTGTCGTTGGTGCTACGGAAGCCAACTTCTACAAGACCCCGGAAGACGCCCTTTCGGCCACCATTGCCTGCTACAACACCCTGCAGCAGGAGGTGACCAACATCCAAGGATCGTCCGGCCTGAAGCCGCACTTCCGCTGGTACTTCGGTGACGTTTGTTCCGACGACACCGACAAAGGCGGTTCCGGCGACGGTGACGACCCCCAGCTTTACGACTACGAGCGTTTCCAAGGCAACAGCGCCGGACAGATGCTCTTGGTCGAATGGCAGGTGGCCTACCGCGGCATCGCCTACTGCAACCTCGCCCTCCAGAAGATTCCCGAAATCGACATGGATGCGGACGTGCGCGACGCCTACCTCGGTGAGGCCCGCTTCATCCGGGCCTATTGGTACTTCACGATGGTGACCACATTTGGAGGTGTGCCGCTCGTGACCACGCCCCTCGCCTCATCGGAATACCAGCAACCGCGCGCTTCCGCAGACGAGATTTGGGCCCTGATCAAGGATGACCTTGCATTTGCCATCGAGTTCTTGCCACAGCGCAGCGAATACAGCCTCAATGAGCTCGGCCGCGCCACCCGCGGTGCAGCCCAAGGTTTGATGGCCAAAACCAACGCCTACCTCGGCGAGTGGGAAGCCTGCTATCAAGTCTCAGCCGACCTGGTATCAGAAGGCGAGTACAGCTTTGATGAATACGGCAACATCTTCACCGAACTCGGTGAGAATGGCCCCGGTTCCATCTGGGAGATCCAGTACATGAACGCCTCAGGCGGCAACTGGGGACAACAGCTCGAGGGCACCTT
>DGOE01000024.1 GCA_002389295.1 Flavobacteriales bacterium UBA4474 | reverse complement strand
TATCCGGAGGCGGCCTTCAACCTGAAGGGCAACATCGATGAGGTGATCGAGGCCGGAGAGAAGATGCTCGCCGAAAGCGCTGCCTGATGAAGGTCGAAATCCTCACACCCGATGCCGTGTTGTTTGACGGTGAGGCACGTCACGTGTACCTCCCCGGTTCGGATGGTGCGCTGGGGGTGTTGGATCGTCACGCGGCCATGATCACCACCCTGACCAAGGGCACGGTGAAAGTGGACACTTCGGAAGGAGAGCAGTCGTTTGATTTGAACGGCGGCACCGTGGAGGTCTTGGACAACAAGGTCCTCATCCTCGCCAGCTGATTTTTCTCCCTGCTATTCGTGGTGGTAGGGTTCTCCCCGCAGGATGGTCTGCGCCCTGTAGAGCTGTTCGACAGCGAGGAGGCGGATCATCTGGTGACTAAAGGTCAAGGCACTCAAGGCCAGTTTTTCTTTTGCAGCGGCCTTGACGGTGGCATCAAACCCGTAGGCACCCCCTATGACCAGTGCAAGGTGGCGGATGCCCCTGTGGTGGCGGTCTTCGATCCAGCTCGCGAGCTCGACACTTCTGGGCTGTTTGCCGCGTTCATCGAGGAGCACCACATGGTCGACGTCATCGAGGGCTTTCAGGAGAATCGGAGCTTCGGCGGACTTCAGCTGATCGGGGGTGGGCTTGGAGGCCTTCAATTTGGCGTCGGGCAGCTCGACATAGCGGAAGGGGGCGTAGCGTCCGAGACGACCCACGTATTCGTCAATCCCCTCTCGGAGCCAGGGTGCGTGGGTCTTGCCAATGACAATGAGGGAAATGCGCATGCCCGAAGTTCCGTCGAATTAACTTGCCGACCATGTCGAGCAGCGATGCCATGAACCAAGAGGTAGACCAATGGGACGCACAGATGGGTGAGGCGATTGCCCGCGCTTGGTCCGAAGATGTGGGAACAGGTGATGTGACGTCCCTGGCATGCATCCCGGAGGACGCGCAGGATTCTGCGGGGTTCCTCATGAAGGGGGACGGTGTCATTGCCGGTGTCGAAGTGGCCCGGCGCGTGTTGGCGTATGGCGCGCCAGGGGTGAAGTTTGAGGCCGACGTGAAGGACGGTGATCGGGTGCTGACCGGGCAGGTCATCGCCTGGGTGGAAGGCCCGGCGCGGGAAATTCTGACTGCCGAGCGTCTGGCGCTCAATTTCATGCAGCGCATGAGTGGCATTGCCACGGGAACGCGCAGGGTGGTCGACATTCTGGAAGGCACGGGGACCCGTGTCTTGGACACCCGCAAAACGACGCCGGGCATCCGAGCGTTTGAAAAGGCAGCGGTGGCGATCGGCGGAGGCATGAACCACCGCATGGGATTGTTTGATCAGATCCTCATCAAGGACAACCATGTGGATTACGCCGGCAACATGGCAGCTGCGGTGGGGCGGGCGCGGGAATTTTTGGTTGCACAGGGCCGTTCGGTGCCCATCGTGGTCGAGGTCAGGGACCTCAAGGAAATCAATGAGGCTTTGCATGTCGGGGGGGTGGACCGTCTGCTCTTGGACAACTTTTCGCCGGCCTTGGCGGCTGATGCAGTGGCTTTGGTTGCGGGCCGCGTGCCCACAGAAGCCAGTGGGGGCCTGACACCGGACAATGTGCGGGCCTATGGCGAGGCGGGCGTGGATTTCGTTTCGCTGGGGTGGCTCACGCACAGCCCGCTTCCGCTGGATATCAGTCTCAAGAGTGCAGCCGCACTGAAATTGCAAGGCCATGGGTGACCAGCGTTGGGAGCTTTGGATGCGGCGCACCCCGCTGCGCGGTTTGATCATCGTGCCGCTCGAGCGTTTCCACCCCTGGGGATTTCAGGGCATGAGCGCTTGGGACGTGTTTCGGTTTTTCGTGGTGGGGGTGGCCAAGGGGGCCTTGGGCATTCGGGCAGCGGCCATCGCTTTCCAGGTGTTCGTGGCGATTTTCCCGGTCATTTTGGTCTTGCTCAGCTTGTTGCCATTGATCCCCGTGGCGGACTTTCAAGTCAGCCTCTTTGATGCCCTGCGTGATTATTTCCCAGGTGACACCTTTTTGCTGGTGGAATCCACGGTGGCGGATTTGCTGGCTACAGGGGTGCACCCTGAAATCGCGAGTCTCGGTTTCCTGCTGATGCTGTTTTATGCCTCGAGCTCGATCAATGGCATCCTGTCTGGCCTCAATGAAGCGCACCACTTGGAGCGCAGGGGAAATTGGCTGTTGATGCGGGCCATGTCCATGCTGCTGATGGTGGTGTTTTCCCTGTTTCTTATCGTCGCCGTTTTGCTGATTGTATTCAGTGGATCTCTGTTGGGATGGCTGACCGCTCAAGGCCTGGTGCCACTGGAGGACCTCCCGTTGATTCAGGCCATTCGGTGGTTGGTCACCCTCGCGCTCCTGTTTACCACGATCACAGCGCTGTACAATGCGGCGGATTTCACCAAGGACCGCTGGCGGTTCATCACGCCGGGAGCGGTGGCGACCACACTTCTGATTGTGCTCACCTCCGTTGCCTTTGCTTGGTTTGCCAATTCTCTTTCCAACTACAACCGGCTGTACGGCTCTCTCGGCACCCTGCTGCTGCTGTTGGTTTGGCTCAATGTCAATTGTTTCCTGCTCATCATCGGGTTTGACCTGAACACGGCATTGAACAAGGCCCGTCGCGGGTTTTCAAAGCCAGAGCCCACGGGTGCGGCTTTGGACGCATCGGCTTAATTTGGGGCCATGATTCAACGATTCGCCCTTGCAGTGGTGCTGCTCAGTGCCACCACCCTTGTGTCTGCACAGACGCTGACTGGAAAGTGGAAGACCATAGATGATGAAAACCCGGGCAGGGTCAAGAGCATCGTTGAGATTACCGAGCAGGACGGCAAGTTCTACGGGACAGTCGTCGAGCTCTTCAGGCTTCCGGATGAAGACCAAGATCCGCACTGTGACAAGTGTTCCGATGACCGCAAGGACAAGCGCGTGCTCGGAATGCAAATTGTGCGGGACATGGAATCCGAGCCCGGCGAATGGGACGAGGGGACGATTTGTGACCCAAAGAACGGACGGGTCTATGGCTGCAAAATGTGGTTCGAAGAGGGCGAACCGGATGTGCTCAAGGTGCGCGGGTATTGGGGGTTCATCTACCGAACCCAAGAGTGGTTGCGTCAGTGATGCTCTGGCATTGAGTGGGCACCGGTGCGGATGCGGGTTACTTGATTCCGCGCATTTTGTTGAGCCGTTCAGTGGCGATGTTGACCACTTCGGGCGCGAGGTTGAGCCGCATTGTGGCGAAGGTCAGCCACGCGGTGACCAGGCTTGATTTGAGCAAGATGAAACCCATGGCGATTCCTACTGGATGCCAGAGGTTGATGAGGATGGCGGGTGCCACGATGACCAGCAGAATGCGCAGTGTACCCAGGTCGGGAACGAATACACGCCACACTTTCCAGACGATGATCTGGCGCAAGGTCACCGCCAAGCCGACTGCAATCAGGGTGGCCAATGCCGCACCCACCAGCCCGAGGCCCAATCCGGAATCGGGGATGAACCACAGGTTGAGCGGGATGGCGAGGATGACCATCATCCAATTGATCCAAACGGTTTTTTGATAGTGGTCGGATTGCCCAAGGAGCATCGATGAGCCCATGGAGGCGCTCTGCAAGACCTTGATCAATCCGACAACGGCAATGACGGTGCCCAGTCCTTTGAAGGCCGCCGGGAGCAATTGGTCTAATTCTGGAATGCACACCCAGATGCAGGCCAAGATCCACCCACTGATCAGCAGCATGCTGCGGTGGGTCATGCCCATGAGGCGCCAGGTTTCCCGTTCGTCTTTCGCGTGCAGCGCGCTGGCGATGAGGGGCTGGAGCAGGCGGGTAAATGATCGGTAAGGGACCTGTGCCACGGCTGCGATGAAGGCGGCAATCGTATAGGCGGGAACGTGCTCCAGGCCCATGCACTGTCCGATCATGATGATGTCGATTTGACCGAGGATCATCCAAGCGCTGGACCCAATGATGAGGGTGCCGCCGTATTTCCGAATTTCCCGAGACAGTGTGCGGTTCTGAATCCGCTTGGGTGTGATGGTAAAGCGGTTGGCCAAGCTTTGGGCAATCAGCAATGTCAACACCACGAGGTAGAGCCCGACGAATGCCGGAAGAAAGGCCGCCTGCCCCAGCCA
>DGOE01000077.1 GCA_002389295.1 Flavobacteriales bacterium UBA4474 | reverse complement strand
GTGGGCGGGATCGGGATAGCGGAAACGGTGCGGCTCGTCGTGGCGGGCAAGGCGCGACAGGCACTCATTACCGGTGGTGTGCTTTTGGCGGCTGCCGGAGTGGCCATTTTGCCCAATGCGGCGCTCATCCAACCCACGCTCGACTACACGCCGCACACCACACGGGGCGAGGTGTTGCTCTCGCCAACGGGCGGGGTGGAAGTCGGTGAGGCGGGTTTGGACAAGGAGTACATCCTGCAGTATTCAATGGGCCGCGGGGAGTGGTGGAGCATCCTTGTGCCGGACATCAAGGGAGGCAACAATCCGCTGTATTGGGGCGAACAGAATTTCAGTGGCGGGGCCTTTTATTTCGGGGCCATCCTGGTGGCGCTGTTCATGGTGTCGCTCATTTTGCGGCGGGATGTGTTGCGCTGGCCCATGCTGGCGGTGGCGCTGCTGGCCATCGTCCTTTCGTGGCGCGATGCTTCAGGCCTCACCGATTTCTTTTTGGACAACGTGCCGGGCTTTGCCAAGTTCCGCGACACCAAGATGATGCTGATGCTCATTCAGTGTATGCTGCCCATCGGGGTGGGGCTGCTGCTCAAGGACGTGGTGGATGGAAAGGTCGAATGGGGCCGCAAGCTGTTCATCGCCGCGGGGGTGCCGGTGCTGTTGCTGCTGTCTTTTGCCTTGTTGCCCGAGGCGCTGTTTGGTTTTGAGAGCCACGTGAGGCCGGACCGTGCCGTGGAGCAATTGGGAGCCAGCCGGGCCTTGGACCAGCGCTTGGAGGTATACAGTGCCGATGTGTGGCGCAGTTTTGGGCTGGTGTTGCTCGCCATGTTGGGGCTGCTTGCCGCCGTGAAATTGCGGGCCAGTGGTGCCCGGCCGATGGTGGTCAACGGGGTCTTCGGCGTGCTCGCTCTTGTGACCTTGATGGAGATGCAAGCGGTGGATCGCCGCTACCAGCCCGCCGACAAGGGCTGGGTGCGCAGCGTCGAGTATTCTCATCCTTACACCGCTTCGGCTGCTGACAATGCCATCTTGGCCGACCGGGTGCGCCGCAACCCATCGGTGCAGCAGGTCATGGATGCGGAAGTAGAACGTGCGCGCGCGGCATATGATGGCCGCATCGGAAAGCGCGAACAGCGTGTGTTGGAAGCTGCCAAATTCGCGGGACTGCAAACGGTCGACCACTTCAGGGTGCTCAATTTGCGCGGTCCATTTAGCGATGCGACCACCAGCTACCATCACCGCAGTGTGGGTGGCTATCACGGGGCCAAGCTCCGCCGTTATCAGGACATCATAGAGCGGGTGTTGCAGCCCGAACAGCAGCGGTTTGCTTCCTTGGCGAATTCGGCGGGCATGGAGGCTGCGCTGGCGGCCATGCCGGTGCACCACATGCTCAACACGCAGTACATCATCTATGATCCGGCGCAGCAGCCCATCCCAAATGCACAGGCGCTGGGCAACGCTTGGTTTGCTTCCGGCTGGACGCTGGCCGAAGGCGCCGATGCCGAAATGGCGGCTTTGCAGTCACTGACCAACCCCAGGGAAGCGGTGGTTCCGGAGGCATTTTCTGATGCCCTCGCAGGCGTGGTGCCCGGCGCCGCGGATGCTGGCCGTGCTGAGCTCGTGTCCTTTACCCCTGACGCACAGGAATACCGTGTCTCTTCCCCGGCCAATGGATTGCTGGTCTTCAGTGAGATTCACTATCCGGAAGGATGGCAGCTGATGATCGATGGAACGCCCGCCGACCTGTTGCGCGTCAACTATGCTTTCCGCGCCGCCGTGGTGCCCGCTGGAGAGCACACGGTGGAAATGGCGTTTGTGCTGCCTTCTGTGCAATCCGCCAGGACGTTGGCTTCGGCGGGAAGCGGCCTGCTGTTGTTGCTTGTTCTCGGCAGTTTTGCCATGGCCTTCCGTGGGAAAGGCCAAGTGGAGAGGTCCAACCCCTTGAAGGGCGGCTGAAGGGCGGTCAATTGACCCGGTAACCCATTTTTTGCCAGCGTTCGCACCATTCGGCGCGCCATGCGCGGCGGGGCTTGAAGGGGTGTGGCGGTGCCTTTCGAATCATCCACCGCAGGAAGGGCATCGCCAGCGGAAGGTTGATGTGCACGAAGGTCGACAAGGGGACGGGGAAGGCCCCCAAGGTGCTCTTGATCTCCAGCGCCGTGCGGCCCATGACCACGCGCCGGGCACGGTGTGAGATGCCCCAGGTGATGAATTCGAAGAGCATGCGCTGGTAGAGGGCGCATTCCTTGTTGATTTCTGGATCAAAGCCCACGTAATAGGCCTCGATGGTGCCGCTTTCCTCGTGGTGCATGCCGCAATGGAATCCCACGAGCCGCTCCTCTTGGCGGTAGGTGACCAGGGTGAATTCTCGGTCGAATTGGGCAGCGAGCCGCGCAAAATCCCCGGCTTCCAAGCCACCCATGACGATGCTGGCCCGTCCATAAACTTGGTCGTAGAGTGCGATGAGGTCGGGGCCGAGTTGTTGGAGCTCCTCTGGATCGGTAACGCGCCGGAGGGTGAGGCCGGCGCTGCGGCCGAGGATGCTGCGCACCTTGGTGCGGGCCTTGGTGCGGAGGGCCTCCTGCCATTGGTCGGTCGACGTCCAGGTGGGGTCGAGGGGGACCTCCATGACGGGGTCAAAGCTGGCGCGGGCCCAGCGGCGGCTCCAGTGCGGCGCGAGGAGGGCGTCGCGTTCGGGCCCAAAG
>DGOE01000056.1:1112-5247 GCA_002389295.1 Flavobacteriales bacterium UBA4474 | reverse complement strand
CATTGGACGCCAACCTTGCGACCCGGTTGGGGCGCCCCAAAATGGCGGACGCCCCCGAGGGCAACCTGGGCAAGCTGTTTGGGGGGCGCAGCATCTTGGCGCCAAAGGTTTCCGTTGAAAATGAGGAGGAAGGCGATGCCCTTTCGGATACGTCGGCATTGAACGCCGCATATGACGAGGCCAAGGTGATGGAGGCGTGGGATGCTTTGGTGGCGGACTTCAGGACAAAAAACAAGATGGGCTTGGCGGCAACATTGGCCACCGGGGAAAAGGTGTTTGACAATCCCGTGCTCAAGTTGACCGTGGCCAACCAAGTGCAATACGATGAGCTGAAAGAATGCGCTGCGCAGTTGTTGCATTTCATCAGGGTGCACGTAGGCAACGGCAGCATCGGCCTTGAAGTGGAGCTGGGGGAGTTGGATGCTCCGGTTGAGTTCTTGACGCCCAAAGACCGTTACGACCAGTGGGCATCGGCGCAGCCCGCCCTCGAGACCCTGAGAAAGCGCCTTGACCTTGATTTAAGCTGAGCGCAATTGAACCTCGGTCTTTGGTGCGTTGTTCAAGCCTCATGCCAGCTCATATCTCATCCGTGACCGTATTGGTGCGCTTTGTGCGCTCGTTTTCCCCCATGCTGTTTTGTGCGGCGATGCTGCTGTCATTGGCCTTCACCGGCGTTTGTCAGACGGCCACCGTTCGGGGCGCGATCACCGATGAGGTCACCGGCGAAGCGCTGCCCTTTGTTTCGGTCGTTCTGCAGGGAAGCAATTCCGGAGTATCGAGCGACTTGGACGGCCAATTCGAGTTGACCGGATTAACCCCGGGGGTGGTGAACTTGAGCTTCAGTTCCATCGGGTACAAGACTGTGACCCGCTTGGAAATTGAGGTGACGCCTGCCAGGCCGGCCTACCTCAATGTGAGCATGGAACCTTCCGCCGTGGCCATCGAGGCGGCAGAGGTGCAGGCGCAGTCGGGAAGAGGGGAGGAGGAAGCCCCAGTGTCGTTGCGCCGAATCGGCACCAATGAGATCAAGCGCAATCCAGGCGGCGGAAGGGACATCTCCAAAGCCATTCGCAGTCTGCCAGGTGTTGCAGCCATTCCCAGCTTCAGAAATGACATCGTGATCCGAGGCGGTGCCCCCAATGAGAACCGCTTCTATATAGATGGTATAGAAATCCCCAACATCAACCACTTTGCGACCCAAGGTGCCAGCGGTGGGCCCGTGGGGATGGTCAATGTCGACCTCGTAGAACAGGTGGAGTTTTTCTCAGGCGCCTTTCCCGCCACGCGCGGCAATGCCCTTTCCAGTGTCATGGAATTCGGCTTCAAGACGGCACGTACAGACGAATGGACCACCAATGCGGTGGTGGGCACCAGTGACCTGGGGCTGACGTTTGAAGGCCCCACAGGTGAGAACAGCTCACTCATATGCAGTGCGAGGCGCAGCTACCTGCAGTATTTGTTTGAAGTATTGGGCTTGCCCTTCCTGCCCATCTACAACGACTTCCAGTTCAAGTGGGTGTACCAAGCCAATCCGAATGAGCGCCTCACAGTCTTGGGCATCGGGGCTTATGATGACTTCCAGCTCAACCTTTCTGTGCTGGAAGACACTGCTTCTCAAGGTTACCTGGATCAAGTGGCCATCCTCGATGCACTGCAAGTCAACAAGCAGTGGAACTATGCCATGGGGGTCAAGTATGACCGTTTCACGGAGGATGGCCGCTGGACGTGGGTGGCCAGCAGGAACATGTTGAGCAACCGCGCCTATAAACATGAGTCCAATGACGAGACCTTGCCGTTGACTTTGGATTACGCCTCGCAGGAAATGGAAAACAAGCTGCGGTTGGAGCGCAGGAGGTATGGGGCCGAAGGGCTCAAGGTGACGTGGGGTGCACAATATGAATTCGCCAGGTTCAACAACAGGACCTATTCGCAGCAGTACTTCTTTTTGGAAGACTCCTTGGTCGCGTTGGATTTTGAGAGTGCCTTTGACATGCACGAATACGGCGCATTCATTCAAGGGTCCAAACCAATCTGGGACAACCGTGCCGTGTTGAGTGGAGGCATTCGGGTGGATGGCAATGAAGTCAATACGGCCATGGCCAATCCTTTGCGCCAATTGAGTCCAAGGCTGGCTCTTCGGTGGAACCTGCGTCCTCAGCTGAGTTTCAATGCCAATGTGGGCCGTTACTTTCAGCTTCCGAGCATGCTCATCCTCGGATATGTCGAGGGCGGGGAACGGGTCAATGCCCAAGCGGCCCGATACATCATGTGCGATCAGGTGGTGGCTGGCTTCAAGTATGACCTGTCCGAGCGCAACACCACCTTCGGTCTGGAGGCCTTCCACAAAAAGTACAAGGGCGGGCCGGTCAGCCGCGCTGCGGGAATCGCCCTGGCCAATCTCGGTGCTGATTTCGGCGTTGTCGGAAATGAGGCCGTCAGTTTTGATGGCGACGGCCGTGCCTTTGGGTTGGAGTTCTTGACCCAACGTAGACTTTACAAGGGCGTGTATGGACTCATGGCCTATACATATGTGCGGAGTGAGTATGCCTTTAAAGGGACATATGCACCCAGCGCTTGGGACAGCCGCCACATCGTTTCTTTAACGGGAGGAGCCAAACTGAAGAGAGATTGGGAAATCGGCGTGCGCTGGCTCTACAGCGGAGGGCTTCCTTTCACACCTTATGATGAAGACGTATCCATGGACCGGGAATATTGGGACAGCCAAGGGGTTGCCCAATTGAACTATGACGCCTTGAATTCGGGCCGCAATGCGGCTTTCAGTCAACTCGACTTGCGCATTGACAAGAAGTGGTTCTACGAAAAATGGAGTCTGGACCTGTTCCTGGACGTCCAGAACTTGTTCTCTCAGGTACCGGATGCACCGCCGTTCTTGGATGTGCAGCGCGACCCTTCCACGGGAGTACCCATTGCTGATCCGGTGAATGCCGGACGTTACTTGCCGCGCTATATCGACGCCGATGCCGGGAGTGTACTTCCTGCATTTGGACTCATCATTGAGCTGTAGTCGATATTTGATTGATGCGCATCGATAAGTTTCTATGGTCGGTAAGGTTGTTCAAAACACGGTCGGTGGCGTCTGAGCACATACGCAATGGCAAAGTGGAAGTGGATGGCAGCAAAGTCAAGGCGAGCCGGGAGGTCAAGGCAGGTGACCGCATCGCCATCAGCAGAGGGACATGGCAGTTTACTTGTGAAGTCTTGTCTTTGCCGAAAAACCGCATAGGGCCAAAGTTGGTCGAAGATTACATTGTTGATATAACCGCTCCTGAAGAGCGTGAGAAGGAGGCGGAAGTCCGGGCATTTATGCAGCAGCAGCCCAAGGGGTTGGGCCGTCCCTCCAAGCGCGATCGCCGTAAATTGGATGCATTCAATGGCTGATTTCGAAGCGGTAGCCGTCCGCGCCATTGCGGCAAACTCCACTTGGCCGTTAAGGGCCGCCGTACTCTG
Source organism: Flavobacteriales bacterium UBA4474 (assembly GCA_002389295.1). GTDB lineage: Bacteria > Bacteroidota > Bacteroidia > Flavobacteriales_D > Sanyastnellaceae > UBA8752. The sequence goes on along the minus strand of DGOE01000056.1, from coordinate 1,779 downwards.
GCCCGAAAAGGAAGCGGGCCCAAGCTGTCTGATTGAGGGTGATGAAGCTCCTGAGACCCTTCACATGGGCGCTTTTGTAGCCGAAGAGCTATGCGCAATCGGAACCTTCATGCAGCAACAGCACCCTGAATTGCCCAGTGGAGTGTCATACCGGCTCCGTGCCATGGGCACCCTTAAATCGGCCCAGGGGAAAGGCCTCGGTAGCCAGCTTGTGGAAACAGGTTTAGATATATTATCTGAGCGGGGTTGTGACGTGGTTTGGTGCGATGCGCGTCACGTGGCCTTGGGGTTTTATGCCCGTCTCGGTTGGGATGTTGTTGGACCCTCCTATCAAGTGCCACTTCGGGGCCCTCACAGGCTCGCTTGGCGGCGTATTTGACGAAATGATAAATTGTTCGTCTATAAAAATTCACCCTTCCCAATATTATACGCGTATAATACCAACATTTGTCATTCGGGGATGGTGCTTAATGAGCTGAATAAGAGTTTGTTGTGCGTCTGCAAAGCCGTTTGAATTAGTGGTGTAATAATTTCAGAAAGGAGAAAACCTGTGTCAATTTCCGAGAGCCAAAAAGTCTCGCTATGTCTCACCAGAAGTTTTCAGTGCTTCTCTGCAGCCTTTTCGTCGTTTGTTCGACATCATTGTTGAATGCAGCTTCGAATAATT
>DGOE01000056.1:0-1037 GCA_002389295.1 Flavobacteriales bacterium UBA4474 | reverse complement strand
CGCTCAACGAGCCGGACGACGTGTTCTTCACAGGATGCCACGCCGACTTCAGCTATTCGACTGCTGTGACGGGCAAGCTCTTCTACACCGTTTCGGACGACTGTGGAAGTGCGACGGCTTCATACACCACATCCGATTCATTTGCATACTGCGCTGAGGCGGATGACGCATCTCCTGAGGGCGGCTTGGTGATCACGAGGACGTTCATCTTGACCGCGGAAGATTGTTATGGCAACCAGACTGTGGAAACAGCGACCCAGATCATTACGGTAACGGACAATTTGGCGCCGGCCTTTACCAGTTCACTTCCCGCTGACACCACGGTGAGTTGCGATGCCATTCCCGCCGCACTCACACTGACGGCTACAGACACTTGCGACACGGATGTGAGCATCAGCGTGACCGACGTGACCACGGCAGGCTCTTGCGACGGCACCTATACTTTGACCCGTACCTACACGGCTGTGGACGATTGTGGAAATGAGACCTCCCACGTCCAGACCATTAATGTGGAAGACACCACGGCACCCACCATCGACACCCAAGCGAGCGACGAGACGGTGGAATCAGATGGCTCAGGCAACAGTGCGGCACTGACGACATGGCTCAGCAATAACGGCGGTGCAACGGCTTCGGATGACTGTGAGGCCGTTACTTGGACACACGACTTTACCGCCTTGAGTGATGATTGCGGAGCCACCGGTTCCGCTCTTGTAACATTCACGGCGTCTGACCCCTGCGGCAACACGTCTACCACTTCTGCCACCTTTACTTCAGAGGACACAACAGCGCCCATTGCATTGGCACAAGATTTGACGGTTTCCTTAGATGCGTCAGGCAACGCTACCATTACAACAGCTCAAATCGATAATGGGTCTAATGACAGTGGTCAGGGCACGGTTTCCCTGGAACTGGATGTAACGAGCTTTGATTGCACGGACGTAGGTGCCAACACCGTAACATTGACCGTGACGGATGAATGTAGCCTGTCGTCGACTGCTACGGCTACAGTTACGGTAGAGGACAATGTGGCCCCC
>DGOE01000141.1:154-31813 GCA_002389295.1 Flavobacteriales bacterium UBA4474 | reverse complement strand
ATCCTCGACACGTTGGAGCACCCGCTGGTGCCGGTCTTGGCGGACATGGAACGCGAAGGTGTGCGCTTGGACGTGGACGCCCTCCGCGACATGGCCTTGGCCTTGGAGGGCGACTTGGCCAAATTGACCGACTCCATCCACGGGCATGCCGGAACCCCGTTTTCCCTCGACTCCCCAAGGCAATTGGGTGAAGTGCTGTTTGACCACCTCAAGCTTGCGGAGAAGGCCAAGAAGACCAAAACGGGCCAGTATGCCACTGGCGAGGACATCCTGCAGAAATTGGTCGGAGTGCACCCCATTGTGGAGGAAGTCCTGGAATACCGGCAGCTCAACAAGCTCCTCTCGACCTACGTGCGGCCTTTGCCCGAGTTGGTGGACGCCCAATCGGGGCGTGTGCACACGCAGTACATGCAAGCTGTGGCCGCCACCGGCCGATTGAGCAGCACCCAGCCCAACCTTCAGAACATTCCGATCCGGACGGCCCGCGGGCGCGAAATCCGCAAAGCCTTTGTTCCACGCGACGAGCACCACGTGCTGTTGGCGGCGGACTACAGCCAGGTGGAATTGCGCATTGTGGCAGCGCTCAGTGGCGACCGTGGACTTTGCCAGGCTTTCTTGGACGGGACCGATATCCATACAGCGACAGCCGCCAAGGTGTTTGGCGTGGCGCCAGAGACGGTGGACCGCGGCCAGCGCAGCCAAGCCAAGGCGGTCAACTTTGGCATCCTCTACGGCCAAGGCGCGTTTGGATTGGCAGAAAACCTCAAAATTCCCCGGCGCGAAGCCAAGCGCATCATCGAAGCCTATTTCGCTGAGTTTCCCGACCTCAAGGCCTACCAAAACGAAGTGGTGGAGAAGGCCCGGGCCAATGGATATGTGGAGACCGTCCTGGGCCGGAAGCGCTGGTTGCCCGACATCACCTCGGCCAATGCCGTGGTGCGGGGGTTTGCCGAGCGAAACGCCATCAACGCGCCCATCCAAGGCTCTGCGGCCGACATCATCAAGGTGGCCATGGTGCGCATACAGGAGGCCTTGCAGGCGGGCGGATACAAGACACGCATGATTCTGCAGGTGCATGACGAGCTGGTATTCGACGTTCCGAAAGACGAAGTGGACACCGTAACCGAAGTGGTGCGCACCCATATGGAACAAGCTGTCGCGTTATCCGTACCACTAGAGGTCGAGGTGCAGACCGGCGCAGATTGGTTGGAGGCACACTGAGCGCTTTCCCGGCGTGTCAGCCTGTGCATCAGCCGATTCCCACTGCCACTTGGCCGCGAAACCGACAACATTCACCCTTCGGGGAGGATAACTTTCACAAGAAGCGGCCAATTCGCACAGGCCGTGGATTCACTTTGCTTGAACATCTTCGTCCTGGAATCTCCATGAAACTCAACAACGCCCGACCCACGCTTCTCCTTCGCTTGGCCAAATGGTCCGCACTTCCCCTTTGCCTCTTATTCACCGGTTGTGGTGAGGCCCCAGACGCAGCATCCAACGGGGCTGACGCGACCACAGAAGTGACCATGGATGCCGAGGGCATGATGCCCGCCCGCCGGCAAAAGGCTTTCAAGAAAATCTTCCATGCGGTGCCTTCCCCCATCGAAACGGCCATGCTGCTCGAGCGCAGCGGCATCCAATTCGACGCTGAAGCCTTGCACACCTTGGAAAATGCAGTGGGTTATTCAACCACTGAATTGCAATCGGTCAATTTGGGGATCTACGCTGGCGATTTGAGCTACTCGGTCATCTTCAACCAGAACCAGCAGTCAGTGGAATACCTCAACACCTGTCGCAGGCTGTGTGACGGACTGGGTGTGGGAGACATCATCAATGCCGATTTGATTTCACGGGCGGACAACAACCGCGATGTCAGGGACTCATTGGTGGACATCGTCACCGACACCTTTTACGAGCTCAACGGCCGGTTCCGCGAAAACGGCATGGAAGAAGTCAGCGGCTTGATGGCTGCGGGCGGCTGGATTGAAGGGGTCTACCTGGGCACCCGCAGTCTGAATTCCTCTACCGCGGACTTGAAGCTGCGCATTGCGGAACAGAAAATGACACTGGACAACCTGATCGGCCTGCTCGGGAGTTATGCTCCCACGCCGGCATTGACCAACATGAAAGAGGCCCTGCGCCCGGTGGAGGCCGCTTTTGCGGGCGTGACCATCACCGAGAATCCCGCGGTCTCCACTGCAGCTGTAGACGGCACAGTGGTCATCAGTGGTGGACCTGAAGTGAATTATGACGAGGCCACATTGACCGCGATTTCCGAATCAATTGCCGTCGTCCGTAACCAATACGCCCAGTGAACGTAATCAAGAACGCCATGACTGCGATTAAGAAATTCCCCCTCGCTGCTCTCGCCCTGGTGATGATGTTCACCGCGGCCGACGCTGCAGCCCAATGCCGGACCTTCACCAAGAAGCGTTGTCTTCCACAATTGGAGGAGTACGTGCAGAACGACAACTACAACACAGCCGTGCTGATTCCTGGCGATGAGGCCGAGTTGGAGCTGACCTTTTTTGGGGACCGCGCCTACAGGCTGCTGGTCTGTGGTCACCCTGTCTTGGGCGACCTTACATTCCAAGTGCTCGACAGCCGCGGAAATGGCATTTACGACAGTTCGGACAAGGAGAGCGACCACTTTGATTTCCGCGTAGCGAATACGCAGCAAATGACGATTCGCGTCCAGGTGCCAGAAACCGAAGCGGTGATCCAACACGAAGGGTGCGTCAGCATCATGGTGGGGTCCAAGGGCTGAATCCAGTTCAATCAAACTCAGCACAACGCCTGTCCGGAATTGCCCGGGCAGGCGTTGTCATTTCAAGCCCACGAGGAAATCCTCAACGGCCGATTTGAATGCGGCGGGGTGTTCTGCATGCAGCCAATGTCCCGCGTCCAGCGAGGCCAATTGGAGCGATGTGAAATGGCGGTTGAGGGCCTCCAGTCCACGCCCAGGCACATAATCTGACCGCGTGCCATAAATGGCCAAGGCAGGCATTTCAAGCTTGCCCAAGGGCAGGGAACCCGTCATGTCGCCGAGGTGCCTGCGCAGGACGGGCAAGTTGAACCGCCAAGCAAACCGCGCGGGCTCCGCCCGGTACAACCCCTTGAGCAGGAACTGCAAAACACCGGGTTCGGCAATGCGCGCCGACAGTTGGGCCTCGGCTTCACTGCGCCGGGTCAGGCCGCCGAGGTCAAGGGCTTCCATCGCTTCAAACAGCGGGGTGTGATGGGGAGGATAGGCGATGGGTGCCATGTCGGCGACGATGAGGCTTCTGCACCGGGCGGCGTGGCGGTCAGCAAAATGCATCGCAGTCTTGCCTCCCATGCTGTGGCCCAATATGTCGGCGCGCGGCACCCCCAATAGGTCGAGGGTGTCAAGGAGGTCGATGACCATGTCGGGATACCCATGGCTGGGGTGGTGGGGGCTGCGCCCGTGGTTTCGCTGGTCGACCAAAATGACGGGCCGGTGGGCCGCCCATTGCAGTCCCAGTGTCTGCCAATTGTCAGAGGACCCGAGCAATCCGTGCAGCACAACCAATGGCGGAAGGGCGCCATCGATGGGATGGTTTCCCAATATCCTGTGAAAGAGCTCCATGGCTTGTTGGTCAGTGGGGCCTGAGCCGCTCGCGGTACATCCCCACAGCGTTTTGCAGGCCCAAATAGAGGGCGTCGCTGATCAATGCGTGGCCGATTGACACTTCGTGCAATGGAGACACGCGCTGGGCAAACAGCGCCAAGTTGTCCAGGTCCAGGTCATGCCCCGCATTGACCCCCAGTCCCACGCGCTGGGCTGTCTCGGCCGCCTCGACAAAGGGCTTCACGGCCGCTTCCTTGTCCTCAAAGTAGGCTGCGGCATAAGGCCCAGTGTAGAGCTCAATCCGGTCCACGCCAACATCGGCTGCAGCCTTGATGAGGTCGGGATCCGTGCCGATAAACAAGCTGGTGCGGATGCCCGCATCACGGAGGCGGCGGATGACCCCGGTGAGCAGGTCCGCGTGCGTTTGGGTGTCCCATCCCGCATTGGAAGTCAGGATGCCTGGAGGGTCAGGCACCAGCGTGACCTGCTCGGGTTGGACGTCCAAAACGAGATCCAGGAACGCCGAATTGGGGTAGCCTTCGATGTTGAACTCCTGCGTCACCACTGCCTTGAGTTTGTGGACGTCGGCAAAGGTGATGTGCCGCGCATCGGGGCGGGGGTGAACGGTAATGCCATCCGCTCCCCAGGCCTGTAGCCGCGCGGCCGCGCGGACAGGACAAGGGCGGTCTCCTCCGCGGGCGTTGCGGAGGGTGGCTATTTTGTTGACGTTGACGCTCAGTCGCGTTGGGAAAGTTTCCATGGACCTCGGGCGGTTGCGCACCTTAAGACGGCTAATTTCGCATAAGTCCCGGATGTCAGGGGCAACAAAGTCCATGCATGCAGGCAGTATCATAAACGAAGAACTCATCGCACTCAATCCCGGCGATACGCTGGAGAAGGCGTTGCGCGCCATGGATGAGCTCAAGGTGGAGCATTTACCGGTCGCCGCAGAGGGGCGGTTCCTCGGTTTGGTGGCTGAGCAGCACCTGCTCGACCAAGAGGGGGACGCGGTGTTTTTGACCAATGTCCAATTGATGCCTGTGATGGTGGCCCCAGGCCAGCACTTTCTCGAAGTGGTGGATGTTCTCTGCGAGGCCAATGTGAGCGTGGTGCCCATTGTGGAAGAGGGCATGTTGTTGGGGTGCACGGACCGGGCTTTTTTGTGGAAAGCCTTCCACCACAGCCTGACCCCGTATAGTGAGGGCAGCATCCTGACGCTGGAGATGCCTTGGAAGGATTACAGCCTGGCCCAAGTCTCGCACCGTGTGGAATCCGAAGGGGTGAAAATCCTGCAGGTTCTCGTCAGTGACGGGGCCCAAGCCGAAAATGCAGAAATTGCGCTGCGCCTGTCTACCCGCAACATTGAGGGTTTGATCGATGGGCTCAGAAGGCACGGTTACGATGTCCGGGCATTCTATCGGGCGGAGGAATACGCCGAGGAAATGAAGCTGAGGATGGCCGCCTTCCAGCGCTACATGAACACCTGAACCATGGACGGGCCATCCCAACCGATCCAATCCTTGCTCCTCCATGGGAGTGTCGTCTCCAGCGGCGACGCCCCCGCCTTTGCCGGCATATTGTCTGCACTGAGGGGCCGCGCATTGGAATTGACATACTCGCGTCCATTTCATGCGGCTTTGTCGGAGCGCGGATTGAATGCGCCCGGGGACGCTGTCTTGGAAAAGGAAGGCCTGGAAGGCCAATCCCCAGACATGATCCTCACGTTTGGAGGGGATGGCACCGTGCTCGAAACCGCCGCGATGCTCGCCGGCAGGCCCATTCCCGTGCTGGGCATCAATACCGGGCGACTTGGTTTCCTGTCACACCTGCCCATGCCCGGCGCAGCTGAGGCTTTGGCCTCCATCCTCGCAGGCCACTATAAAGTCGAACGCCGCGCCATGCTCGCGGTGGACTTCCCAAGCGCCGGATTGGGGGACCATTTCCGCGCACTCAACGAAATCACGGTGCACCGCCGGGATGTGGCCAGCATGATCCGGGTGTCTGTCCACCGCAACGGCGTGTTTATCAACCGGTATTGGTCCGATGGGCTGATCGTTTCCACGGCCACGGGCTCCACCGCCTATTCGCTGAGCTGTGGTGGACCCATCATCCATCCCGACAGCAACTCCATCGTCCTCAACCCCATTGCGCCGCACAACCTGCACGACCGTCCCGTGGTGATCCCGTTGGATGGCACGCTGGAAATTCAGGCCGAAGGCAGGGACGAGCACCTGATGCTCACCCTCGACACCCGTTCACACACCGTGCCGGCGCCCGCGCGGTTCACTGTAAAGCCAGCGGAGCATCCGTTCTTGCTGGTGCAGCTCCCGGATGTGGATTTCATCGAAACCGTCCGGCGCAAATTGCACCTGGGCTTGGATGCCCGGGAAGGAGATTTCGGCAGCGAGGCGCAAGAAAACAGGCCCCAAGCGCGTTGATGATTTGACCCAGAACGACATGATCAACATCCGGACCTTGCTGTTGCTGCCTGCCCTGTTCCTTATGATGGGGACCGCGCATGCCCAGCGGAAGTTTGAGACCAGCAAGACGCTGGGACTGACGGTGGGCACCGGGTATTACTTGGGGGAGGTCAATCCAAACGGGCATTTTAAGGGGCGCTTTCAACCGGGGTTTGGCGGTTTTCTCAGGTTCAATCTGAACCGAAGAATCGGCGTCAAGGCCAGCCTCAACCGGACGATGTTGATGTACTACGATGTCGATTCCTCCGACCCTTGGATCGCCAACAGGAACCTGCATTTCAGAAACGCCATCACCGAAGGTGCCGTCGTGGCGGAATTCAACTACACCCGCTACCAGATCGGCAATACACAAGACAGGATCACGGGCTACCTCTTCACAGGCTTGTCGCTCTACAGCCACATGCCCGAGGCGCAGGTAGGGGATGTCTGGTACGAGCTGCAACCTTTGGGTACGGAGGGGCAGAGCACCAATACCGGTGATGGACGTTATGCCACAACCGGTTTTGCTGTGCCCTTCGGCTTTGGCTTCAAGCTCAATCTCGGCCATTTTTCCGCCCTGAATTTCGAGTGGGGGATGCGCCGCACGTGGACGGACCACCTCGATGACATCAGCGGGTATTATGCAAGTGTCGCTGTATTGGAGGACGAAGCAGGCCCCCTTTCAGAGGCGCTGAGCGAAGCCCGCATCGAGCGCGAAGGCGGGCTGGTGGATCCGGTGGGTCAAATGCGGGGGTACAATGGGCTCGATGACCGCTTTGCGATCATGAACGTTTCGTTCACATTCCGGATCGACAAGTCGCCCACCACCTGTTGGGACCGTTGATCTTCGGTGTCCCGAAGGTGAAAAACTCCCAATCTTCGGCAGGAAACCCGTCTCTACCTTGCAGGTCAATTTGGGCGTAGGCACATTCGCCCCCTCTTAGAGCACCTCCCATTCGGATATGGCCGAACAGAACATCACACCCAACGCCTTGCCTCGCCACATTGCGGTCATCATGGACGGCAACGGACGCTGGGCCATGGAACGCGGAGAAGACCGGGTGTTCGGCCACGCCAATGGGGTGGAGTCCGTGCGTTCTGCCGTGCGCGCCGCGGGCGAACTCGGGGTGGAGTTCCTCACACTGTATGCCTTCAGCACTGAGAATTGGTCCCGGCCAGCCGCCGAGATCAATGCGCTGATGGAGTTGCTCGTTGAGAGCCTGGCTGGAGAGGTGGGCGAGTTGGTCAAAAAAGGAGTGCGCTTGCGCTCCACAGGGGCCATTGACGCGCTCCCCGCCACCTGCATTGCCGCGTTGCGGAATGTGGAAGAGAAAACGGCACATTGTGAGGGGTTGACTTTGATCCTCGCCCTCAGTTACAGCGGCAGATGGGAGCTCACGGAAGCTGCGCGGCGCATCGTGCGTGCAGGCATTCCCGCAGAAGAAATCACAGAGGACACCATGCGCAGCCACCTGGGCATGCCCGATGTGCCGGACCCGGAATTGCTGATTCGGACCAGTGGAGAGCAGCGGCTGAGCAATTTCTTATTGTGGCAGTTGGCCTATTCCGAGTTGCACTTCAGCCCCGTCATGTGGCCGGACTTCAGGGAGGACCATTTCAAAGCGGCCATTCTGGAGTTCCGGGGCCGTGAACGCCGCTTTGGGCGCACAGGAGAACAGGTCTTGAAAACAGACCATTCACAGCCGGAAAACGGCGTAATCGAGGAGGAATGAAAGTGCACAAGCACGGCATATGGCTCGCATTGGTGGCCTGCCTTTCCGTTGTAGAGGCTTGGGCCCAACCTGGCTCTGACGCAGTAGACCTTGCCGTCCCCAGTGATTATCGCATCGCGGGTGTGACGGTGTTGGGCGCGGAGTTTACCGACGTGCAGGCCGTCAAGTTGTTTAGTGGCCTGCAGGTGGGTGACGAGGTGACCATACCCGGTGACCGCCTTTCAGCCGCTGTGCGCAACCTGTGGGACCAGCGCTTGTTCAGCGATGTGTCCATTGAGTTGGCCGAGCGGCGGGACGAAGACGTCTACCTGGTGATCCGCGTCAAGGAAATGCCGCGCCTGACGCGCTACAGTTTTAGCGGCGTAAAGCGCGGTGAACAAGAGACCCTGCGCGGCAAATTGGACCTTGTTCGCGGCCAAATTGTCAATGAAAACCTCAAGGTGACGACCCAGCGGATTCTGCAGGACCACTACCTCGAAAAGGGCTATTTCGATGCGCAGATCAGCATAGAATCGACCCAAGACAGCATTCTGGAAAACGCTGCGGGTGTTACGATCAACATCGACAAAGGAGAGAAAATCAAAGTGGGTACCATCCGCGTGAAAGGCGCGGACGACCTGGGCGAGAAGGTGGTAAAGCGGCGGATGAAAAACACCAAGGAGCGCGCTTGGTGGCGGATTTTCAAGCCTTCCAAATACCTGGAGGAGGAGTTCCTGGCCGACGTGGAGTCCATCGTGGCGCACTACAGAGAGAAAGGCTACCGCAATGCGCGGGTGAGTGCAGACAGCCTGTTTCGCACGGCTGAAGGCGAATTGGGGATTGTCGTGGAGGTCGATGAGGGCAGCCTGTTTCATTTCAGGGAGATTTCATTCACAGGAAACACCAAGTATTCGAGTGGCCAACTCGACAGCCTGCTGGGCTTCAAGCGCGGAGACCTCTACGACGTCGCCGAGCTGGAAAAGCGGCTGTTCATGAACCCGAAGGGCATCGACCTCAGTGCCCTTTACAGCGACGATGGGTACCTCACCTTCCAGGCCATTCCGGTGGAGGTGCGGGCAGAAAACGACAGCATCGACCTCGAAATCCGTTTGGTCGAGGGCAAGCAATTCAGGATCGGCAGGGTCGATGTGCGCGGCAATACCAAGACCAGCGATCACGTCATTCGGCGCGAAATCCGCACCATGCCCGGCGACCTTTTCAGCCGCACGGATGTGATCCGTACTCAGCGGGAATTGAACCAGCTGAACTACTTCAACCCGGAGGCTTTTGGCATCAACCCCATCCAAAATCCGGAGAACGGTACGGTGGACATCGAGTATGTGGTCGAGGAGAAACCCACCGACCAAATTGAGCTGCAAGGCGGTTGGGGCGGGGGCCGCATCGTGGGCTCTCTCGGGGTGACCTTCAACAACTTTGCCGTTGGAAAGGCATTCAAGAAAGGAACCTGGCGTCCAGTGCCCATGGGGGATGGACAGCGGATCAGTGTCCGTGCACAGTCCAACGGCCTGTTCTTTCAGAGCTACAACATCAGCTTCACCGAGCCTTGGCTGGGCGGTAAGAAACCCAACGCCTTGACCGTGGCAGCCTGGCGGTCCATCCAATCCAACGGCCAGCCCAAAAACGTCGAAGGTGAGCCCAACCCACTGCGCCAGACCTTGATGATCACGGGCGTATCCGCTTCACTCGGCCAGCGGTGGAAGCAACCGGACGACTGGTTCACGGTGAACGCCGGCCTGAGCTACCAGCGGTTTGATTTCGACCAATACAACAGCGGGTTGTTCAGCTTCACGGACGGGCGCTCCAACAACATTGCCCTCAACCTGATCATCAGCCGGAACTCCGTGAGCGACCCCATATTTCCGGTGTGGGGCTCGGAATTGCGCCTGAACATCAAAGCCACGCCGCCATACAGCCTTTTCCAGCCCGGCAGGGATTGGGCGAGCCTGAGCGACCAAGAGCGCTTCCGGTTTGTGGAGTACCACAAATGGAAGTTCGTGGCCAATTGGTACACCCCCTTGACCACAGGCGGGGGAGAGAACCCGAAGTCGGTGGTGTTGCGCACTTATTTCGGCGGTGGCATGATCGGTCAATACAACCGGCAAATCGGCCTTTCACCTTTCGAGCGTTTCTACCTCGGGGGGGTCTTCCTCAGCGGTTACGTCCTCGATGGCCGGGAAATCATTTCGCTGCGCGGATTCGATAACCTCTCCCTGACCGCCCCCGATCAAAACACCGGTGCCGGTGCCATCGTCAAATACGGTGCTGAGCTGCGTTATCCCCTATCGACCAACCCCAGTGCGACCATTTACACCATGGCTTTCCTCGAGGCCGGCAACACCTGGGAGACGGGGGACGGGTTCGATCCGTTTGATGTTTACCGCTCCGGCGGCGTGGGCATGCGCATTTTCCTTCCCATGTTTGGCCTGCTCGGTTTGGACTACGGTTGGCGGTTCGACGATGTCATTTCGGCACCGAGCATGGCACGCGGGCAGTTTCACTTTTCCTTGGGGATGAACATCGGCGATTTGTAACCGCGTGTGCGAATCCACCCAGAATGAACGTTGTGCACCTGACCCGCCTTATTTTCACCCCTCCGTACGCCATGCGACACTTTCGCCTCCTGCTTCCCCTCGTTCTGCTCCTCCCTTCTTTTGGGATGTTGGGTCAGAAATATGCTTACGTTGACACGGAGTACATCCTGTCGCATTTGCCCGAATATTCAGAGGCCCAAAAGGAGCTCAATTCTTTGGCTTCGGGATGGCTGGATGAAATCGAGGAGAAGTACGAAGCGGCCAGCCAGTTGGAGACGGCCTACCGCGCCGAGCGCGTGCTGCTGACCTCCGAAATGCGCCGGAAGCGCGAGGATGAGATTTCGTCCAAACGCTCTGAAGCCACCGACATGCAGCGTGCCAAATTCGGAGTGGAGGGCGAGCTGTTCCAGAAGCGTCAGGAGTTGATTCAACCGGTACAAGAGCTGATTTTTCAAGTCCTCAAGGACCTGTCCAGCTCCAGGGGCTACATGGTCATCTTTGACAAAGCCAAAGACTCCAACATGCTCTACACCAATCCGAAATACGACATTTCGGACCGGGTGATCAAGGAATTGGGCTACACGCCGGGAGAGACCATCGAAGGGGAGGAAGCAGAGGACGACGGAGAAAAGGGCAAGAGCTTGCAAGACCGCATGAATGACACCCTCGACAAGGGGAAGAACAAAGTAAACGACCGCAAGGAGCAGGTCGTCAACAGGGTGGGCGGCGCCACGGGCGGACGCCCCAAGCAGTAAACCACGACCTTCTATCGCATTCACAACATCATGAAGTACACCGTATCCTTTGGCCTGATGATGGCCGCTTTCTTATTCCTGTCGCCAGCCCAAGCGCAAGTCCAGACAGCGCGTTTTGGTCACATTGACACGCAGAGCTTGCTGGAAGCGATGCCCGAGCGGACGTCCATTCAAACGGAAATTGAAACCGCTGCTTCGCAGTTTGAGCAGGAGATTGTCCGTATGCAGGGCGACCTCGAAGCCAAAGTCGGCGAGTATCAGCAACAGGCCGAATCATGGCCCGCCGCCATTCGTGCGCAGAAGGAGCAGGAGATCACCCAAGACCAACAGGGATTGGAGCAGTTTTACGCCACGGTGCAGCAGGAACTGGGCGCCATGGAAGCGCGGTTGTTGGAGCCCATGATCGAACGGGCAAGGGAAGCCATTCAGGCCGTAGGGGCTGAGGAGGGCTTCACGTACATCTTCGACACCTCATCCGGGGCCACCGTGTACGAAGGTGGAGAAGACGTCATTTCCATGGTCAAGGCCAAGCTTGGCCTCTGACGCGCCCATCGGGATTTTCGACTCTGGCATTGGCGGTCTGACGGTCGCCCATGCCATGGCGCAGGCCATGCCGGCCGAGCGCATGCTGTATTTCGGGGATACGGCGCACATGCCATATGGTGACCGCTCCCCGGAGCTCGTTCGGACCTACTCCGTGCGCATTGCCGAATACCTCAAAGCAGAGGGCTGCAAGGCGGTGGTCATCGCGTGCAATTCAGCCTCGGCTGCCGCAAAGTCGGCTGTAGTGGACGCGCTGGGCGCTGATTTCCCTGTCATCGACGTCATTCAGCCCGTTGTCCGCAACCTCGCACGTAGAAAAGTGCAGCGCGTCGGCATCATGGGCACCAGGGCCACTGTGGGCAGTGGTATTTACGGCGATTCATTGAGAGCGGCCCAGGCGGAATCCGGGCAGTCAGGCACTTCCGTGGAGGAGTGGCCGACGCCCTTGCTCGCCCCGCTCATCGAGGAGGGGTGGCATGACCATGGATTGATGGATCCCGTCATCCGGAGGTACCTCGGTGCGGCGGGGTGGTTGCGCGCCGATGGCGTTGACTTGGATGCGATTGTACTCGGGTGCACGCACTACCCCTTGGCCTTGCGGGCCTTCCGTCGGGTGGTGGGAAATGAGGTTGAATTGGTGGATGGCCCGGCGATCGTGGCTTCGGCGGTATCCGAGGCCTTGTCCTCGCAGAATATGTCGTCAGCCGCAGGGGACGGGTCGCCAAACCGTGAATTCCTCGTCAGCGACCTCACCGAGAATTTCGTGAAGTCCGCCCAACGGTTCTTCGGAGAAGAAATCCAATTGCGGCCGGGCGGCCCTTGGTTCAATGGCTGAGGGGCGCGGCAATTAACCGGGCTCCTCCGGTGAAAACCAGCGCGCGTATTCCTTGTACCGTTCGGAAGTCGCGGCCAAGTGCACGGCGAGTGACGCGTCCACTTCCTTGACCTTTCTGGCTGGCACACCTGCCCACAGTTCGCCTGCAGCGATGGTGGTCCCTTCCAGCACCACAGCACCTGCTGCCACGACCGCACCTTCACCCACCACAGCGCGGTCCATGACCACGGCGCCCATGCCGATCAAGGCGCCGGCCTCGACTGTACAGCCGTGCACGATGGCGTTGTGTCCAATGCTCGCTTTGTCCTTGATGACCAGGCTGGTTTTTTCAAAAGTGCCGTGCAGGACAGCGCCGTCTTGGACATTGACGTCGTTGCCGATGTGAATGGCACAGACATCCCCACGCACGACCGCACTGAACCAAATGCTGCAACCGGTGCCTGTGGTGACATCTCCCACGACGGTGCAGTTGGGTGCCAGCCAAGTGCCGGCACCCAGCCGGGGTGCTTTGCCTTTGACGGGCATGACGACAGGGCCGTTGGAGGTATTGTCAGAAGAATGGGACATGTGCCGAATTTAGCGGCGTGCCCCTGTGGTTCAAGCCGAAAAAAGTTCGGGTGGCGCATTTCCTTGTTGGTCCAGCCATTGTTCGGTGTCGCGGCCTGCCCGGCGCAGTGCGATGGCGGCCGCCAGGTCCTCGGTGCGGACAGCGCCTTGGCCATCGAGGTCGGCCAAAGTCCTGGCCATTCTGAGGATGCGCGTGTGGGTGCGCGCACTGAATCCAAATTGGTCCATGCACCGGGTGAGCAAGGCGTTGCCTTTGCCCGAAAGTTGGACCAGGTCGTGCAGGGCCTGCCCTTCTAATTTGTGGTTCGTCACGCCGTTGGGGTTGCGGTTGAATTGAACCGTCCGCGCGGCCTGCACGCGGTCCCGCCATGCTGCGGATCGGTCCCGTCGCTCGGTGCTGTGCTGCCGGCCCAAGGCGCCCGATTCAGGAAGCAGATCCCGCGCGCGTACAGGCTGGATTTCGAGGTGGATGTCAATGCGGTCAAGCAAGGGCCCACTGACTTTTCGGATGTACTGCTGTCGGGCATGGCGGCTGCAACTGCAGCGTTTCCGCTTGGCGGGGTCATTTGAATACATCCCACACGGGCAGGGATTCATGGCGGCGATGAGTTGGAACGCTGCGGGAAACACAACGGTGGAGCGCGCCCGGCTCACCGTCATCTCCCCGCTCTCCAAGGGCTGGCGCAAGACCTCCAGCACATTCCGCGGCATTTCAGGCAATTCATCCAGAAACAGGACCCCGGCGTGGGCCAGGCTGATCTCTCCGGGCCGGGGGTCAGAACCGCCACCGACCAAGGCCACATCCGAAATCGTATGGTGCGGGCTGCGGAAGGGCCGTTGCAGAACCAGGCCACCGCCCGCTGTCGATCGGTCCGATACCGAATGGATGCGGTTCACTTCCACCGCTTCATCCACGGTCAACGGCGGCAGCAGCCCCACCATGGCGCGGGCCAGCATGGACTTGCCCGAACCGGGCGGCCCGACCATGCACACGTTGTGGCCACCGGCAGCGGCAAGGGCCATGGCGGCAATGGCGCGGTCCTGTCCGCGGATATCGGCAAGCGCCGCCACGGATGCGGCGCGCTGTTGATCGAGCAGATGGGCCAGATCACAAGGGGCAGGCACCAGCCGCCGCGCACCAGACAAGTGGTCCAAAACCCCCGAAAGGTGGTCGGCTGGCAGGACCTCAACGTCCGGGAGCAGCGCCGCTTCTTCCGCTGAGGCCCGCGGCAGGATCAGGCTGCAGATCTCCGGTGCCATGGCGGCGTGCGCCAATGCCAGCCCTCCCCTGACCGCCCGCAAGGTGCCGTCGAGGGCCAATTCGCCCATCATCAATACGCCTGGCAGGGCGTCCGATTCTATCTGCTCGGATGCGGCCAGAATGCCCAGTGCAAGTGGAAGGTCGTAAGCCGCGCCCTCCTTTCTGAGCCCCGCTGGCGCGAGGTTGATGGTGATGCCTTTGCCGGGCCACCGGAACCCCAGGTGCTCAATCGCGCTTTTGATGCGCTGCTGGCTCTCCCGGACGGCGCTGTCCGGCAATCCCACCATCAAGAAGTGGATGCCGCTGTCCACGCGCACCTCCACCGTGACGGGCACGGCATCGACCCCGCGCAATGCGGCAGCATGCAGGCGAACCAACATTGGAAGAAGCGGGCCTTAGGCGCAGTGCGCCTCGATGTGGTCGATGAGGGCGTGGATGCACTTGATGTGCACCTCCTGTATGCGGTCGGCATAACCATCCCACGGGACCCGCACTTCTGCATCGCACAGCGGAGCGAGGGCGCCACCGTCTTTGCCTGTCAGGCCCACCACCATCATACCACCGTCCTTGGCTGCCTGTGCAGCACGGACGACGTTGGGTGAGTTGCCGGATGTGGAGATGGCCAACAAAACGTCACCAGGCTGCCCCATGGCCTCGACGAACCGGGAAAACACGAATTCATAACCATGGTCATTGCCCACACAGGTGAGGTGGGAGGGATCGGAGATCGCAATCGCTGGAAGGGCCAGGCGGTCCGCCCGGTACCTGCCTGTCAACTCCTCGGCAAAGTGCATCGCGTCGCACATCGAGCCGCCGTTGCCACACGAGATGACCTTGCCGCCGGACCGCATGGCATCCACCATGAGGTCTCCTGCGCGCCCGAGGGCATTCAGGCTTGCGGAATCCGACAGAAAGGCCGCAAGGACATCGCGGGCTTCTTCAAAGTGTTGTCGTATGCGTTGGGGACTATCCATGCGGGCAAGGTGGCCGTTGCAAGCTAAGCTTGGACTTTCGGGTTGTGGATGCGGCGGTTCACTTTGCTGCTGTTGCGCGGTGCACTCACTGTTGATCCTTGAAACGCTGGAATCCTTCCTTGAGGAAGTCGATGAACTGCTGTGGATCGGGGTCGTATCCCACACCATCCAGAAGCGCTTCACCGTTGTGGTCAATCATGACGTAGAAGGGTTGGGCATTGGTTCCGAAGCGCGAGGCCTGGAGATAGGTCCATTTGTTGCCCACGGTGCGGATGCGGAAATCTTTGCCCCCAAACTGTTCCACCCGCTGCTCTCCCTCGGGAAGGGCCTTGCGCTCATCCACATACAGGGACACCAGCACCGCTTCCTCCGTCAGATAGCGCACCACCTCGGGATGGGGCCAGACCTGCTCTTCCATTTTGCGGCAGTTCACACAGGCCCAGCCGGTGAAATCCAAGATCATGGGCTTCCCCTCAGCCTTGGCCGCTGCGAGGCCTTCTTCGTAGTCTCTGAACCGCGCTTCGACATGGCCCGATGCTGCAGCACCATCACCCCCGTGACTGCCGCCCACACCTCCTGCACTTTCGGCGTAGAACAGCGGCGGAGGGAAACCGGAAATCAGGTTGAGTGGTGCGCCCCACATGCCGGGCACCATGTAGATGGCCAGGACCAGAAAAACCGTGCCGAGGCTCCACCGGCCCACGCTCATGCGTTCCAACTTGCTGTCGTGCGGAAAACGCAGGCCACCATAGAGGTAGATGGCGATGCACAAGGCCACCGCAATCCAGATGGCGATGAACAGCTCGCGCTTGAGCAGTCCCAATTGCAACACCAGGTCCGCATTGGAAAGGAATTTGAAGGCAAATCCAATCTCCAGCAGGCCCAACACCACTTTGACACTGGTCAGCCACCCCCCGCTTTGGGGCAGTGAATTGAGCCATCCGGGGAAGGCACTGAACAGCGTAAAAGGAATGGCCAGCGCCAGCGAGAAGCCAAACATCACCGCAACCGGTCCTCCAAAGTCGCCAGTGGCCGCACCCGCGAGGGCGCTGCCGACCAAGGGTCCCGTGCAGCTGAAACTCACAATGGCGAGGGTGGCGGCCATGAAGAAGATACCGATCAACCCACCGCGATCGGCCTGGGCGTCCACCTTGTTGGCCCAGCTTGAGGGCAACTGAATTTCAAATGCACCCAGAAAACTGACGCCAAAGACCACCAGCAGCACAAACAAAAACAGGTTGAAGTAGGGGTCGGTGGAGATGAGGTTGAGCACGTCCACCCCAAATACCGCGGTGAGCAACAGGCCCAATCCCGTGTAGATGAAGATGATGCTGGCCCCGTAAATCAGCGCGTTGCGGATGCCTTCTGCCCGCGTCTTGGATTGCTTGGTAAAGAAGCTCACCGTCATGGGGATCAGCGGGAACACACAGGGGGTAAAAAGGGCAGCAAACCCCAGACCCATGCCCAACAAGAACAGCACGAGCAGGCCCTCACCGCCATTTTCCTCTTCTGGGTCAGTGCCGCCAGCGGCTTCCTCTCCTGGACAGATTTCGGGAAGCGGTGCACTCAAGGCGTCTGCCAGCGCCAAGTTCAATTCAACGTCGGGCGGGAAGATGCACTTGCTGTCATCACAGGCCATGTAGGTGAGCAGGCCTTCAATCCGCTCGGGGCGGTCACCCGTCCATGTCACATCCAATGCCCAGCGCACTGTGCCCTCAAACGACTTCACATCCTTGTCGAAGTTGGGGTCATAATGAACCTCTGGGGTGCACTCTCTGGCCACGTCGGCTTCTACGCCTTCGGTGGTGAGGGTGAATGAGGTGGGAATGGGGCCGTCCAGCGGGTCGTTGTCCTGGCTGTAGATGTGCCAACCCTCTTCCACAGATGCCGTAGCCAGGATGGTGGCCGTCATGTCACCGGTGGAATACAGGGCCACCTCCCATTGCACGGGGTCGTAAATGCCCATGGGGGCATCATCACCACCGCCTAAGTCGGCGCTGTGTCCGCCTCCGCTGTGTCCTGCTCCGCAGTAATCCGGTTTGGCATCTTCGGGCTGGATATCAGAGAGGGCCAGGGCAAAATCGACGTCTTCAGGTGGCAGACACTTGCTTTCGTCGCAGACCATGAAGGTCAAATAGCCTTTGATGGTGTCGGGGATGGCCCCCGGAAAGGACACGGTGTGCACCCAGTGGGTCTCCTGCTCAAAAAACAGCAGGTCCATCATGAAATTGGGGTCGTACTCCAGGTGCGGTTCGCACTCTGCCGCTGCGGTATCAGCCGTGGAAACCCCTTCGGTTTCTATGGTGAAGGAAGTCGGGATCGGCCCGTCAAAGGGGTTTAGAAACTGGCTGTAGACGTGCCAGCCCTCCTCGATCTCTGCGTGGAAGTCAAGGTCCAATGTGCCGTCACCATTGTCATACAGGGCAACGTCCCAAGCGACAGGATCATGGATTTGGGCACTGATGTAAGGGGCGCCAACGAACAGGGAAAGTGCAAGGGCGAACCAAGGGAGGAGGGGTTGCAGGGGATTCACGGGCACAGTGCTTTGCGGGCGCGAAAGATAATGCCGGTAGGACCGGGTTACAGCGCGGGGCCGGCCAACGGTTGCGAACGCTCCGAATGGCCGCGTCAAGCAGAAGGCGTCAGAGGGCGATTTCTTGGCCTGGCTGCAGACCGAAACGCCGCCGGATAAGGGCACTGCAGGCATAGACCAGCGGGGTGTCGAGGGCTGCGACGAGCACTTTGAATCCAAATCCATTGACCATCAATGCGCCAAACAAGGCCCATTCGATTTCTCCCACGCCGCACAACAGCACCAGGACCACCAATGTGTCCACGAACTGGGAGGGGATGGTTGAGAGGTTGTTGCGCAACCAGAGCATGCGGCCCCCTGTGCGGTGTTTCCAGAAGTGGAAAATGCGGACATCGAGGAATTGGGCAATCAGATAAGCCGCCATCGACGCGCCCACGGCCAGCACGGTCTGTCCAAAGACATGATTGAATTCACCATCGGTGACCGGAGACCACAGCGTAGCGGGCGCCGAACCAGCCAAGATGATGATGCCCAGGGTAAACACCGAGGCCACCAATCCTCCTTTCACCACATCATCCGCCCGCTTTTTGCCAAAGATTTCCGAGATCAGGTCTGTGACCAAAAAGGTCAAGGGGTAGGGCAGCAAGCCCACACTCGCCTCGAACGTGTACTGGATCCCAGGGGCGGTCCAGAAGAAGAACTTTCGGAAGATGAGGTTGCAGCAGACCAGGCTCGCCACAAACAGTGCGGCCATGACCAAGTAAAGGCCCAGTGCCAATTCCCGGTCGCGCTCCGACGACGGTTTCAGGGGTGGGGGAAGGACGTGCTCCATGCGATACAAAGGACAAAATTACTGACCCGGTGACCAGGCCAAGTGCAGGATGTCCCGGGGCCTTTCCGCATCGCTTTCGCTGGACAATGCCGCATGCCGGTCGATGCGGTGCCCGACCAACCACAGGATGCGGCCATCGGCTTGTTCGATCACCCATTGATTCGGCCGATCGGCTGCCGGCACCTTGCGTTGGGTCAACACATCGGAAACGCGCTGATGGCCCGCCATGCCCAGCGGTGCGACCCGGTCGCCATCCCGCCAAGTCCGAAGGCACAGCGGTGGCTTGACCCGGTTCCACTCCAGCTGTGCTGTGCTGTCTGCGGGGTCCAGTTCCACGCCGCCGCTGGCCGCGTCCATGCGCCAATGCAGGTCGCCGTCAGGGGTGCGCAGCAGGCCTTCCGTTCCTGCGGGGCCGGGCTGCCAATGCCGTGGCGCACGGTCTTCAACGTCGCCGAGGGGCCGGGCGACCAATGCCGTCCGTTCGCGGATCACTTCATGGCTGCAGGAGCATCTTTTCTTGCCTACTTCGGTGTGGCCTGCCGCCAATTCCAATAAGGCGGGCACAGTGGCCTGGCCAAAACCGAAAGTGTGGCCCCAGATGCCGACGAGGTGCAGCGGCGAGGGCGCTTGATCCAGCAGGTCCAAAGGGAGGACCTCCCCCGCACCGCCTCCATCGGCGAGCATGCCTTCGAGGTGCGCACGCCAACCCCTGGCGATGCCGCCCCAGCGTTTCAGCCCGGCATCCCATCCCGGGCGAATGCTGTCGAGCAAGGGAATGAGCTCGTGGCGAATGCGGTTGCGCATAAAATCCGGGCTGGCGTTGGTGGGGTCTTCCCGCCACAGCCTCCCCGCGGAATTCATGGCCTCCAGCAGCGATGCCCTCTCCAAAGACAAAAACGGCCTGCCCAATTGAAACCCCCATTCACCGTTCCACGCTGCCATGCC
This sequence comes from Flavobacteriales bacterium UBA4474, assembly GCA_002389295.1. Lineage (GTDB taxonomy): Bacteria > Bacteroidota > Bacteroidia > Flavobacteriales_D > Sanyastnellaceae > UBA8752. The sequence continues at coordinate 12,256 of DGOE01000141.1, read as the reverse complement.
CGTCAGCGCTTCAGGTCGGCTCCCCCGCAGCAAGTGGAGCAGCCGCGTCTCGCGCTGGTCATCTGCATGATGTGCCGTCAGCACGGTGCCATCTGGCCCCGCCACTTCGGCGATCCAAGCATAGCGTGCCGCACGTGCCGCCGCTTCCACGCCCCATTTTTTGCGCGCCGCGGAGTCGGCGAGGCCCTGGACGGTGTGGGACCGAAAGGCCAAGCCCAGTTGACCGGCGGCAGCGCGCACAAAGGCGAGGTCTTCGGCGGATTCCGCCCGGAGGCCGTGGTCCACGTGCACCACACCGAAGTCGCCGTCCACAAGGGCCGCTGCGTGCAGCAAAGCCATCGAATCCAAACCGCCAGAAACGGCCAACCACACCCTGCTTCCGCGGGGGATCCCGCGGGCAGATAGCGCGCTTTCAATGGCAGTTGCCAAGGAGGAAAACGCCTTATCCATGTCCTCCGAATTCGGCCAGCACATTGCCTGGGGCCGTGTGTTCCCCGCTTCCCTGCTCGAGCACTTCCAACAAGGCGCGGGCCTTGAGGCGCGTCTCTTCCCATTCGGCTTCGGGCTGCGCCAAAGCGGTGATGGCCCCGCCCACATGCGCACTCCACTTGCGATGTTCAAGGTCGGCGAGGACGGTGCGGATGACCACATTGAGGTGAAAGTCACCCACGCCACCGCGGCCATCGGGGTCGGCCCACCCCAGGGTTCCCGAGTACAGACCGCGCTGGACCGGCTCCACCTCGGCGGTGATTTCCATGGCCCGCAATTTTGGCGCCCCGGTCATGCTGCCCATGGGAAATGTGGCGGCCAGGATATCGGACCACCTGACGTCTTCCCTCACGTTGCACGCGACCGTGGAGACCATTTGGTGCACGTTGCGAAAGCTGTGGATGCCACAAAGCTCCTCCACGGTGACACTTGCCGGTTGTGCAATGCGGCTCAAATCGTTGCGCACCAGGTCGGTGATCATCACATTTTCGGCGCGCTCTTTGGGGTCCAAGCGGAGCCGGTCAGCCGCTGCAGCATCGGAGGCGGCATCCTCATGGCGCGGTGCCGTGCCCTTGATGGGGCGGGAGGTGAGCCGGTTTCCCTTGCGCTCAAGGAAGCACTCTGGCGATGCAGAGAGCATGCGCACGGGCCCCCAAGGAATGAGCGCAGAATATGGCGCTGCGGTTTTTTGGACCAGTGCGCCGAATGCGCGCTCAGCATCAAAAGCGTCTGGCAACCGGCCACAGAGCTCTCGACAGAGGTTCATTTCGTAGATGTCTCCCCGCAAGATGTGCTGCCTGACCTGGTCAAACGCAGCCAGATAAGCGGGGTGATCCAAACTGCTCTTGGCATCGGGAACGGGATGTGCAGGCCCTGCCTTTCCGTGGCCACGTGGCACGCGCACCGCCCGTTCCATGCGTTCGGCCAACGGCCCTTCTTTTGGACGGGTGATCCACCGCAGGTCCGCACCGGGTCCGGTGCCCTCGAAGGCCAGTGCACCGGCCGCGGCCACCCAGTGCACAACCGGGACGGGCACGCCTACCCCGCGCTGCGCAGGCAATGAGAGCAGGGGGTCCGCCCGCAGTTGGTCATAGGCCATCCAACCAAAGCAGCGTTCCGTGCCAGCACCCACAAAGGCTTCAATCTGCCGATAGGCATCATCGGAGGGTTGATCAATGGTCAGGGAGCGGGTGGCGCCGGCGGCGATGATGCCCCGCACATGGCCCGGTCCACCCGCGGCATCCAGCAGAAGCCAAGGGTCCGGTCCCAATCCGGTGAGGTCGGGCAGCAAGAAAGGCCGGTTGTGGACAGAGGGGTTCACCCCTCAAAGATGGCGTCGGATCAGGTTGGTTACCGCATCGGCCCAATCGTCCCCTGCATTGAGGCTCGGCACAAGGTCCAGGTGCTCGCCGCCGTGCTCCTCGAAGATCTCCACATACTCCTCTCCAATCTCGACGGTGGTCTCCAGGCAATCCGCCACAAAGGCGGGAGAGAAGACCAAGAGCCGCTTGTCGCCGGCCTTGCCGCGTTCTGCGATCACCTTGTCGCTGAAGGGCGTGAGCCACTTTTTGTCCAGTCGGCTTTGGAAGGCCACCGAGTAGCGGTCCTCGGAGATGCCGAGGCGCTGGGTCAGCTCCCGCGTGGTCGCGTAGCAGGTGGCCTTGTAGCAGAACTTGTTTTCCTCGTTGATTTCGTCCTCACAGGAATGGTTCGCGCAGCGCCTGTCCTCATACACCTTGTCCACCTGACGCGTCGGCACCCCGTGGTAGCTGAAGAGGATGTGGTCGTAACTGTCCAGGTCGAACTGAGCCGCCCGCGACGCGAAGCAGCTGAGGTAGCCCTCATCGTCCCAATACTGGCTGACCATCTTCAATTCCGGGATGACATACCACTTGGAAATGAGGCGCATGGCCTCCTCCAACGTGCTGCCGGTGGTGGCAGAGGCGTATTGGGCATACAGCGGCAGGATGACCACGCGGTCGTATCCGGCTTTGTGCATGTCTTCGAGCACTTCGGGCATCCCCGGGCTTTGGTACCGCATCGCGAAATGCACGTGAAGCTCACCCAATTCCGGGTGCTGCGCAGCGAGTGTGGTGCAGCGCTCGGCCACCTTGCGGGTGAGTTCCTCGCCGTGAATGAGCAAGGGAGAACCCGCTTCCGTCCAGACTTTTTTGTATTCCCTCGAACTGCGGAACCGGCGCAGGGGTGAAATGATGCCGCGCACCAAAATCTGCCGCGGAATCCAGGGGATGTCGATGACGCGGCCATCGGAGAGGAATTCCGAGAGGTAGCGGCCAACGGCCGCGGGACGTGGATTGTCCGGGGTGCCGAGGTTGATGAGGAGGATGCCGGTCTTCATGGGGTACAGCGACGGATTGTAAAGGGCAACAATCTCCGCCCGTTGGGGTTCGCTCCGGGGTTCAGATGTGCAGTGCCCGGTCACCAGTGGCGGCCAAGGCGGCCTCCTTGATGGCTTCCGTGAAGGTGGGGTGGGCGTGGCTCATGCGGGCTACGTCTTCCGCCGAGGCGCGGTATTCCATGGCGACAACGGCTTCCGCAATCATGTCCGCTGCGCGGGGTCCGCAGATGTGCACCCCCAGAATTTCATCGGTCTCCGCATGGGCCAGCACCTTGACGACGCCGTCGGTGTCCATGGAAGCGCGGGCGCGGCCCGACGCCTTGAAGGGAAAGCTGCCCGTCTTGTAGGCCACCCCTTCAGCCTTCAATTGCTCTTCCGTGCGCCCTACGGCGGCCACTTCAGGCCAGGTGTAGACAACACCGGGGATGAGGTTGTGGTCCAAATGCGGCTGTTGGCCGGCCATGTGCTCCACCGCACAGATGCCTTCTTCTTCGGCCTTGTGGGCGAGCATGGCCCCTTTGACGACATCTCCAATCGCGTAAATGTGGGGGTGAACGGTGCGCAGGTGGCCATCCACTTCCACGCGCCCGCGGTCATCGAGCGGAACCCCTGCCTTGTCCAGTCCGAGTCCATCGGTGTAGGGCTTGCGTCCCACCGCCACGAGGCAGTAATCCACCTCCCAGGTGACTTCTTTTCCCTTCTTGTCGTCGGCTTTGACGGTGGCTTTTCCACCAGCATTGACCGCTTCTTTCACGCCGTGGGACAGGTGGAACTTGACGCCGATTTTCTTCATGGCGCGCTGGAGTTCCTTGCCCATGGTGCGGTCCATGGTCGGGATGATGGCGTCCTGGTACTCGATCACGTGCACCTCCGTTCCGAGCCGCGCGTAGACCGAGCCAAGCTCCAGACCAATCACACCGCCGCCAATGATGGCCATGGATTTGGGCAGCGACGGCAGCGACAGCGCTTCCGTGGAGGTGATGATGCGGTCGCCGTCAAGTTTGATGAAAGGCAGGCTCGCGGGTTCGGAACCCGTGGCGATGAGCACACGCTCAGCCTGGACCTGCTGTGATTTACCCTTTCCGGAGGTCACCTCGATGGTGTGGGCATCCACGAAGGCACCCATTCCGTGCAGCACGGTGATGCCATTTTTTTCCATCAGAAAATGGACGCCGGCCACCGTTTGTTCGACCACCTCCTGCTTCCGTGCAATCATGCGCGGGAAGTCGATGTCCAACTTCCCCACCTTGATGCCGTGCACCTCGAATTCCTTGCTGGCTTTGAGGTAGTGCTCTGAGCTGTCCAACAGGGCTTTGGAAGGGATGCACCCGACGTTGAGGCAGGTGCCTCCAAGGGTGCTGCGCTTTTCGATGAGGGCCGTCTTAAACCCGAGTTGTGCGCCGCGGATGGCGGCTACATATCCGCCGGGTCCGGCGCCGATGACCACGAGGTCGTACTTGTCCATGCTTGTGAACGGTTGGGAGGGCGAAGTTACCTCACCGCGGGAGGAACCACAGGAGTTCGGACAGGTTGTCTTTCCTTTGCGGTCTGCCCATGTGGTCGCGGCTCGCAACGTTCATCCTTAGGGGACGCCTTCCCATTCTGCTGGTACTCCTCGCGGTGACAGCTTTTATGGCTTCGCGCATCGAAGATTTGAGCATCCGGTACAAATTCGGAGGCCTCCTTCCAGACGATGACCCCACCTTGGTGGACTACGAGTCCTTTCTCGATCAATTTGGTGAGGAGGGCAATGTGGTGGCGCTGGGGGTGCAAGACGATAGGCTCGACGACATCGCGGTGTTTCAGCAGTGGTGGGACCTCGATTCCGCCATGCGCGCCGTGCAGGTCCCCGTGGACAGTTTAAGGCCGGACGGCACCCGCTGGACTGTGCACGTGGTGGACAGTGTTTTTGGATTCCGTACGGCTGTGGAATTGGTGAGAGAGGACGCCCCAAAGTCCTTTGTCATGCGCCACATTTTCGAGCGCCGACCACAGACACAACAGGAACTCGACAGCGCGCTGTCGAGGTTGAGGGACATGCCCTTTTACGAGGGGTTCCTGCACACAGACATGGGGGCGACCATTCAAATGGTCTATGTCAATGCGCCGCTCTTTAATTCTGAGAACCGCGGACGTTCCGTCGAACTGCTCGTAGAGGAAGTGAAGCGGTTCGAACAGTCCACCGGTATCGACGTGCACGTGTCAGGTCTGCCGTACATCCGCACGGAGGTCACCACCAAGATCAAACGAGAATTGGGGCTGTTCATCGGCCTCGCTGCCCTTGTCACGGCCTTGCTCCTGTTGCTCTTTTTCCGCAACCCCATCGTCATGGCCGTGTGCATGCTGGTCGTGGGAACGGGCGTGATTTGGTCCCTCGGCAGCATCGTCTTGTTTGACTACAAGCTCACCGCTTTGATGGGGCTCATCCCCCCGCTCATGATTGTGATCGGGGTGCCGAATTGCATCTATCTGCTCAATAAATACCAAGCGGAATTCAAACGCCATGGCAACAAAGGGCTGGCCCTGACGCGCATGGTAAAGAAGGTTGGCAACGCCACCTTCATGACCAATGCGACGACAGCATTGGGATTTGCGGCGTTCATGTTTACCACCAGCGATGTGCTCCAGCAATTCGGGGTCATCGCGTCGATCAACATTTTGGCGATGTTCTGCATCTCCTTGTTGATCATTCCCGCCGTATTCAGCTGGCTTCCGCCTCCGCGCAGAAGCCACTTGAGCCACCTCGACCGCAAGTGGGTCTTCATGGTGGTCCACCGACTCGAGCGGGCGGTAAGCCACCACCGCAAAACGGTGTACATCGTGACCGCCTTCGTCCTCATGATCGGCGCATACGGCATCTCGCTCATGCGCGTGACGGGCAACATCGCCGGGGACCTGCCCCAGGAGGACGTGATCCTCGCCGACCTCCATTGGTTTGAAGACCGGTTTGGCGGCGTCATGCCGTTCGAGGTGGTCGTGCGCACCGACAAGCCGGGCAGGGCGACCCAATTGGCTTTCCTCAAAAAAGTGGAGCGGCTGCAGACGGTGCTGGCCGAGGAGCCCCAATTGTCGCGTTCGGTCTCTCTGGTGGATGGCCTGAAGCTGGCGAAACAGGGTTTTTTCGGAGGCAATCCCAACCGGTATTCACTGCCCTCCCGGCGCGAGCAGAGTTTCATGGGGCCCTATTTGACAGGGACCGAGGGGAGCGGCATTGATGGAGATGGGCGGTACGTGGACAGCGCCCGGACCACGATCCGGGTTTCGGCACAAGTCGCCGATATCGGTACCCAGGAGATGAACGCTTTGACCGACCGGCTCCGGCTCCGCATCGACTCGATTTTTCCGCCCGCTGAGCACGAGGTCTTTATCACGGGCACAAGCGTTGTGTTTGTGGAAGGCACCACATACCTGGTCAAAAACCTGCTGGTGTCGCTGGCTTTGGCGGTCATGGTCATCGCCACCGTGATGGCCATTCTCTTCCGGAGCGGTCGGATGGTCGTGATCAGCTTGCTGCCCAACTTGGTGCCGCTGATTTTTACTGCTGCGGTCATGGGCTTCTTTGGCATCGCCCTCAAGCCCAGCACCCTCCTTGTCTTCAGCATTGCTTTTGGTATTTCGGTGGACGACACCATCCACCTGCTGGCCAAATACCGGCAAGAGCTCGACCTGCACGGGTGGAACATGCGCGAGGCCGTGCTGCTTGCCGTGCGCGAGACGGGCGTCTCCATGATGTACACCAGCATCGTGCTGTTCTTTGGCTTCATGATGTTTTCCGCTTCGGATTTCGAAGGGACCCGGGCCCTTGGTGTGTTGGTCTCTACGACACTGCTGGTGGCCATGTTGACCAACCTCGTATTGCTGCCCTCCTTGCTCCTCGGTTTTGAACGGTACATCACCGCACAGACCTTCAAAGAGCCCCTTCTCGAGATCATCGATGAGGAGGAAGACGTGGAGCTCGCAGAGCTTGAGGTGATGGAGGGCCTGCGGGGATAACCCGCCACATTGACGATTGTCATAGGGGGCATTGACCCCCGTCATCGCGGCACATGACAAAATCTGGTTTGTTGCAGTCGAACTCAAATTCTGACTGCCATGAATGTTTTACCCCCCCATACGCACGTCGCGTTCCTCATCGGAGAGGCTGAAAGCCACCGCGCCCTGAATCACCCCTACCTGGATGCCCTAAAAGACGGCACCCTGCCCGATCCCGTGGGTGCATTGCAGCGTTTCGCTTCGGAGTATTCGGTCTACGCCAAGAGCTTTCAGAATTACCTGCTCATCGCCATGAGCAAGTTGGAAGAACAGCAGCACCGCACCATCCTCTTGGAGAACCTCTGCGAGGAAAGCGGCATGATCGAGGAGGAGGAGCTGGCTGAAATCGCCGAACTCGGCATTGAGCCCGAGTGGGTACAAGGTGTGCCGCACCCCGAGCTGTACGCGCGTTTCTGCAAGGCCGTTGGGGCGGTCAACACGCCCGAAACTGGCGACATCGCCCAGACCTGGAAGGAACTGTTCATCGCACAGCTGACCCAGGCCAATGCCGCAGAGGCTTTGGGGGCTTTGGGATTGGGGACGGAGAGCATCGTCAAGTATTTCTACCGCCCCCTCATCGCGGCCATCCGCAACCACACCGACGTGTCGCGCAAAGACGCCATTTTCTTTGAGCTGCATGCCGAATTGGACGATGAGCACGGTGAGCTGATGCTGAAAATCGCCGAGGATCTCATCGCGGAGAACCCCGCCAATTATGAGGCGATGAAGCAAGGCATGCGCAAGGCACTCGGGCTCCGCTCGCTGTTCTGCGACCGCATGCTCGAAATGGAATTGAACCGTTGAGCGACAGTCCCATGGAAGCAAAACAGATATATGACGGGCACGCCGACCTCTGGGTCCGCCAAGACCCCATCCTGCTTTCGGATTACTCTGCGCGGCCGCGGGTGTTGGAACTGTGCGGCGACGTGCAGGGCCTGACCGCACTGGACCTCGGTTGCGGTGAAGGGTATGTGGGCCGACAGCTCGCCCGGAAGGGGGCCGCCTCCGTAGAAGGCCATGATGTCTCTGAGGGCATGATTGCCGGTGCGAAAAAAACGGCGGATACCCTTGGGTTGGATCACCTGACCTATGCGGTTTCAGACCTGCGCAAAGCGGATTTCGGTGACCCCGAAAACCCCGTTGACCTGGTGATCGCGGTCTTTCTCTTCAACTACATGGACGCGGCCTCCATGCTGCGCATCCTCAAGCGGGTCCGCGCTGTATTGAAGCCCGAAGGGCGGTTCATCTTTACGGTTCCGCACCCGATGCTGCCTTGGATCAAGCCCGCCGAGAAGCCCTTTTACATGCGCCCTGTGGGCGGCTACCTCTCGAGCACAGATGTCCCCTTCCCCGGACGCATCTGGAGACGGGATGGCGCTTCGGTTGAAGTCCAAGCAGTCCACAAAACGTTTACGACCTATTTCTCCTCCCTCGCCGCTGCTGGATTCACCCACATGCCCCATGTGGAGGAGCTCCACATCACAGCCGATCACGTGGCGCTGGACCCCGAATTCTTTGGCCCCCTCACAGACTTGCCCTTGCATGTCGCCTTTTCTCTGCAGCCATGACCAACTCACTCCACCTCCCATTTATCCCGAGGACGCAGGTTTTGCGTCTTCCTGTCCCGCACGCCTTGCGCCTTGCGCTGCCGTCAAGTGACCATGCAGAGGCCGCATTGGCGGCGTTGCTCAACGGAGGTGAAGTGCCTTCCATCGACGTGGGCCGCATCGCTGCTCAGATCGCATCTGTCCACGGTCACGCCGTGTTGGGCGCACCGCCTTCTTGGACGGATGCCCAGTTGCGTTGGGCCTACGTGGTCCTGTTGCGGCAGCTCGGCCGGTTGAACGGCCGTTATGGCCAGCTCTTTGATGTGGTGGACCAGGGCTTGAACCACAAAAAGTCCAACGCACCCATCTCGAAAACCAAAGCGGCCACGGGCATGCACACGGACAGCAGCGATGCGGCTTACAACCCCGACCTCGTGTGCCTGCTCTGCCTGCAGCCCGGTTCCAAAGGGGGACAATCGCTTTTGGCCAGCGCCAACGATTTGCTGCACCGCCTGCGCAAAACCCATCCCGAATTGGAAGCGGTGGCACGCAAAGCGTGGCCCCGCGACGTGGTGACTCCCGGTTTGAAGCAAAACCATGACGCCATCGCCGCCAATGCCATCCCGGTTTTTGACCAAGATGAGCACGGCCTCGTCTTTCGCTACATGCGGTTCTGGACAGAGCGCGCCATGGCCAAAATCGGCAGGGATGTGCCGAGCGAGTTGACGCAGTTGTTTGACTTCATCGATGCAGACATGGACCGTAATGCGCTGAAATTCAAAATGAAGCGCGGCGATATGCTGGTGGCAAACAACCGGACCGTGGTGCACGGAAGGGCGGCTTTTGAGGACCTGCCAGGTGCAGCGCGCCGGTGCCTGGTGCGCGCTTGGGTGGACGGATTTTACGGTTCTGTGCAAGAGTCCTTGCCCTTGCGGGCCTGAAGCCGGAACTTTCCGGCATGAAAGGCATCGTCCTCGCCGGCGGAAGCGGCACCCGGCTCTACCCCATTACGAAGGCCATCAGCAAGCAGCTGATGCCCATCTATGACAAGCCCATGATCTACTACCCCTTGTCCACGCTGATGATCAGCGGGATCAGGGACATCCTCATCATTTCCACGCCGCACGACCTGCCGGGCTTTCAGCGCCTGCTCGGCGACGGCAGCCAGTGGGGCTGCACTTTCACCTACGTGGAGCAGAAAGTACCCAATGGCCTCGCCCAAGCCTTCGTTCTCGGGGAGGAGTTCATCGGCGACGATAAAGTCGCCCTCGTCCTCGGCGACAACATCTTCTACGGCCGGGGGTTTGGCCGCATCCTGCGCGACAATACCGACGTGGAAGGGGCCATGGTTTACGCATACCACGTCAGCGATCCCGAGCGCTATGGGGTGGTGGAATTCGACGATGAGGACCGCGTCTTGAGCATTGAAGAGAAGCCCGAAACGCCCAAGTCCAATTTCGCTGTACCCGGACTGTACTTCTACGATAACCGCGTGGTGGAAATCGCCAAAAACCTGGAGCCGAGCGCACGGGGCGAATACGAGATCACGGATGTGAACCGCAAATACCTCGAGATGGGCGAGCTCTTTGTGAGCAAGCTCGACCGCGGCACCGCCTGGCTCGATACCGGCACTTTTACCTCCTTGACCCAGGCCAGCCAATACGTGCAGGTCATCGAGGAGCGGCAGGGATTGAAAATCGCCTGCCTTGAAGAGATCGCTTGGCGCATGGGCTTCATCGACACCGAGACGGCGCGCAAACTCGCCGATGGCCTTGTCAAAAGTGGCTATGGCGCTTACATCCACGGGCAGTTGGACCTGGGCCTGTCATGAGTGGCGCCGTGACCCCTTCTGCCACAGCTGAGACGATGACGGCTTACAAGGCTGCCTTTGAAGAAGGGTGTTCGGCTTTCCTTGAGCGCTACCCAGAATCAGCACTGTATGCTCCGGTCCGTTACCTCATGGGATTGGGTGGCAAACGCCTGCGCCCCGCCTTGGTCATGGCGGCCTGTGAGGCCTGTGGTGGTACACGCCAAGCGGCGCTGCCCGCTGCCATTGCCGTGGAACTGTTCCACAATTTCACCCTCATGCACGACGACATCATGGACGATGCCCCCCTGCGGCGCGGCCATGCCACCGTGCACGAGAAGTGGAACGACAACCTGGCCATTCTCTCTGGCGACGCCCTGCATGTCATGGCTTGCGAGGCGCTGCTCGATGCACCGGCCAGCGCACTGCCCGACCTCATGCGCATGTACCACCGCACCGCCCTCGAAGTCTGCGAGGGGCAGGAGCAGGACATGGCTTTCGAGTCCGAACCACAAGTGGAGTTGGACGCTTACATGGAGATGATCCGCCTCAAAACCTCCGTGTTGCTGGCCGCTTCGTTGCACATGGGTGCGCGCGTTGCAGGGGCGGGGAAGGAGACGTTGGACGCCCTCTACGAGTTTGGCTTGCATGTCGGCCTGGCCTTTCAATTGCAAGACGACTACCTCGACGCCTTTGGTGACCCCGAGAAATTCGGCAAGCAGGTGGGCGGTGACATTCTCGCTGACAAAAAAACGTTTCTGCTCATCCGCGCCCTTGAAATTGCCGAAGGTGACCAATTGAGCACCCTTCAAGCGGAGTTGGGCGGGCGCAGCGAGGGCAAGGTCCAGCGCGTGATCGACTGCTACCGCGGCCTCGGCGTGGACGCCGAACTGCGGGATGCCATGGCGGGACAAGTGGCCTTGGCCGAAGGCGCACTGCGCCGCTTCTCCCAGCAGACCAGCGGTGCCCTCGGTGGCTCAACCACCGCTACAGCCTTCCTGCACGGCCTCGCGGCCATGGTCACAGAGCGCCTTCACTAAAGGTGGTATTTCATTGGTGAAAACCACCTTTTTTGGGACGTCAACGGCGTCCTCACCGGGTTAACTTTGTGAGTCGCACCCTGCGAATACATGGACCTGCACTCCCACCTGAGCAACGCCGAACCGGCCGCCATCGAAGCGCTCTATCGGCAGTTTCTCGATGACCCCAACTCGGTCGATCCGACCTGGCGTCACTTTTTCCTCGGTTTTGATTTTGCCCAAAGGATATACGGGGAGGACGCCCTCGACCAGGGGGGCGCACCCTCGGGAGGCGCCGCCTCGGCTTCAGGCCCGCCGGTAGCTCCCAAGGAATTCAGGGTGATCAACCTGATCCTCGCCTACCGGACCCGCGGTCACTTGTTTACCAAGACCAACCCGGTGCGTGCGCGCCGGGATTACAGTCCGGACCTCAGCATCGCCCACTTCGGGCTGGACGAATCTGACCTCGACACCACCTTCGAGGCGGGCAGCGAGGTCGGCATTGGGCCAGCGCCCCTGCGGGACATCATCGCCCACCTGGAGGCGACCTATTGCCACTCCATCGGCATCGAGTTCATGTACATCCGCGAGCCGGACCGGTGGAATTGGTTCAAGGACCACATCGAGTTGGCCAACCGGCCGGTGCTGACGGTGGAGGAAAAGAAGCAGATCTTCAAAAAGCTCAACCAAGCGACTGTTTTTGAGGAGTTCCTGCAAAAGAAATTCGTGGGCCAGAAGCGCTTCAGTGTGGAGGGCGGAGAGAGCCTGCTCCCGGCGTTGGATGCCATCGTCGAGCGCGGCAGCGAATTGGGTGCCGTAGAATTCATCATCGGCATGGCGCACCGCGGC
>DGOE01000141.1:0-146 GCA_002389295.1 Flavobacteriales bacterium UBA4474 | reverse complement strand
TTGAACACCCTCGCGCACATCCTGAACAAGCCGTATACCGACATTTTTGAGGAGTTTGCGGGCAAGGCCTACGACCATGACGACGACTTTGACGGCGACGTCAAGTACCACATGGGGTACAGCACGGACTTCACTGCAGATACGGG
>DGOE01000171.1 GCA_002389295.1 Flavobacteriales bacterium UBA4474 | reverse complement strand
GGGCGCACGACCAGCTCGCCTGCTTCGAGGCGGGCACCACCTTCGCCCGCATCGAAGGCATCCTGCCCGCCCCTGAGACCTGTCACGCCCTCGCGACCGCTTTTGAAGAAGCCAAGCGCTGCCGGGAGGAAGGCAAAGAAGAGACCATCCTCATCCACCTGTGCGGACACGGCCACTTTGACCTCGGCGCCTACGAGACCTACCTCCGCGGCGAATTGAAACTGCATGAATTGAGCGAGGAGGAAATCGCCGCTTCCCTCGCCAAGCTTGACACCCCGACCATAGGTTGAGTTCGGGTTCTTCCAAGGAGAGGCCCTGCCCGGAAAGTCCGGGTGGGGCTTTTTCCTTTCTCACCATCCCAGCAGCCCACCGGGCTTGATCCAGATGTCAGTCCTGTAGACAGCGAACGGAGAATCCACTGCGCAGGTCGCTGTCGCTCCGCACGATGCCGAGCAGACCATTGTTCAGGTATCGGAACCAATGCTCCACCCCCGATGAAGTCGAAGACCAGAAATAAGCACTGGCACCCGCATCCAGAAACACCCCGTTGTTCCGGAAGCGATACCCTCCTGGTTCAGCTGAAAAGCCCACCAAGTCTTGGCCACTGCCCGAGTTGTACCATCCCGAGGTCGTTTTGAGCGCTACGCCCTCCTGCCCCGCGTATCCCAGATCGGCCAAGGTTGCCTCCAATGCGCTCCAATCCGCATCAGATGGAACATGCCATCCCGCAGGGCACAATCCCCTCGGGTCTGCGACAGCAAAACCGTTGTACAGCCGGCCGAAAGCTTCGAGGGAAACCGCCTCGTCACAGGCGTCCAACGGAGACAATTCAGAACAACCGCCCGTGCCTTCCCCAAAAATCACCGTGGCCCCGGAGGACAAACCCGCCCAAGTGGCCGCATCCAAGACCTCATCGATGGTGGTGCCATCCGTATAGTGGTTGGACCGCAGGTTTTCCGAAAACCAACACTGTCCTTCGACTTCGACCGTGGCATACCCGTGACCGTCATACGCCAATGGCTCCCCGCAGGTCCATGTGGAAGGTCCCCCTTCACACGTACCGAACAAAGCGAGAAATGGCACCAAATCGAAAGCGGAATAGCACGAATCCCCTGAATTGTATGGCTGAAATCCAGTAGCCGCATCGGAATCCATCATGCCGCAGTTACCGAACATGGAAAGCAGGGAAGTCAGGTCAACAGCACCGTAACACCCATCGCCGTCAAAATCCGGGTGAAAGTCCAAGGCTTCTTGAGCGGAACAGACCAGCGGAAAACAGAACAGTACAACAAGGAAACAGCGCATAACAACAAAAAGATCGTTGGATTATGCTGTAATTCATGAGGTTTCCGGTCGACAGTCAAAAGAGACTGAGGAACATCAGATAAGCACGAGGTGGGCTTATTCAAGGGGACAACAAAACACACGTCCGGACATCCACGCCAACATCTGACGCAGAAGCCCGGACATGAAATGATTGGCTTATGGTAGGAAGGAAACGAACCCGGACTTATGCCGGCACCTCGGGAATTTCGGCACCCGGCATGAGGTGGACCATCAATACAATCGCCATGACAGCGAGAAACCAGTAGCCCACATTGATCAGGATGCCTTGCCAACTGCGGCGCTCAAACAGCATGTGGGTGACCAAGACCGGCATGCCCAAGTAGCCAAAAGTCATGAAGCCATGGTAAGCCGCATGGGCGATGACCCCGTTGTCGCCGTGAGCGTGATAGCGCATGGCGAAGTAGTAGGCGAGGGTAAACGACATGAGGAATGCCACACCAAAGGTGACGGCCATGTTGCCCTTTTTGAGGTCTTCTTCTGTGAAGCCCAAGCTGGCCATCCAAGCCTTGCCAAAAGTTTTGGGGTGATACCAAATGGCCCCGATCAAAAGCGGCATGAGCGCCGCCAAAGTGATGCCGAGCCAATTGAGCTCGTAACCGTAATATCCTGTCATGGTGTTTGAATTTGCGCTCAGAATGTAAACCGAATCATCTGATGATCAACAGAGTGGATAAACCAGTTATCCAAACCCCAACCGTTCTTTGGTCAGTCCAAGGAAAGAGATTTCGTATCTTGTAATTATGCTTCGATTGACTGTTTTTACCATTATCGCCCTCGGAATCAGCAGTTTTCAGGCACACGCACAACCGGGATGCATCGACCCTGAGGTCATCGATCCGTTTGTCCTCTGCCCCGGCATATTTGATCCGGTATGCGGTTGCGATGGCGTCACATATTCCAATAACTGTATCGCTTACTACGGATTTGGGGTCACCAGCTGGACCGATGGCGCCTGCACAAACTCAGACAACATTCCACCCGAGCTTATTGTCCCGGATGATGTCACCACGGAATGCGGATCGCCCCTCATCCTGGAGGAAGCCACCGCATCAGACAACAGCGGCATCGTGACCCTGAATGAAGCCATTGAAGAAATCGCAGGCACCTGCGCGGGGTCATACACCTTGGTGCGCACCTTTACCGCGACCGACCCCAGTGGCAATGTCACCACGGGCGTGCAGACCATCACCGTGGAAGACATCACTCCGCCTGTTTGGACGGTCCCTCCCGCAGATGCCACCATCGGATGCGCGGACGCTTTCGTGGCCGAAAGCGCCATGTTTGCTTGGGCTGCCGCTTCTGCCGGGGGCACAGCTGATGATGCGTGCGGCGCAGTCACCTACGGCAACGACTTCGACGCCATCCCCCTCATCGACTGCACTGAAACGGTGACCGTGACTGTGGGCTTTTACGCAGAGGATGACTGCGGCAACCAAAGCTGGACCACAGCCACATTGACCATCGACCCCGACTTGGACGAAATCGACCCGTGTTTTAATGTGGCCGGCGTCGACTTTGGTCCTTGCGATGCCATCCTCGGCTATACCCACCTCAATGGCTACTGCACGGAAATCAGCGGCTGTGGGACGGATGTGGGACCGGTAGACTACAGCCCCGCCTTCTATGCTTCCTTGTACGATTGCGTAAACAGTTGCAACGAGGGCTGCATCAGCCAGGAGTACCTCGACGAAGGGAGCATCATCATTTGTGCCACTGTGATTGAGCCGGTGTGCGGTTGTGATGGCACCACTTACCAAAACAGCTGCCTGGCGCAGTTTTTTGGTGGCAATGTCACGTGGACGGACGGTCCCTGCGTCGTAGTCGAATACGGCGGGTGCACGTACTCCACGGCCTGCAATTATGATCCCGATGCGGCTTTTGAAGACGGAAGCTGTCTGTTTCCGCCCGTGTATTGTCCAATGCCTCCAGGCTCACCTGGCGGCGGCTGCACCTACAGCGATGCCGACAACTACGACGCCGCAGCCACTTGGGACGACGGCACATGCACCTTTGGCCCCTGTGACAACGATTGCCCAGAAGACGTCAATGGCGATGGCGCGGTCACCGTTTCAGACATCCTGCTGCTCCTCGGCCAATTCGGCATGCAATGCGGGTGACAGCCTTGGCCTTTTTACTCGAACCAACCCAAGCGCCGGCCCTCTTTTTCTGCCGGTAGAAAGCGGCGGAACAAGGCATTGATGACGAAGAGGTGCACGATGAGCGCCACATGCAAGGGCGCCAAGTACCAAGGCCAAGGCCAATCAAAGATCAAGGGGTTGTCCGCCACCGGCGCCTCCCAGACATACATGTAGTTTGCCGTCAATCCATCGGGGTGCGGAAAAGAGAGGTTCAGCCATCCGTTGAATCCCATCACGACAGTCGAAAGGATCACCGCCCACACATAGGCGCGGATCCAATCCCACTGGCGAAAACGCCATCCAAATGACCGCGACATCACGATGGGCACCACCACCAGGGCGGCGTGTTTGACATAAAAAAGCACCAGCAAAGGCAGGGCATCTCCAGAAGGCAACTGAGGCGTCAAGACCGAATGCAACCCTCCAATCATACCCATGAAACCGGCAAAGGCAAACAACACCGGATTGAACCTGAAGCACAGGATACCCAGAAGAATCGCATTCAAACCGCAGAAGTGAAGTGGCAACGAGCGGTGCAGAGAAAAGGCCATGTCCGGATTGACCACGGTATGAACCAATTCAAAGACCTGCATCCCCAACATGCCAATGCCTATGGCCCGCATCGCCCGTGTTCGGTCCCCCTTTATGCGCTGCACCCCCCACAACAAGAGGGCCGCGCCGACAGCGCACCCGCCGAGGGCCAACCAATACCTGGGCTCCGAAGGACCGATGATCACATCCAATTCGCTCATGGCCACAAGCTAACCCATCATACCCAAGGGAAAGCCGCAAGTGAGCGGCTCAACCTTTGACCATGCGTCCAACGAGCAGCACAACCCCATAGCCCATGGCGCCTCCAGTGAGGCCGAGCAAGGTGTCGGCCACCAACCCCGGCAGAGGCGCCACCCAATGGTGAACGTGCGGGAGGTGGTGGTGAAAGATGCCGCCGGCAACCAATATCAAGGCCGCCGTGCCCACTGCACCGATGACCCGAATCAATATCGGCAGACCCCGTACCATGCCCTTGCCAAGGCGCTGTATGCCGCGGGAGGACGAGCGCATCAGCACCAAGCCCGCGTCATCCATGCGCACAATCAAACCCACCAGTCCATAGACACCCACGGTAGCCAGCAGCGCGATGATGCTCACCGATATGGCCTGCACGACCCAGGTGGCGTCCGCAGCAGAACTCAATGCGAGGATGATGATTTCGACCGACAAAATGAAGTCCACCAAAACAGCACTGCGAATCCGCGCCTTTTCATCAATTCCCTTTGGCTCAACCGCATGTGCCGCACGACCCGGAAGGTGGTGGACCATCTTTTCGACCCCCTCAAATGACAAGTAGACCCCGCCAAGAACAAGGATCGGCTCGATGAGCCAATCGGCCACCGCGCTCAGCAAAAACGCCATCGGCAGGATGATGAGCTTGTTGAGGAAAGACCCTTTGGTAATGGCCCAAAGCACAGGAATCTCGCGAGATGCCTTGAAACCCACCGCCTTTTCCGCGTTGACCGCAAGGTCATCGCCCAAGATGCCGGCGGTCTTCTTCCCCGCCACCTTGGTGACCGCCGCGACGTCATCCATGATCAGGACAATGTCATCCAGAAGGGCAAAAAAACCGTTGGCCATGGCGCGAACTTAAAGCACAACGTCACCTCCGTGCCAAGCCCAAGCAACGCCCAAAGCAAACAAAGCGTTCTCTCTGCAGGAAGAGAAAATGCACCCCGATGCAACCCCGTTCATCCTTGATCGGTTCTTTCATTATGACATCCAATAAACTGATTTGGAGCGCCTTAGCTCCCGCATTTGTGTTGTCTTCATGTGCCCCAGAAGCGATGGACTTGAAGACCTGTACTTCACCCACAATGGATGGACACACCTATGAGGTTGTCCAGATCGGAGAACAATGTTGGTTTGCGGAAAACTTGAGAACCACGGAATTCACCGACGGCACCCCCATCCCAGCAGTCGGCCCCAACCAATTGGCCAACACCAAGACACCTGCCCGTGTCATCAACCCCGATTTGCCGGACCATTACAACACCTTTTACAACGGATGGAGCCTGCTACAAGCCAAAGGCATCTGCCCCAAAGGATGGAGGGTCCCCACGGCCATTGAATTCAGTCGGCTTCACCAATACACCATAAGCACGTCTACTGCCCCCTTCAGCCAGGTAAAAGGAGCCGAATTCTGTGACCCGACCGATTGGGATTTCACCACAACAGACTTGGAGTTCAACCGATTCGGTTTCAACGCCCAGCCTTCCGGCTCCATCGCCCTGGAATTCAATCCTGCCTCCCACATTGAAGCGTCACAATTCACCAGTTTCTGGACCCGGTTTGACCACATTCATGAAGACCCCTCGGACATCACCAAAATCCTCATCGTCAGCATCAACGAGGAACGTTTCCTCACCGCGTGTGGCGGCATCGCACCTGATTACGGGTTGTGCCTCCGCTGCATCCTGGAGGAGTGACAGTGAGGGTCACTCCACGGTCAAAGCCTGCTGCTCCACCATGAAATCAAAGGCGAGCTCAAACAGCGTTTGAGGGTCGCCGTTCTCGTCCGGCACCGTGGAATCCCAAGGTCCATGCCCCGCACCCTCCAATGGGTAAAAAACATGGGGTATGCCATGGGTTTCCCAAGTCTCTTGGAGCATTTCCCCATTGGAAAACACCACGGTAGAATCCGCTGTGCCATGGGCAATGAACAACGGCGGATCACTGGGATCGAATCGATCGACTCCATAGACGCCTTCCAGCAGATTCACAGAAGTAGGCGACCCCCAAAAATCGAGGATGGTCTGCACCTCATAGGCCTGGCCCAAGTGGGTGGTGGCCAGCGTCGGATCCTGCGCCACGGTGAGTTCGTCGGTGAAATCGCCTGGCTCTGTTACACTGACCCCAACGGACGTAATGGCGCCTGCGGAGCCTCCACCCACGGTCAGGTAATCCATGTTGATGGAATAGTCCTCGGCATGCGCCGCCACCCACCGCAAGGCGGCCTTGGCATCGCGGTGTGCAGGATAGATGGCAATCCCTTGCGCCAGTTGGCCCAGCCCAACACTGTCAGACCCCGCACTGAACACGGAGTCAGCCCACTCTTGCGGCACCGTGCCGATGTCAGAGAGCACGCGGTAATCAATGGAAAACGCCACCCAACCTCGGCTGGCGAAGTATTCCGCTTGGGAGACGGGCCTCCAACCACTCCTGGATCCTCCCGTAAATCCACCGCCGTGGATAACGACGATGGCGGGCCGGTTCTCCCCTGCCCCCTGCGGCACATAGGCATCCAGCAGCAACGGCATGGTGGTGGAGGCGTCCGAATTCAAGGCCTCATGGCTCAACCCCTGCGCATAAACGATGGCCGTGTCCACCACAATCGCATAGGTGGAGTCCGTCATGACGGTGGGCACCGAGGGTGCATCCGAACAAGGCGTCCCAAACACGTTGAGCATGGCCAGCACATCGGTGACGCCCACCAAACCATCCGCATCGATGTCCGTCGCACCGCACGCCTCCACACATCCGAATTCACCCAGCAAAATCAGGACGTCGGAGACACCGACGATGCCATCCAAATCCAAATCCTCCGGACATTCGAATTCGGGAGGTGGGGGTGGCGCCACATCGTCGATGCTGAGAAATTCAGCCGCCACCATGGTCTGGGAAGGGCTTGTCCCGTGTCCGGCATTGCCGCGCACGAGCACCACATTCCCCTCGAGGTAGCTGAATGCCGTCAACCCCGTACCCGCCACAGGCTCGCCCGGAACGGGAGGTCCGACGTGCCCTTGTTGCAGCGCAACCCGATGGATGGCGACTTCCGCAGGCAGAAAGAAATTGCCCACCGCGGGCCCTCCATCGTAGGGCACCACAGAGTCATTGTGGTTGCAGATCGACAGGTACTTACGCCCTTGGGCCGGAACCACCACTTCGTCGTAGCCACAGAAAGCCAGCGGCGCATCCGTCACCCCCGAGGGCCGGTGGAAGGCTCCTTGGTGGTATTGGGGCTGGTTCATTTGGGACACAATCGCCACGAAGGCATCGACACCCGGATCATCCAACTCGATGAAGGCCTGGTTGACCAGCCCCGCTCCGTTCGAAGAGCCGATCAGGCGAATGTGGTTGGCATCCACATTGTCAAACACCGACAACTGGGCGACGAGGTCGGACAACATGGCGATGTCGGGGGCCTCACTGTTCTCTCCACACAGGTTCCAGGAGTTGAGGTATCCCGTGGGCGCCACCAGAATGTGGTCCGTCAAGAGGTTGCCCCCCAGGTTGAGCATCTGAAAACCATTGCCCCCATTGCCGTGCAGCAGGACCCCCACGGGAAATCCTTGGGCGGGCACTTCGCCCGTCGGCACGGAAACCGCCACCGGATAGGTCCATCCGTCCGGTTCCTGTGGCCATGACTGCTCCAGGTTGAGGTCAGACGCCCCCTGAAGCATTTGCCCATGGGCCGAGGACATCATGCCCACAGCCAATACCCACAGCATCAATCTCGAAAACAACATATTCAAAAAACGTGCGATGCAGTCTGAGGTTTAGTGCATCAACTCACTTCTTGACCACCCGGCGAACCTGCGATGGGCGGCCCTTTTCGTCCATCAACTGCATGAGGTAAATGCCTTGGGGCAATTCGGGGAGGGTCCAAGTCCACCGCTCTTCGCGAATCAGGCGTTGAACCACAATGCGACCTGCTGCATCCCGCAACACAGCCTGTCCCCCCTTCCACTCCGGGGCCACAGACAAGGTCAGCCCACCCGCAAACGGATTGGGACCAAACCGCCAAAGGGCATTCACGCGCTCTTCCCGCACGTCGACATAGGTGATGGCCTCGCTCTGCACGGACGGGCAGTCGTGGAAGTCCGTGACCCACACCGTGTAGGCGCCTTCGCCCGGCGCCACGAGAATGTCCTCCTCCTCTCCGGCGAGCGGCTCACCGTCTACCCACCACTGGATGCCATTCCAATCCGCTTCATCCAGAACGAGGTTGCCATCGACGTCCTGCATGATCGAGGGCGCCGAGAGCGGCCAGCACACCAAGACGGAATCACTCGCTACCGGGCAGCCCAACGCCGTCTGGGATTCGACGCTGTACCATCCGCTGGCCATGGGGAACCACACGCTCCCTTCGGATGAGAGCGTATCAAACGGGATGCCGTTGACACTCCAGAGCCACCAATTGAGTCCTGCCTGTGTTTCCAACGCCATGGGCGACCCATTGAGTTCAATCAACTCCAGCGGAATCGCAGCATCGGGCAAACAAAACAGGAGGCTGTCCGACTGTGCAGTACAGCCATTGGAATCCAGGCCCATGACCGAATACCATCCACTTTCAAGGGGGGTGTAAATGGGCTCCGAGCCGCTTGCCATCAAGCTGTCTCCCCTCCACCAATCGTACTGGAACAGGCTGTCATTGGTGCAGGCCAGCGCAGCTTCACCCGAAGCCTCTATGCCCACCAACGGGACAGGGTAAACGGTAATCAGGGCACTGTCTGACACCACCACCACGGGATTCAGACCTATGGTGAGCTGCGCGTTGCTGGGGTTGGCATCGATTCCGATGGTGCCCGGACCGTTGGGCGTAAAAGGCGCCCAGCCGAGCCAATCGTCGCCGTCGAACAGGTCCTCGTCATAGAAGTCGATGGAATAGGGCGGGTTGTTCAGGACAATCCCCAAGCCCGTCCAGGTCGCGGACCCAGCGTCATCCACTGTGGCTGATGAATACACGACCACCTCGTTGCCATCTTTCAATGTGAAGTAAGGATCGGGGTTGCCAAAGAAGTCATCCCAGCCCCCTCCCGCCGTCGAGAACAGCTGCACCTGGTCCAGCACCTGGTCCAGCAGGGTCGTTTGCAGGACGATGGTATGCGCTCCTTCCTCCTCGAAAACCTGACCTTGGACGTCCGCGCCTTGCGCATTGACAAACGGACCAAAACTCCACTGGTGGTCCGTGATCTGATTGCCGACGCCAAACACCGTCGCCTGAAAATCAGCCGTAACGCTTCCGCAGCCGGCCGATGGTGTGAAGGTGAATGAAGAAGTACCACCTGCTCCCGCCTCGATGAGCAAGGGCAGGGAAAAGCCCTCGGCCACCTCCTGCTCAAAACCCAAGGCGGACACCACGGCGAGGATACTGATTTGAATTTCGAATGCGCCTGCAAAAGAGGGCACCCCGCACAAAGTGGCACAACCGCTGTTCTGCCCCGAAGCCGGCTCATAAAAAGCGTCAGCGTCATCCAAAACAAGGTCCATCCCGGGGGGAACCCCCGAAATATTGGTCACCGCCACGCTGTTCAACGTGGCCACCAGTCCGGAGCCCGGGTCGGTAATCTCCGCGGGGAGAAAAAAAGTGATGACCGATTCGTAGTCCTCTCCAGCCACCCCTGAAGGCAGCGCCAGGGGACACAGGGTCGGGAAACCATCCGATGAGGTGCAGTCAGGGTCGGCTTCACATGCATTGCATTGGGCCGTCATTGAAGCCCCGAACGCGCACATCAGCACCAGCATCAGGGCGAGGCGAAACAAGTTGGAATTCACCCTGAAAAGATCATGATTTCCCGGCAATCAAACCGAACGGCCAATACCGCCGCCCCAACGATCTGGATTACAATCCGGAGAGCCCGCTGTAGGCACCGGCATTGTAGACCTTCTCGAAGCCTTTGGACTTCAGAAAAGAAGCGGCTTGTCCGCTGCGGTTGCCGCTGCGGCAATAGAGATAGTAGGCTTTGGACTTGTCAAGGCTGCCCGCTTTGGACTGAAAAGCCCCGCCCATCCAATCGTGCACAATGGCCCCATGGACTGTCCCTCCTGCGGCTTCTCCAGGCGTGCGACAATCGATGATGACACAATCGGCATCCTGCTGTGCATTCGCCACATCCTCGCGGGTACACTCTGGCTTGGGTTTCATGAAAAACATGGTCTCTTATTTCCGGCAAAATTGACAAGACAAAAACACCTACTGCGTGCCTCAGGTTGCACAAGGAGGCGCGATATGCGGGCCATATCTTTACCGGACCCCAACCTGCAGCCAAGGATGAAGATTCTCATCGTTATCGGAACCCGCCCCAATTTCATCAAGGTCACGCAATTCAAGCGGC
Source organism: Flavobacteriales bacterium UBA4474 (assembly GCA_002389295.1). GTDB lineage: Bacteria > Bacteroidota > Bacteroidia > Flavobacteriales_D > Sanyastnellaceae > UBA8752. The sequence continues at coordinate 826 of DGOE01000171.1, read as the reverse complement.
TGGCAGTGCAACACCCTGGTCTGTCCATCGAGATTGTCCACACGGGGCAGCACTACGATCGGAAGATGTCCGGGATCTTCTTCGAGCAATTCGGTCTTCAACCCGACCACTTCTTGAGCTTGCGCGGCGATACCGCTGTGCAACAATTCGGAAACATGATCACCGACCTCGGCGCACTGATGGCGCGGGTCAAGCCGGACACCGTCATCGTCCCCGGCGATGTCAATTCAACCCTTGCAGGGGCGCTGGCAGCCAACCGTTGCGGCATCAAACTGTGCCACCTCGAATCGGGCTTGAGGAGTTTCGACCGCGGCATGCCCGAGGAGATCAACCGCATCTTGGTGGACCAGATCACCGACACGTATTTCGTGACGGAACAAAGCGGGTTGGATCACCTCAAGACCGAAGGATTGGATGTCAAAAGCGGCGAGAATCAAGCCCACCTTGTCGGCAACACCATGATCGACACCATTGTCGGTTTTGACAAGGAAATCCAAGCAAGCCCCATTCTCGAAGACCTCTCATTGGGCAGTGCACCTTTTCTGCTCATGACCATGCACCGCCCTTCCAATGTCGACAACAAGGAAGGCCTGCAGTTCATGCTGGACACCATCACTGCGGCCTCACAAGACCGCAAAGTGGTGCTGCCCGCGCACCCGCGCACCCAAAAGCGCTGCGAGGACCTCGGAATGTGGAGCGCGTTCACGGCCCTCCCCAACCTTGTCCTCACCGAACCCATGGATTACTTCGCGTTCCAAAAGCTCATCGCCCACGCCGATGCGGTGATCACCGATTCCGGGGGCATCCAAGAAGAAACCACCTTCCG
>DGOE01000029.1 GCA_002389295.1 Flavobacteriales bacterium UBA4474 | reverse complement strand
GCCCTGACTTCGGACCCCACATTGGGTGGAAGTTGGTTTGTCTTCCCCGATCAGGAGCCTCAAGCATTCCCCGATGCCGACGGCCGTGTGCTGATTGGACAGTTCACAACGGACGGCACTGTCACGCTGCAATGCAACATCCAATACCGGGCGTCCGACGGAACGAACCCGCAGGTTGCTGGATTGACCCTCGTCTTCCCCAACAGTTGTCCAGAAGACATCAATGGTGATGGACTGGTCGCCGTGGATGACATCCTCATTCTGTTGTCTGCCTTCGGTTGCACAGGCACGGGATGCACAGGAGACATCGACATGGATGGCGTTGTGGGCGTATCAGACATTTTGGATGTACTGGGGGCCTTCAGTACTTCTTGTTTCTAAACCGAACCCATTCACACATTGACCCCCAGCATCGGCATGCGATCATTGATTTTCTTGGCCAGCCTGTTGGCTTTGCCTTGGGCCCTGAGGTCCCAAACCCCCTGTGAAAATGGGTTCGCTGCTGGCTACCCTTGTGACCAGGTCGACCTGATGTCCTTTGTCCCTTCGTCAGCCCTCGGCGGCGGAGATGCAGAAGACCTGTGGGGTTGGACCGACCCCACCAACGGCAACGAATATGCCATCGTGGGCATGGAGGGCACCACGGCTTTTGTGGATATTTCCGATGCGGCATCGCCAGTGGTGCTCGGCACATTGGCTTCGCATACTGGGACTTCGCTGTGGCGCGATGTCAAGGTGCATGCCGACCATGCCTTCATCGTGTCCGAAGCCAGTGGTCATGGCATGCAGGTTTTTGATCTGACAAGGCTGAGGAGTGTGGCCAATCCCCCGGTGGCGTTCACCGAGGATGCGCATTACGCTGGATTTAGCAATGCCCACAACATCGCCATCAACGAGGCCAGCGGAAGGGCGTATGCGGTAGGGACCAATACGTTTAGCGGTGGTCTGCACATCTTGGATATTTCCAATCCAACGGCGCCCAGCCTGATTGGCAGTTTTGCTGAGGACGGCTATACCCACGATGCACAAATTGTGAATTACAGCGGGCCGGATGCACAGCATGTCGGCAAGGAAATCGCCCTGTGTTTCAATGAGAACTCCATCGCCATTGTCGATGTCACCAACGCAGGAGATGCCATTCTGCTCAGCAATACGGGCTACGCGACGGCGCAATACACCCACCAGGGATGGCTCACCGAAGACCAGCGCTACCTGTTGGTGAACGATGAAAGCGATGAGAACAGCACCAACACACGGACCTACATCTTTGACTGCCTGGACCTGGACAACCCGGCCCTGATTGGCACGCATGAGGGTACCACACCTGCCATTGATCACAACCTCTACAACCACGAGGGCTATTGTTATCAAGCCAATTACCGGGCTGGAATGCGGGTCTTGGACTTGGAATCCGTGGGTTCGGGAACATTGACAGAAGTGGCCTATTTCGATGTCTACCCCGCTTCGGATGCGGCCAGTTTCAGTGGAGCTTGGACGGCATACCCCTTCTTTGCCTCTGGAAATGTCATCGTCAGCCACATCAACGAAGGCCTCTTCGTTCTCAGGCCCAACCTGACGAGTGCTCCGCCGACGCCACCTACAGACTTGACCTTACAGCCCCTGCGCGATTGGCTCAAGACCAATTGGTACGACGGACTGCACACTGACCTCGGTTACAACAGCGCCCGCGAGCAGATGTATGGCTCGGTGGATGAAGTCGGGAGCCAAATCGAATGCGTCTACACGGGATTCCAACAGGCCGCTGAATTCGTGACCTTCCCCGACCCGATCAATGCGGAGCACCTGGTGCCCCAGAGTTATTATGGTTCGATCAGTCCCATGCGCTCTGACATCTGGAGTTTGCGCCCCGCGCACGGCTCTCCCAACTCCGCCCGCTCCAATAATCCTTACGGCGAAGTGGATGACGCCACCGCCCAATGGTATGGTGTCGATGGCCAAGGAAACTACATCAGCACGGGCACCATCCCCGCCAACCCCGATGACTTCAGTGAGCGCTCTGGCGGTGTCTGGGAACCCCGAGAGTCTCAAAAAGGTGACGTGGCCCGGGCAGTGTACTATTTCTATACGATGTACCCCACCCAAGCAGGTGACCTCTCGGGCGTCTGCGACCCCCAAACACTCTACGACTGGCACCTCGCCGACCCGGTGAGTGCCTTCGAGGTGCAGCGCAACGACCGCATCGAGACGGCGCAGGGCAACCGCAATCCATACGTGGATGATCCGACGCTCGTTTTCCGCGCCTGGTACTTCGCGGCCCTCTCTCCGGGATGCACGAATGCTGCGGCGTGCAATTATGACGCCGCTGCCTCCTCAGATGATGGCTCTTGCATTTTGCTCGGAACGCCTTGCGATGACGGGGATGCCCTCACCTTCGGCGACGTATACACCGACTGCAGCGCACCCAACTTCGGTTGTCAAGGATCCGGTCCAACCACCATTTGGGAGGAGACCTTTGGTGGATTCGCCAGCCTGGGATACGGCTACAACGGCTCATCGAATTCAGCCGCGAGCGAAACCGAATGGAGCATCACTGTAGGCGGGGCAACGGATTACTTCTACACCTCCACCCTCAACGGCGATACGGCCTTTGCAGGCAAGGACCTCGACTTCGATTGCACTTGGACTTCGCGGGAGATTGACGCTTCGGGATTCACAGACATGCAGGCGAGCATCAACGTGGCTGAAACAGGCAATTGGGAAGGCACTGACTTCATCCGGTTTGAAGCCATCATCAATGGCAATACCCAGGTGCTGGCCACCTTCTCAAATGACTTTTCCTCCGCCCAAGTGGCCCCGGTCTCCATTCCCGATGGCAATACGGTCAGGTTGCGTGTCGTGACGCGAAACAACGCCAACGGCGAGGTGGCCTACTTCGATGATGTGCGCCTCATCGGCGCGCCGAATTGCACCGATTCCGATGCGGATGGACTCTGCGATGGCCTGGACGGCTGCACCGATGTGACCGCGTGCAACTACACCGACCCATCTGCAACAGAATGCCTCAGCCTTGACGCCTGCGGCGTGTGTGGCGGCCCCGGTGCGGTTTTCGAATGTGGATGCAACGACATCCCTGCGGGAGACTGCGACTGTGATGGAAACGTGCAAGATGCGGTTGGCGTTTGTGGAGGTGACTGTCCTGCTGACAGCGATGGTGACGGGATTTGCGACGATGTCGACGAATGCCTCGGCGAGCTTGACGCCTGCGGCGTCTGCAATGGTCCTGGCGCCATCTATACATGTGGTTGTAACGACATCCCTGCAGGAGACTGCGACTGCAATGGCAACCAAGCCGATGCGATTGGGGAGTGCGGCGGTTCCTGCACCGCCGACGCGGATGCCGATGGCATCTGTGACGATGTGGATCCTTGTGTGGGAGACACCGATGCCTGCGGCGTGTGCAATGGACCTGGTGCTGTTTACGCCTGTGGTTGCAACGACATCCCCGCAGGAGACTGTGACTGCAATGGCAACCAACTGGATGCCATTGGTGTGTGCGGTGGCGACTGTTTAGGAGACGCAGACCAGGACGGCATCTGCGACACCGATGAAATCGCGGGATGCACAGACCCCAATGCCTCCAACTATGACGAAACGGCGACAGACAACGATGGCTCCTGCAATTATGTGCAAGGAAGTTTCACCGGCCTGACCGCTGAATTGTTTGCCGAAAATGGCGCAGGTGCCGGGCTCAATACCTGGCGCGTCTACGCCAACTTCAACAACGCTGGAGCAGACCTTTTGTCCGTGTATGGCACAGCCAACAGCCCCATTGATGTCTCCACTTCTACCTCGTGGTTCCAAGACCCCTTGGGAAGCGGCACATCGAACGGCATCAGCGAGGCGCTCATCGCGTCCTTCCCAACGGTGCAGTATGACTCCTGGGTCACGGTGGGTGGTCCATCCGAAACCGATGGTGACATACAGACCGCGGGATTGGACCTGCCCACTTTCGAGCTTGGCTCTGACCTGACTTCCGATGAAGTGGCGGGAGGCAGCTGGTTTGCCATTCCAGGGAACGTAGCGGGCACCTCACCGGATGCCCAAGGCCGTGTGCTCATCGCCCAACTGACGACGGACGGCACCGTTGTGTTTGACTGCAACGTCCAATACCGTGAGCCCGACGGCTCGACGCCTGTGGCCACCGAGCTCAGCCTGGTCTTCCAGAATGGATGTCCGGAGGATGTGAATGGCAGCGGCATGGTCGACATGGAGGACATCTTGGCCGTGTTGACCTACTTCGGTTGCAGCGAAGGGTGTACGATCGGTGACCTTGACGGCGATGGCGATGTGGACATTGCCGACGGCCTGGCGGTGATCGGCGCTTTCGGCAACATTTGCAACTGAGGCTTACCCGTCAGTAAAACCTCACCCTCATTCGGCGCAGAACTCGCCGAAGTCTGAGAGCAGCATCAGCAAGTCCGCACTGCCCGTGAGGCCATCGCCATTGAGATCGGCAGGGCACACGCCCGGGCCGGGATTCATGGTGTACGTGCAACTGTCATCGCCAACGGTGTGGATGGGGTGGTAGTTGATGGCTGTCTCATCCATGCACCCCACCCAGATGCAGCTGCCGCTCTCGTTGGTGGCTGCGGCCTCAAAATTGGATGCCGAAGGATAAGTGCAGCCGTAGATCAAGGAGATGACCGTCACATCGGTGCGTGTAGAAGTGCAAACGGTCGGTATGCTGCTCACGTGCCAATCATAGAAATAGTAGTAGTAATTGGTGTTGTTGGCGCTGTTGTTCAGGTTGTTCGATGTGATGGTCGCCAGAGAGCCAAGGGCATACGGGTATTCCAGGTCCGTGCCAATGCCATCCCGCCAGAGTTGCATGCCCTGGTCGAGCCCGCGCAATCCGTAACCGGCCCCTTCGGGCACGAAAAACGACAAGGCGATATAGGAGGGGCCATCTGGAACCTCCAAGGTCACCTGCTCCATGATGATGCCTGAGGGGTTCAACAGCGCAAAGCTTCTGGGCCCCGCCCCATTGGCAAAGACGCGCACCGAATCGATCACAATGTCCTCGTGGGCATCGAACAGCAACCCGTAATCGGGGTTGTCGAAGTAGGCCCCATTGCCTTGCACCTGGGCGCCTCCATTGGCCCCCTCTGCGCCATAGATCTCCACGGACTCGACCCAAAAAGTGGTGGTGGAATCCAGCACGGGCGTGGTGAAATTGGGGGCAGTAGACAAGGGCATCGGGGCCACCTCAGTGCCGAACCAATTCAACAAGCCGCCCCCGCCATTGAGCGAGACAGCTTGGGGCAAATCCACAATGACGTCTTCCAATTGCGGTGCGCCCGGTGTGTCGTAAAACACGACCTCTGCGGTATCCGAACGCTGGAGTCCCCCGCAACCGTCTTCGAGGATGATGTGGTATGTGCCATCGGAGGTCACCACGAGGCTGTCTGTCTGGGCGCCATTCGACCAGGTCCACGCCCCCTCGGATATGGCATGCAATACCACCGTGCGCCCGCTGCATCCGATCAGGTCGCCGTCCACCTCCAAGGCCGGAATCACTTCCGCAGCCCGGGTCACGCGGATGGGCTCGGAGAGGCCGACACACCCTTCGGCATCGGTCACCCGCACCGTGTAGTAGCCGGGTGCATCGGCTGTGAGGGTAGCCGCATCATCTCCTGTGTTCCAGTGGTATGCGCTGCCGGAAATGGAGGGCGTGAGGTCAACCGACGCCCCCGGGCAGAGCGACAGGTCCCCCGAAGGCAACAGGTCAAACGCCGCAAGGGTGCAGGGCGCCTCCACCACGTGGTGATAGGTGTCCACGGCAGGGGCGACCCAAAGCTGTTCCATGCCACCGGGGAACCGGACGACTGCGCTGTCCACCGCTTGGGCCGCGCCGATGCCAAAGTGCACGTGGTGCGTGCAGGTCATGCCATAGCTCTCCCCCGCCCGGATCTCGCGCACCTGGACGCCCCACGGTCCGTAGAGGCTGACCCGCGACCCCACGGCATCAAGGTTGGAGGTGACGCCCTGCAGATCAAATGCAATCCAGTGGTGGCCATTGGCTTGGTTCAGGTAGAGCACATCCGGGTTGTAGTCGTCCGGGCTGACATAGACATTGCCGTAGCTGGCATAGACGTCCAGCGTACCGTCCCTCCCGGCATCGCCTACGGCAAAGCTGAGCATCGCGTCGGGGTGGGTGAAGGGCCAATCAGCGCTGGCAAAGGTGCCGTCGCCCTGGCCCATGAACAGGCGCTGGGCAGCCCCGCCTCCCGCCGTCAGCAGGTCGAGGAAGCCATCGTTGTCGAGGTCGGCGAGTTTGGCTTGGAGGAAAAAACCCGTGACGTCGAGCCCGCTACCCGTTGTGATGTCCGTGAAATGGCCCGTGCCATCGTTTTGGAGCAAAGCGAGGGGGCTGCTGTGGTTGGTAATGAGGGCGTCGAGATCGCCGTCGTTGTCGATGTCCCCAAAGTCGGCCGTCCAACTTTGCTCGTGCAGCACCAAGCCGCGCGACGCGGCTTCTTCTGTCCAACCACCATTGCCATCGGCCATCCACAATTGATTGACCCTGCGCGGGTCGGTTGGGTCGATGATGAACTGCCGGCATTTGGCGATGTAGACGTCGGTGTGGCCATCCCCATTGACATCGGCGGTCACCACGCCATAGTTCCCGCTGTGGTCGGTATTGGGGAATTCACCCGTCGCGTAGTCCGTGAGCGGCATCAACCCGGCATCCGGGGTGGGGCTGCCCATTGTATTGCCCTTCCACAACCTGCTGAGTGCATCGTCATGGCAAGCAAACACGTCCAGCACACCGTCGCCATCGAGGTCGCTCATGGCACAGCCCTGCATAAACATGGAGCCATTGTCGAGGTTATTGAAATTGACTGGGCCATAGGGCGCCATGCTGAGGTGGTGCACACCATCATACGACCCTCCAGAAAACAGGTCTTTGGTTCCGCTGTTGTCGAGATCGCC
>DGOE01000080.1 GCA_002389295.1 Flavobacteriales bacterium UBA4474 | reverse complement strand
GCAGGCGCTTCCTCAGCGGCAGGCGCAGCCTTGGCAGGCGCCTCCTTCTCAGAATTCCGTTCAGCCAACCCCTCCTTCACGGCCTCAATGATCGCGTCGGTCACAGCTTTGATGGACTTGCTCGCATCGTCGTTTGCTGGAATCGGGAAATCAACAGGACGGGGGTCACTGTTCGTGTCCACCATCGCAAAGACCGGAATGCCCAGCTTCTTGGCCTCAGCCAAAGCAATGTGCTCCTTCATGACGTCCACGATGAAGACGGCTGCGGGAATGCGGTTCATGTCGGAAATCGAACCGAGGTTCTTTTCCAACTTGGCGCGCTGACGGCTGACCTGCAAACGCTCGCGCTTGGACATGGTAGACAACGTACCGTCGGCCTCCATCTTGTCGATCTGCGTCATCTTGCGGATGGCCTTGCGGATCGTAGCGAAGTTGGTCAACATACCTCCAGACCAGCGCTCTGTGACGTAGGGCATGTTCACGGACTCAGCCGCTTCCTGCACAAGGTCCTTGGCTTGCTTTTTGGTCGCAACGAAAAGAATCCGCTTTCCACTTTTGGCGATCTGCTTCGCGGCGGCGGCCGCCTCGTCCACGAGAACAACCGTCTTGTGCAGATCGATGATGTGAATGCCCTTCTTCTCCGTGAAGATGTAAGGGGCCATGTGTGGGTTCCACTTGCGCTTGAGGTGGCCGAAGTGGGATCCTGCTTGAAGCAGTTGGTCGAAATTGGTGCGTGCCATGATGCTACGTTCCTGGGGTTAGGCAACGGCGAGGTAGCTTCGGATGAAGGTCCCCACCGTTTGGATGCTAGCTGTATATGCTGTGTAAGGGTAAGCTTGTGATCAGCGCTTGGAGAACTGGAACTTCTTCCGCGCTTTCTTCTGACCGAACTTCTTGCGCTCCACCATCCGTGGGTCACGGGTGGTGAGGCCCTCGGCCTTCAATGTTGGCTTCAACTCATCGTTGAGCTCAATCAATGCTTTGGAAATCGCCAGGCGCAGCGCTTCGGCTTGTCCGGTGATGCCTCCACCGTCGAGGTTCGCCTTGATGTCGAACTGGTCGAGCGTCTCCGTCAACATAAAAGGCTGCTTGACCTTGTATTGGAGGGTGGGCAAGGGGAAGTACTCAGTAATGTCCCGCTTGTTGATGGTCACCTTGCCGGTGCCTTGGGTCATGTATACCCGTGCGATGGCGTTCTTCCGGCGACCGGAGGTGTTGATCGTCTGCATGCGAATCAGGAGGGAATGGTGTGAGCGGTCGGCTGTTGTGCCTCGTGCTTGTGCTCAGCACCGATGTTTACGTGAAGGTTCTTGTAAATGGCGCGGCCCAAGCGGTTCTTGGGAAGCATGCCGCGAACGGCATTCTCTACGAGGCGCTCAGGAGTGCGCTCACGCACTTCAGCGGCCGTACGGCGGTATTGTCCGCCGGGGTATCCAGAGAAACGGATGTACTCCTTGTCCTCCCACTTGTTGCCCGTCAACTCCACCTTTTCGGCGTTGATGACAATCACATAGTCGCCGCAATCGGCGTGTGGAGTGAAGTTCACTTTGTGCTTGCCACGAAGCAAGCGCGCGATTTCAGAACAAAGGCGTCCCAGACGTTGCCCTTCGGCATCGACCAACAACCACTTCTTGTCTGCGTTCTCCTTATTGACGGAGACTGTCTTATAGCTCAGCGTGTCCACGGCGGTACAGTGTGAAAAAACCCCGGAAAATTCGGGGTGCGAATATAGTGGCAATTCCAATGGGGTACAAACCACTCTACAAGAGTGTTTCCCATGGGTCAAAGTGGACGACGAACAGGAAGCAGAATGACCCGGTTCACAGCTCATGGAAAACCTACAGGACCACTTGGCCCAAGTCCATCGTAAAATTGGGGCACCATGACGGCATATGAAAGGCACCCTCCCCATCCCGTGGGAGGCACAATTGAGGTCATCGCTGGCCCCATGTTCTCCGGAAAGACCGAGGAACTGCTGCGCAGACTGCGCCGCGCAACCATCGCCAAACAAGCTGTCACCTTGTTCAAGCCGGCGCGGGACAACCGGCACAACACCACCGATGTGGTCAGCCACGATGCCCGCAGGCAAAACGCCCATGCTGTGGCCGACGCCACGGCACTTGAGGCGGTGGTAGACCAGCTCATCGACGCCGACAAAATGCCGGACGTCATTGGCATCGATGAGGTCCAGTTCTTCGATTATGACGTGGTTGACACCTGCAACAGACTGGCCGATCGCGGGATTAGGGTCATTGTCGCCGGCCTGGATCTCGACTACCTGGGCCGCCCCTTCGGCTGTATGCCCCTGCTGTTGGCCCACGCTGAATATGTGACCAAGCTGGATGCCATCTGCTCCATCACAGGCCGTCCTGCCCACTTCTCACACAGGGTCGAAGGCGGCAGCGAAGACGTGCAAATAGGCGGTGCCGAATCCTACCAAGCCTTGTCGCGCGAGCCGTACAACGATGTGGTGGTCCGGTCCCATCACCGGGTCGCACCCTCCGAATGAAACTCGGAGGACCCCTTTGGCAGTCACTTTCTGAATCACTCGGTGGAACCACCACCGATGCGCCGGGCCTCCCCTTCCCCAGTTTCGAGCACCTCGCCACCGATACCCGCACCCTGCGGGCCGGAACCCACACCCTTTCTGCCACCGTATTCATCGCGCTCAAAGGCGCCCGACACGACGGACACACCCACGTAGAAGACGCCGCCAAAATGGGCGTGCGCGGATTCATTCTTTCTCAAGATTGGGCCGGACCCGACCCCGAAGGCCACGTCATGCGGGTACCGGATACCCTCGTGGCCCTGCAAGCACTTGGCGCAGCCGCCCGACAAAACCTGAAAGGCAAAGTGGTGGGCATTACCGGCTCGAATGGCAAAACCACCGTCAAGGAATGGGCCCACGCCCTCGCGGGCAGCGATGTCCACGTCTCCCGCAGTCCAGGCAGTTGGAACAGTCAAATCGGCGTCCCCCTCGCACTCTGGGGGCTGGATGAAACCGCCGAAATCCACCTGGTGGAAGCTGGAATCTCCATGCCGGGAGAAATGGCTGTGCTGGCCAATATGATCGCGCCCGACGTCGGTGTCATGGCCCACTTCGGCGATGCCCACGATGCCCATTTCGAAAACCGGGCATCCAAGGCCGCAGAAAAAGCCAAGCTCTTCCATGCCTGCGACCGCATTGTCCTGGGCACCCATGACGCCACATTTATCCGTGCGCTGCACGAGGCCAAACGCGCGGTCCACATGGTGAGCTGGCAACTGCCCGACAGCGCCAATGAAGCTGCAGGCGAAGCCACGCTGCACATTGCCCAGTGCGACATTGCCAACAATCAAACCCACCTCAAAGGAAGGTGGCTGTCCCATGATGTGCACTGGCACTTGCCTTTTACCGACCGTGCGAGCATCGCCAATGCCCTCACCGCTGCAGTATTGATGCTGGATTTGGGCGTGCCCTTGACCTCCATCACCGAGCGCCTTGCCCAACTTCAACCCATTGGAATGCGGTTGGAACACCTTTCGGGAGTCGGAGGGGGCACCATCATCAACGACACATGGAACCACGATCTGGACGGATTGGCCACCGCATTGGATGCGCTCGAACGGTTGGCTGGAAACCGTAAAAAAGCCGTCATCATCTCCGACTTCGTGCCCTTTGATGGACAAGACCCCAACCAAATGGAGCGGCTGCAGCGCACACTGGCCCACCACAATGTCGACCAGTGGGTGGCCGTAGGTGAGCACGTGGCCCGCAGCCTCTCGGACATTTCCGAGGACCGCCTGTTGCATTTCGACACCACCGAATCCCTGTTGGACAGCGCCGCCCTCGATCAACTTTCTGGGTGGAATGTCCTGGTCAAAGGGGCCCGAACCTATGCTTTCGAGCGCATCGCCCGTGCCCTCGAGGCCAACCCCCACACCACGGTCTTCGATTTGGACCTGGGCCGCCTCGCCCACAACCTCCAGCAGCACAAGGACCACTTGCGCATACCCATCATGGGCATGGTCAAGGCGTTTGCCTACGGTGCAGGCGAAGCGGTCGCGGTAGAATTGGACCGGCTCGGCATCGACAGGCTCGCCGTCGCCTTTGCTGAAGAAGGCATTTCCTTGAGAAAAAAAGGCGTGCAATGCCCCATCATGGTGCTCAACGCCGACCCGCAACGGTTTGGCGACCTCTTGGCTTGGCGGCTCGAACCGGAAGTCCACCGCCTGGACAACCTCGAAGTGTGGGCGCGAACAGAACCGCCTGCGGGCAGCACCACCCCGGCGAAGCGTGGCGTGCACCTCAAGGTAGAAACGGGCATGCACCGTTTGGGGCTCGGGGCAGCAGAATGGAGCGCAGCAGGTGCGCGGTGCGCCGAATTCGGCATCCCCGTCCTCAGCATTTACAGCCACTTGTCTGCAGCTGACGACCCGGCAGCCGATGACCACACCCGCAGCCAGCTCGGGGCATACCACCGGGCCTGCGCGGCCATTGAAGCCGGTTGGTGCGGCGCATCGGACCAAGGGGCCATGCCCCCCTTTTTGAAGCACATCGCCAACACGGCGGGCGCCGCGCGGTTCCCTGAAGCACGGTTGGACATGGTCCGCATCGGACTGGGGCTGTACGGGTTGGATGCCTCGGAAACGCTGAAGCAATTGATGCCCATCGGCCGCTTCCACACCCGGGTGAGCCATGTCCACACCGTACCGCCGGGAGAAGCTGTCGGCTATGGCGCAGCAGACAAGTCCACCAAGCCACGCGACATCGCCACGCTCCCCGTGGGCTATGCCGACGGTTTGCCGCGGGCAGCAGGCAATGGCCGCGCGCACCTTTTTGCAGGCGGGCAGCTGTGTCCGACCGTGGGTCCGGTGTGCATGGATGGCTGTATGATTGACGTGACCGGGCTTGGGCTCTCGGTTGGCGACGCGGTCGAAATCTTTGGAGATGACGCCCCCATAGAGGTGTTGGCCAGTTCCACCGGCACCATTCCCTATGAACTGTTGTGCCGGATTCCTCCGCGCGTAAGGCGCCGTCACCTCCGCACCTGAACCCGGTACAACCCGGCAGTCGGCGTAATTTTGCGCCGTGGACCGCAACAAGAAAATCCCCATCGGACCTGGCGACAGCTACACATCGCCCGAGGGATTTCTGGTATTCACCGAACAATACCACCGCAAACGCGGGTATTGTTGCACCAGTGGATGCAAGCATTGCCCTTACGGATTTGACAAGGGCACCGGACGCGTAAACAATCCCAAAGGCCTCTGAACCCAACGCCATGAATACGACCACAGCTCCCGACCAGACGCTCGCATCATTTCAACAGGCCATTGCGACCGGATTGCCCGCGTCCCTTCCTCCCGCGCGACAGAGAACGGGCGAAGTATCCCATGCCCCGGTGCGGAAGGACATTCTGACACCGAAGCAAAAGGAATTGGCCTTGGCCAATGCCCTCCGGTATTTCCCTGCCGATCAGCACCCGGAGCTCGCCCCAGAATTCGCCGCGGAACTCAAGGCATACGGGCGCATCTACATGTACCGCTTCATGCCGGAGTACGCCATGCACGCCCGGCCCATCGACCAGTACCCGGCAAAAACCCCGCAGGCCGCCGCCATCATGTTGATGATCCAAAACAACCTGGATCCAGCAGTGGCACAGCACCCAGAAGAACTCATCACCTACGGTGGCAACGGTGCTGTCTTCCAAAACTGGGCGCAATACCGTTTGGTCATGCGCTACCTCAGCGAGATGACAGAGGAGCAGACCCTCATCATGTACAGCGGGCACCCGCTCGGCTTGTTTCCTTCCCATGCCGGTGCACCCCGCGTGGTGGTCACCAACGGCATGGTCGTCCCCCACTACAGCGAAAGCGACGACTACGAGCGCATGAATGCCCTCGGCGTGAGCCAGTACGGCCAAATGACCGCGGGGTCATATATGTACATCGGGCCGCAAGGCATCGTACACGGCACCACCATCACGGTGCTCAACGCCGGACGCCGGCTGGATCCGGAAAACCCTTCCCTCGCCGGAAAGCTGTTCTTGACCGCGGGCCTCGGTGGGATGTCCGGCGCCCAGCCCAAGGCCGGCAACATCGCCGGTGTGGTCTCGGTCACCGCGGAAGTCGACCCGGCAGCAGCATGGAAGCGCCACGAGCAGGGTTGGGTGGACCATGTCGTGGAAGACGTAGCCGAATTGGCCCAAAAGGTGCGTGCCGCCATGGACGCAAAAGAGGCCGTCAGCTTTGCATACCTCGGAAATGTGGTAGACGTCTGGGAGCACTTCGACACCGCAGGGATCCACATTCACCTCGGCTCGGACCAGACCTCGCTGCACAACCCTTGGGGCGGCGGATACTATCCGGCTGGTCTCAGCTTGGAGGAGTCCCAGCGCATGATGGCAGAGGATCCCGCGCAATTCAAGGTCCATGTACAAGAGAGCCTGCGACGCCACGCCACGGCGGTCAACAAGCACACGGCCCGCGGAACCTACTTCTTTGACTATGGCAACGCCTTCCTGTTGGAAAGCTCCCGCGCGGGCGCCGACATCATGGCCGACGACGGAGAAGCCTTTCGCTACCCAAGCTATGTGCAAGACATCATGGGGCCCATGTGCTTCGATTACGGTTTTGGGCCTTTCCGGTGGGTGTGCGGTTCAGGCAAATCCGAGGACCTGGACAAAACCGACGCCATCGCATGTGA
>DGOE01000140.1:16746-18007 GCA_002389295.1 Flavobacteriales bacterium UBA4474 | reverse complement strand
GGCGGGTTTGGTGGTCCGCCCCGGGGTAGGCAACTACACAGGCACCCTCGTAAACGGCCTGCTGCATCACTTTGCCAGCTTACCTACTGCGGAAGGGCAACCGGCTCCGCGCCCCGGCCTGATTCACCGCCTCGACAAGGACACGACCGGGATCATGGTCATCGGCAAAACCGAGGAGGCCATGGTGCACCTCAGTGAGCAGTTTTTTGAGCGGACCACCGAGCGGCGCTACCACGCTCTGGTGTGGGGCGATGTCTTGGCAGACGGCACCGTGGAAGGTCACATCGGGCGCTCGCGCAAGGACCGCAAAATCCAGTCCGTCTATCCGGATGGAGAGGAAGGCAAACACGCGGTGACGCATTACCGCGTGTTGGAGCGGTTGGGCCCGGTGACCCTCGTCGAATGCAAATTGGAGACGGGCCGCACCCACCAGATTCGCGCGCACATGCAGTACATCGGACACCCGCTGTTTGGTGACCCGTCATACGGCGGGGCCCAGATTATCAAGGGCTTGCCCAGTGGGAAGTACAACCAGTTCGTCCAGAACAATTTTCAGATCCTGCCCAGGCAGGCCTTGCATGCCAAGTCCCTCGGATTTACCCATCCCGGTACCGGAGAATTCATGCAATTCGAAAGCGAGCTGCCCGAGGACATGGCCACGGTGTTGGCCCGTTGGCGTCGCTACTTAGGGGCTGTCACCACCCCCTGATCAGTTGTCTCTTTCCAAGACTTCCAGCTCGCCGGTGGTGGTTTCCCATTCATTGAGGGCTTCCTGCAGGGCGGTCTGTGTCTTTTCGAACTGGTAGGCTTTTTCTACTGTGGCCATCCTGTCGTCTGGATCGAGGGCGGCCATTTCTGCACTCAACTGCTTCTCCTCGTTCTCGAGCTCGGCGATTTGCTTCTCGAGTTTGCTGATGCGGTTCTTCAGTTTTCGGATGGCCTTTTGGTCTGCGTAGGCTTTCTTTCCTTCTGCTTTGGAGGAGGACTTGGCCGCAGCCTTGGCTTTTCCTTTGGTGTCCTTTCCCCCGGGATTGCCGCCGGGACCATCGCCCCTTCCCGCTTCATAGGCGGCAATGGTGTCGGTCCGCTTCTCCAAGAGGAACTGCTGGATGTCACCAATGTACTGGCGCAGGCCCTTGGGGGTCACCTCGTAGACCAGCTCTGTGAGGCCGGTGAGAAAGTCGCGGTCGTGGGAGACGACGATCAGGGTGCCGTCATAATGCATCAGTGCCTGCTTGAGCACATCCTTGGCCTTCATGTC
>DGOE01000140.1:15863-16729 GCA_002389295.1 Flavobacteriales bacterium UBA4474 | reverse complement strand
TCGAGGTGGTTGGTCGGCTCGTCCAGCACCAGCAGGTTGTAGGGGTGGAGCAGCAATTTGCACAAAGCCAGCCTCGCTTTTTCACCTCCTGAAAGCACCTTGACCTTTTTGTCGGCATCCTCACCGCTGAAGAGGAAGGCGCCGAGCAGGGCCCGGACTTTTTTGCGCACCTCTCCTTCGGCTTCGTTGTCGATGGTTTCGAATACGGTGAGGTTGCCGTCGAGCTCGTCGCTTTGGTTTTGGGCGTAGTATCCCACGTCCACGTTGTGTCCGAGGCCACAGCTGCCATCTCCTTGGAGTTCGCCGAGGAGGATGCGTGTCAATGTGGTCTTGCCCGCGCCGTTCTTTCCGACCAGCGCCACCTTGTCTTGGCGGGCGATCATGAGGTCCACATCGCGAAACACTTCGAGTTCTCCAAACCGCTTGGCCAGGCCATTGGCTTCGACCACCACCTTTCCAGCCCGGGGTGCTGGGGGGAAGCGGAACCGCATCTCTGCGTTTTCGAACTGGTCGATTTCGATGCGCTCCATTTTGTCGAGCTTCTTGATCAAGCTCTGGGCAAAGGCCGCTTTGTTCTTCTTGGCGCGGAACTTATTGATGAGTTCCTCGGTGTGGGCGATGTCTTTTTGTTGCTGTTTGGCCGCTTGTTCTTGACGGGCAAACTCTTCCTCGCGCCACGCCATGTATTTGCTGTACGAGGCTTTGTGGTCGTGGACGCGGGTAGAGGTGATTTCCACAGTCCGCTCGGTCACATTGTCGAGGAAGGTTCTGTCGTGTGAAATCAGGACCATCGATCCTGGGTAGTATTTGAGGAAGTTTTCGAGCCACTCTATGGATTCGATGTCGAGGTGGTTGGTGGGCTCGTC
>DGOE01000140.1:0-15830 GCA_002389295.1 Flavobacteriales bacterium UBA4474 | reverse complement strand
CCGCCACTGAACTCGTGCATTTTGCGCTCCATGTCCTCCGGTCTGAAGCCCAGGCCTTGCAGTACGCGCTGTGTTTGCTCCTCTTTGGCACCCGACCCCATGAGGGCGAGTCGGTCGTTGACCACGGTCAGTTCATCAATGAGCCGGGCGTAGCCCTCACTTTCATAGTCGGTGCGGCTTGAAATTTCCCCGGAGATCCGCTCCACTGCGGCCTCCAATTCTTGGTAGTCGGCAAAGGCACTTTGTGCTTCTTCGATGATGGTGGCTTCCTCGTTGTGCTCCATTTCCTGGGCGAGGTATCCGATGCGGTATTCCTTGGGGGTGCTGACGTTGCCTTCGCTCGGGTTTTGCACCCCTGCGATGATTTTGAGCAAGGTCGATTTTCCGGCGCCGTTTCTTCCCACGAGGCCGACCCTGTCCTTGATTCCAACGGCCAAGGAGATGTTCTCGAAGAGGGTGCGCTCTCCGAAATGGACGCCGATTTGGTTCAGGTTGAGCATGGGGGTGTTGCAGGCAAATAAAAACGCCCACAAAGGTGGGCGTTTTTTGGGGTATGTCTTGGGTTGAATTCAGTAATGCCAGAGGTCGTGCTCGATGGTGAAGAGCTCGTCCTTGATGCGTTCTGATTCAAGCAGGGCGTCGAGGCCTTGTGCGTAGTCGTTGATGGACCTGTCGAAGACGTTGGTCTCCTTGATGATGTAACTCGAGAAGTAGCGCTTTTGGAAGATCTCCTCGAAGGTTCTCCGCTGGGCGTCGTTCTCGTAGTTGTAGCATTCCGCGTTGGCAAATACGTAGCGGCATTCTGGGTAGTAGAGCCAGAAGAGCGGGGCGAGGCCCTGGGAATTGCCCTCGTCGTCCTTCTTCTCGATAATGGGTGCGATGCCAATGATGCGCACTTGGCGCTGGCTTCTCTGACGGTCCCATACCCAGTCCTCCTTGACGCGGTAGCGCACGATGTCCTGACTGTTGATTGTCGTCTGGGCCTCCATGGAACCGATGACTTCACCGGTGACCGGATCGAACTGCGGTATGATGACAACGGGATTCAGCATGGAGTCCACTTGGCTTGCACTCAAGGGGTAGTGGAACTCGTCGTCTTTACCGGCAGGCCCTGTACCATATGCGGTGAGCGAGCCTTCGACTTCCAAGGCATAGCGTACGACATCAAAGAGGTTCTTTCTGTCCTCGATGGGCTCCACCGGGAAATAGAACATCTGGTTGATTTTCTGGCGGAGGTCAATGTCCTGCCAAATCCGGCGCACGTACATCACGTCCGCTTCCCGAAGGGAGGGGTAGGGGACAACGCGCTTGGTCAGGTTGGTTTCCTTGACATAGGCACCATCCAGAACAGTTTGCACTTGGGCATCCACCGGGTTGCACATCAGCGCGGCCAATGCTGCAATCGTAAGAAGTCGAACGGTCTTCATCATGATTAGATCACTTTGAGTTTCATGGTGGGCAACGCACGCTCCGTGCCATCTGGCATGGAAACGACGATGTCCTCAATGTACACGACAGAACCGCGACCGACGGAGCGGAAGAGTTCTTTCATGTTGCTTGTCACCATGTTAGAGCTGCTGCTTTGTTCCACGAACGTGCCGCCTTTGGTGACGGTGACGTTGAAGCGCTTCACTTTGACCACCACGTCGAAGTCGAAGTTCTCCATCAGGGCACCTACGGAAGGGGCGTTTTCGAGAAGGACCTTGGTGATGGTCTTGTCTGAAGGACTCTTACCAGCAAAGCGCGGAGAAGGGTCGGGAATACGCTTCACTCGGAACTCTCTGCCAGGTAGCGTCTTTTTGGAGCCGTCAGGCATGGTGGCGGAGACCTCGATGGAGGCTTCTGAACCGGCGCCGGGCTCGACGATGAAAGTCTCACCGTCCGGTTTGATCCTGTGGCCCCCTGTGATGCGCACGTCGAGCTTGTCGTTGCTGACTCCTGGCACGGAAATCTCCACGGGGTTGGGTACACCGCGATAGAAGACGTTCATCTTGGTGGGACTGACCACAAGGGCCGGCTCCGCCACGGTGAACTCGGGCGTGTAGAAAGGATAGTCGCCCACATTGCCGTCCGGTCCTTGGAAGCGGATGAGGCCTTTGTAGTTGCGTTCGCCCAATGAAAGTCCGCGGGTGGCGATGCGCAGTTTGCCGAGGCCACCTTCAATGCGGAGCGGATCCTTGTCATTGTAGGCGAGCAGGCTGCTGTCGCGGCCATTGAACTCCTGTCCGTCCACGAAGATGTCGGGACTGTTGGTCGCGTCAAAGGCGGCAAGCAGGATATCGGCCCTGAAGCTGTCACCCCTGAGGATGTAGTTGCTTTCGGGCACCACCAAAGGCATGAGGTTGGTGAACTTGTAGCTCTTGCCCTCGATGCCTGCGATGAGCTCTGTCATCAGGTTTGACTTCGCGTTCTCGATGTCAATCTGCAACTTGGAAAGGATGGGAATGACAGCTGCGATCGGCACATCAAAGAAGTTGGCCGCTTCCCACAGCACTTCCTTGTCGTCTTCCATCTCCTTTTCGTAGACGAACGTCTGGTCCAAGGATGCTTTCAGTCCCGGAGACACCTCGAAGTCGTTCCCGACGAAATCAGTAAAAGCGAGGCCCTTCAGTTCTTCTTTGAACGTCTCCAGTTTCCCTTTCAACTCGCGGGCTGTGAAGGGTCCCTCTTTGGGATCGCTGGGTTCACCACCTACGAGGTACGCTGTGATTTCCTGGTATTCGTCCTTCTTCTCGAGGTATTTGATGTTCAGAACAGTATCGCGACGGGTCAACTTGTCCTGTGCGATGTACTTGGACATGTCCCCCCCTGTGTCCACAAGTTCACGGTCATTGCTGGCCACGGCCATGATGTTGGCCTTGAGTTGTGTGATGTGGTCGTACAGCGCGTTGGCTTTGCTGTCGATGTCCTTGGCCGCATCGTAATACGGCTTCACCTTTTGCTGGTCTTGGAGGTATTTGGCCTCGAATTCCAGCATGGTTTCCCTGGATTGACTCTGCACGGTTTGATCGGTCTTGCGGAGACCATTCTCCACCTTCACGAATCCGTTGAGGATTTCCTTGGATATGTTGAGCGCCAACAGAGCGGTCAGGACGAGGTACATCATCCCGATCATCTTCTGACGTGGCGTTTCCTTCGCTCCTGCCATGATTTTGTTTCAGTAGGTCAGGCTAGGATCAGCTACGAGAGCTGCCCATGGCGTTGAGCATGTTGGCGTACACTGTGTTCAGTGCTTCGAGATTGGAGGACAGCACTGCAATGTTCTCCTTGTACTTCTTGGTGTCTTCTACGCTGTCGTTGAGGTTTTGCAGCAGACCGCCCATGCCTTCAAACAATTGGCGGCTGGTCTCCATCTGTTGCAGCTGTGACTCGTACATGCCGTTGAGACTCCCGAGGTTGGTGTTCATCTTTTGAAGCTGTTCACCGGCTGCGATGCTCATCTCTTTGTTGTCAGACAGCCCGGTGAGGCTTTCGCTCACTTGAGTATAGGTGTCGGTGAGGCCATTGACCTTTTCAGTGGCCGTGCGCAAGGCTCCGCCGTATTCTGAAGTGGCAGCGGCAGCATCGGTCACCTCACTGAGTTGAGTGGCTTGTTCCCCCAAGTGGCGCATGCCGTCACCCAAACGGGTCAATACAGCGTTGTCGACGCCGACTTCCTTGAGCATGTCGTCCAACTGGTCGATGGGCTTTTTGGGACCAGCTTCGTTCTCGTCATCAGCGAGTTCGGGGTAAACCAATTCCCACTTGGGCTCCTTGTGGGGTGGCTCAAATGCGGACATAAAGAAGATAAACGCCTCAGTGCCCAAGCCAATGATCAGCATTTCGGAGGCGCCCTCCCAGTGCTCAATCTTGAACAGCGCGCCGACAATCACAATGGCAGCACCCCATCCATACAGTTTGGACATGAATGACTTCCAGGCTTTGCCGCCGATTCCACCGCTCTTGTTCTTCTTCTTCGGCTTGTTGTTTGTCTTCTTTGCCATTGTCTTGCAGGTTTTATTCTTGGGAGGACAGGAGCGGGTTTCATGCGCACCTATGGGTGTCCAGTGGGATTAGTTGAAGTCTTCGGGATCTACATTCTTGCCACGGCCGAGGTAGCTCATGGTGCTGCGGAATCCGATGTACGCTTTTGATGTGTCCTGGTACTCAAAGGAACGCGTGCCCGTTTGGCAATAGTATCCAATGTCTTTCCAGCTGCCGCCGCGGATCACTTTCCGCTTGAGGCTGGGGGGGTCATCCGCCTTTGCGTTGTACTCATACTCCGGACTCATGTCATGACTGAAGTCATAAACGGTCTCGTCAAAGGCGGTGTTGGTCCACTCGGCCACGTTGCCCGCCATCTGATACAATCCGTAATCGTTCGGGCTGTAGCTCTCGATGGGCACAGTGTGGCAGCCAGCGTCCTCCACGTAGTCACCCCGCATGGGCTTGAAGTTGGCCAATGGGCAACCGTAGATGTTGCGGATATACGGACCGCCCCAAGGGAATGGTGCCAACTGGAGGCCACCGCGCGCAGCGAACTCCCATTCTGCCTCACTGGGAAGGCGGAACTTCTGGACCATGGTTTCTCCATTCTGACGCTTCCACGTGGCAAGCAATTGGGTCCTCCAAGCATTGAATGCGCGGGCCTGTCCCCAGGTGACGCCCACCACGGGATAGTCGTCATATGCAGGGTGCCAGAAATACGTCTCGGTCAACGGCTCGTTGAAGCCGTAGGTGAAGTCACGGATCCAGCACAGGGTGTCAGGATACACGTTGGTGTTTTCTTCGATGACGAATTGAGCACGGTCGCTGTGGCCCCTGATGCTGTGCAACTGGCCGAGCTGGTTGGGCTCATTCATTTCGTAATCCAACCCGCTTTTGTTGGCCGCAGCCTGCAGGTTGATCCAGAAGTACTTGAAGTTGAGCTTCCGGGTATCGTACTGTTTCTGGTCATAAAAACGGTCAGAGCCCTGGTAGAAGAACTCATCATAGAGGGCATCGAAGATGTCTTCGTTTTCCCAATCGATGGGTTCTTCCCATTTCAGCACGTAGCCTTTGTTGATGAACCGGTCAAGTTCCCTGCCTTGTTCATCCTCGGTGCTGAAGTACTCCTCGAAGTCATTCTCTTGGAGCACGTCGCGGTAAAGGCTGTCCTTTACCCAGGCCACGAACTGGCGGTACTCGTTGTTCGATATCTCGTGGATGTCGATGTAAAATGCGGGAATGGTCACCGTCTTGGACCTGGCGGTCAGGGCGTATGGAACGTCCTGATCACTGGGGCCCATGGTGAAGGAGCCATAGTGGATGTAGTTCATCCCGTAGGGATTCACTTGCACCCAGTCCTCCCGCGGGTACACGCCTACCAACTCACCGGCAGGGCCGCCGTAGCAGCCGGCCAACGCGATGGCAGAAAAGGCGATTATCGCAGCGTTTCTCATGGTTTCTATCCTTATGTCGAACGAATTCCGTCCTGTACTAGAGACTTGCAGGTTTCAGAAGTACGTATGATTGAACGTGCAGGTTTCGTCTTTTCGTGTATTCCTGCTTACAAGAAGCGGGGATTCACGTGACGGGTCTGCATGGGAATGCGTTCGAAGTTGAACATATACGAGACGAATAATTCATGTGAGCCACTGCTGTAGTTGGTCAATTCGCTGACCGTAGCATCGTAGCTGTACCCAAAGCGGAAAATCTGCTCCGAGCGGCTCAATTTCTCAGTTTTCGTGGTGCCGTACTCAAATCCGAGTACAGGTGCAATCGCATCACCCGGGCGGAATGAAAGACCGCCGTAAAGCAGGTCGTTCCACAGCACGTTGGCATGGATGTCCACCGTGGTGGCGTTCAAATCAGTCTTGGCCAGCAAGTGTGAGCGCAGGCGCAATGAGCCATCGCCCAGAGCCTGCTCGTAACCCGCTTGCATGTAGAGGTGGCGAACGCTGGAAATGTTGAGGTCCTTGAGGTCGGTAGCGGCCAGGCGGGTGGTACTGATTCCGGCGTAGTAGCTGCCCGGCACCCGGTACATGACCCCGAGGTCCGCATCGATGGTGCTGCCGTTTTTCTCGTTTTGGGGGATGACGGCGTCTCCATCATCGATGTAGATCCATTCGTTGCCGAGGGTCTTGCCGAGGTAGTTGGCTGCCAAGCCCAAACTCAGGATGCCGCCGTTGGCGTCGGGCTCCATGTGGTAGGCATAGGCCAATTTGACCACGGTGTTCTGTTCTTGTCCCAGTTCATCCTGGAAAAAGCTCAGTCCAATGCCTCCTGGAATGAAGCCGGGCTTTCCGCTGTATTGGAACAAAGCAGTTTGGGGATTCGTCTCCAAACCGTTCCATTGGTCCCGATAAAAGGCGTTGACGTATTGGAGGCGTTCAGCACCTGCAAATGCAGGGTTGAAGGACAACCTGTCCTGATAGAATTGCGTGAGCTGCGGATCCTGTTGGGCCGCTGCCGAGAGGCAGATTAAGAGTGCAGGCAGAGCGAGCAGATGGCGATTCATTCCAATCAGCTGATTTTCAAAAGGTTCCTTACAAAAGTCACCCGAAGGTGGTCGGCTAATATACCGAAATTGAGTAAGGATTGCGTCTGCAAACCGCATTATCCCGGCCTCGTCGTGAATTTCCTGTGGATAGGTCTGAATTCCAAAGCTGCCCGCAGCGCGCATCTACAGCCGATACCACAGGCATGGACCATGGGGGTTACACCAATTTCTGTTGTGTCCTCCACCAACGATCGGGCAGTTGGCCATTGGACGCGGATTGGTAATCCTCGTATGTACACGGTACGAGAAAGACCCTGCCCTTTCTGTTGCCGCTGCCCGGCGTGGGGATGTCCATCCACCAGCGGTTGGTTCTCGGACTTTTGAAGAACACGACTTCGTGGTCTCCATCGTCAAGCACCACCGTGAATTGCAGGTAGTCTTCTGTGGTGCCGCGGGGGTGGTCGCCCATGCGGTGCATGACGCCTTCGAGAAAGCACCACGTGGCTTCGGCGACCAGTTGTCCGCCGCGGCCGTCTCCATCCCGCGAAGGATCGTGCTCGAAGAAGCCCACGGCCGATAGCCTGTCGCTGTAGCCGGCATAGCGCGCCAGTTGGCAAAACTCCTCACCGGTCAGCCCGTTGGGTCGGACGTTGGGTGTCGCGGGGTGGTCTGCTGCCCTGACGGCCCCGAGGTCGAAGGAAGCCAGGTCGGCATCGCGCAGGATGGGTTCTGCCGTGCCCAAGTCCGCGCGCAATTCACCCAACCTGATGTTGTCAAAGTGCATGCGCGACATCAGCTGAAGGCTATCGCCATCGACCAGGTAGCGCTGATGTCCGAGGGTGGTGAGGTCAAACAGGTGCCCTTCCTCGGGCAGGATGAGTTGGTTGAGCCAGTTGCCGCCGTCGACTTGTTGTGGGTCTCCGCCAAAGTCCACGGTTGAATCGACCACGGCCACGTTGATGGGGCGGTCTTGACGGCCGAAAGCCTTGTACATGGAAATGGACAATACTTGTGAGCCGCCGATTACAATTGGAATGATGCCCCGGGCAGTCAACTCTTGGCAGACCACATCCAAGGCGGCCATGCTGTCTTCGAATGCGTTTCCTGCGGCGATGTTGCCGATGTCGGCGACGGGAGCCCAGCGGTCCATGACGGTCAGGCCGTAGAGTTTGCTGCGGACCCATTCGGCTGCCCGGTCGGTTTGGGCGCCGTCTGCACTGCCGCGCCGGTCCAGCACGCCGACGATGGCCGCCACGCAGCCCTCGAGGTCCGGATGGTCTCCCGCGCGGTGTATGCGCAAAACATCCCTCAACCGATCGACCCCGTCCGATGTATCGAACAGTCCCGCCTCGGTGGGCTCAACCCAATCGAAGATTGATTCCATGACGGCAAGCTAACCGCCGCCTTCAGGATTTTTTCGTGGCCTTGCTGGACTTTTTCGCCGTTCCCTTGATGATTTCCTGCGCACGGCTCCAATTCATCTCTAGAATCTTCTCGCCCACAGGAATGCGCACGGACTTTTTGTCTGCTACCAAGTAGTACTGGCGCCCTTTCAGGCGGATGGTCCACTTGGTGTCTTCGGCAAAGGCCTTGATGACGCCAGCCTTGAGCTGCTCTACGCGCGCCCAATCGATGTCGTCCACTTCCTCGCCCTTGGGGATCTTGACGTTGTCCTTTCCTGCTTTGATGTAAGGTCCCCAGCGGCCCATGAGGATGCGGGTGTCCGGGTCCTCGTCAAAGGTCTTGAGCAGCGCTTTGGCATCCGCTTCGCGCTTGGCCTTGATCATTTCCACTGCGTAGTCGAGCGGGATGTCGTACGGCGTGTACTCGCTGTCTTTGGGGATGCTCACAAACTTGCTGTCGTGTCGCACATAGGGGCCGAAGCGGCCAATCGCAGCCACCACTTTCTTGTCTTCGAATTGGCCTAAATCCCGCGGCAGCTCAAACAACTTGAGGGCTTCTTCGATGGTGATGCCCTCCAGCGTTTGGCCTTTGAGCAGGGAGGCGAAGCGCTTCTCCTCGTCATCTGGAGCGCCGATTTGGGCGAGTGGGCCATACCGGCCAATGCGCACCAGGACCATTTTGCCCGAGGCGGGATCCACACCCAGTTCGCGCTCTCCGCTCTCGCGATCGGCGTTTTCCGTAGTGTCCAGAATCTGGGCGTTGAACGGCGTGTAGAATGCCTTGACCATGCGCTGCCAATCGTCCTTGCCTGCGGCGATGTCATCGAACTCTTGTTCCACCTTGGCGGTGAACTGGAAGTCCATGATGGACGCGAAGTGCTTGAGCAGGAAATCGGTCACCACGTTGCCGATGTCGGTGGGGAACATCTTGTTTCGCTCAGAGCCGGCCATTTCTTTTTCCTTCTCCGAACGGACGGAGCCATCGGTTTGGAGCGTCAGTGACAGGAATTCGCGCTCCTTGCCTTCGCGGTCTTCCTTGACCACGTATCCGCGTTTTTGAATGGTACCGATGGTGCTCGCATAGGTGGAGGGACGGCCGATCTGCAATTCCTCCAGCTTCTTGACCAATGCGGCTTCACTGAACCGCGCTGTGGGCTTTGTGAAGCGCTGGGTGGCCTGCATTTCCTTCAGGTCGAGGGCATCCCCTTGTTCCATGCGGGGGAGCATGCCGCGTTCTTCCTTGTCCTCGTCCGTGCCTTCGAGGTAAATCTTCATGAAGCCGTCGAACTGAATGGCCTCCCCGCGGGCCACGAGCATTTCTTGCCTGCCGGCAATGTGCACGTCCACGGTGGTCTTCTCGATGATGGCATCGGCCATTTGGCTGGCCAGGGTCCGCTTGAAAATCAGCTGGTAAAGGCGCTGCTCATCGGATTCGCCCGAGACTTCGGTCCGCGACATGTCGGTGGGGCGGATGGCTTCGTGAGCCTCCTGGGCACCGGCTTTCTTGGTCTTGAACGTCCGCAGCTCGTGGTACTGCTCTCCATAGGTGCCGACAATGTGCGCCTTGGCGCCGTCGAGGGCCACATCGGAGAGGTTGGTCGAGTCGGTACGCATGTAAGTGATGCGGCCCGCTTCGTAGAGCTTTTGAGCGACCTGCATGGTCCGGGACACACTGTACCCGAGTTTGCGCGCCGCTTCTTGTTGCAAGGTCGATGTGGTGAAGGGACCTGTGGGCTTGCGCTTGGTGGGCTTGCGTTCGACACGGTCGGCCTTGAGCTGATCGTTGTGCGCCGCTTTTAGAATTTCCTCAGCGGTCTCCGGTGAGTCCAGGCGTTTGTTGAGCTCGGCCTTGAAGCCTTGACCCTTGGTACTGAGCTTGGCTGATACCTTATAGTAACCCTCGGGTTGGAATCCGATGATTTCGCGTTCGCGGTCCACAATCAAACGCACGGTGACGCTTTGGACGCGGCCGGCAGAAAGAGAAGGCCGCACCTTTTTCCACAAGACGGGCGAAAGCTCGTAACCCACCAAACGGTCCAAGACCCGGCGGGCCTGCTGGGCCATGACCAGGGGCATGTTGACCGCCCTTGGGGATTCGATGGCCTTGAGTATGGCGTTCTTGGTGATCTCGCTGAACACGATGCGCTTGATCTTCTCCTCAGGCAGTTGAAGGGCCTCCTGCAGGTGCCAGCTGATGGCTTCTCCTTCGCGGTCCTCATCCGTTGCGAGCCAGACCATCTCAGCGGCCTTCGACAATTTCTTGAGCTCACTGAACCGCCCTTTGTCTGCGGTCAACTCATAGGTGGGCATGAAACCATTTTCCACATCCACAGCGAGCTTGCCGCCGGGCAAGTCTCGGATGTGGCCATAACTGGAGCGCACAACGTAGTCGCCACCGAGATAACCTTCAATGGTCTTGGCCTTGGCGGGGGACTCTACTATAACGAGGTTCTTACCCATGTCTTGTTTTGTTCGAAGCGGCAAAGGAAAAGACAAACTTGCGATTTCCGTTGCGGCAAGGGTCTACTTGTCATGCTGCCATTTTGTTTCGTTTTGCTACGCCGTAGGCGATGGAAAATTTGGCAAGCGATGACTGACACGTTGTCAGGTTTCGGCCTAATTTTGTCCCCCACCTTGAATTTTTTGGCATGAGACCCGGCAACCATACAATAGATGAAGAGCGACAGGGTGAGGCCGTAGGCCCCCGTTCCGGGAACAAAGGTGGGCGCAAGCTTTACCTGGAGAGTTACGGGTGTCAAATGAATTTCAGCGACAGCGAAATTGTGGCGAGCATTCTGGCCGATGCCGGGTATGCGACCACCAAGGAAGAGGGCGAGGCGGATTTGATTCTCCTCAACACCTGCTCGATCCGGGACAATGCCGAGCAGCGCATCCGCCACCGCTTGCAGCACCTCAAAAGGGGCAAGCGCAACAATCCCAAGCTCAAGGTGGGCATCCTCGGTTGCATGGCTGAGCGGCTGCGCGACCAGTTGTTGGAAGAAGAAAAGCTGGTCGATTTGGTGGTCGGCCCCGATGCCTACCGCGACCTGCCGCGCCTGGTAGACGAGGTGGAAGGCGGACAAAAGGCGGTCAATACGCTACTGAGCCGAGAAGAGACCTATGCCGAAATCCAGCCGGTGCGCCTCGATGACAAAGGGGTGACGGGCTTCATTTCCATCATGCGTGGCTGCGACAACATGTGCAGTTTCTGTGTGGTGCCCTTTACCCGGGGGCGGGAACGCAGCCGCGACCCACAGAGCATTGTGTCTGAGGCCCACGACCTGTTTGCCAAGGGGTACCGCGAGGTGACCTTGCTTGGCCAAAACGTGGATTCCTACAAGTGGAACGTCGATGTCAAGGGCCAAGTGAAGGATCCCGAGCAGCCCATTGTGCGCTTTGCCCAATTGATGGACCTGGTCTCGGATGTCAACCCCGACCTGCGCGTCCGGTTTTCCACCTCTCACCCCAAGGACATGACCGATGAGGTGCTCGAGGTGATGGCCCGCAAAGACAACCTCTGCAAGTACATCCACCTGCCGGTGCAGTCCGGTCACAGCGATGTGCTCAAGCGCATGAACCGGGGGTATACCCGGGAATGGTACAAGAACCGCATCGCGGCCATCCGCCGCATCATGCCGGATTGCGCCATCAGCACGGATGTCATCGCGGGATTCTGCGGCGAAACGCTGGAGGAGCATGAAGCGACCCTCTCGCTGATGAACGAAGTCCGCTATGAGATGGCGTACATGTTTAAATACAGCGAGCGTCCGCGCACCCTTGCCGAGCGCAAATTCGAGGACGACGTGCCCGAGGAGGAAAAGGGGCGCAGGTTGTCCGAAATCATTTCCGTGCAAAAGGGACACAGCATGGAGCGGACTGCGGCCCAATGCGGCAAGATTTACCGCATTCTGGTGGAAGGGCCTTCCAAGAAAAACAAGGAGGAATACCAAGGGCGGAACACCTACAACACGGTGGTGGTTTTTTCCCGGACCGATGAGCAGCCCGGTCAGTATGCCTATGTGCGGACCACCGATCACACGGCGGCGACTTTGCGCGGTGAATCCGTGGAAGAGGCCGTGGCCGTAAAAGAAGGATTCGTGGCATGAACCTGCAGAGTGTCAAAACCCGTTTCGCCATCGTTGGCCACAGTCCTGGGCTCGAGCGCGCATTGGCGACAGCGGTGCGGGTCGCTCCTGCAGACATCACCGTGTTGGTGCGCGGAGAATCGGGGACGGGCAAGGAGGCTTTGCCCAAGATCATTCACCACAACAGTGCGCGAAAGCACGGGGCCTACATCGCTGTGAACTGCGGCGCCATCCCCGAGGGCACCATCGATTCGGAATTGTTTGGCCACGAAAAGGGCAGCTTTACCGGAGCGCATGAAGCGCGGAAAGGGTACTTCGAGGAGGCCGATGGCGGCACGGTTTTTTTGGACGAGGTCGGTGAATTGCCCTTGGCCACACAAGCGCGCTTGCTGCGGGTGTTGGAGACGGGAGAATACTTGCGCGTGGGGTCGTCCAAGGTCAGAAAGACCGATGTCCGTGTGGTGGCGGCCACCAACCTCGATTTTGAGCAGGCGATGGCCGAAGGCAAGTTCAGGGAGGACCTGTACTACCGCTTGAACCAGGTCCCGCTGATGCTGCCCCCCTTGCGCGACCGGGGCGAGGACATCCACTTGCTGTTTCGCAAGTTCACGGGTGATTTCAGCGAGCGGCACCACATGCCGCCCATCCGATTGGGCCCGGAGGCCGTCGAGTTGTTGCAACGCTACCCTTGGCCGGGCAATGTGCGCCAGCTCAAGAATATCGCCGAGCAAATCAGTGCCATTGAGACCGAACGCCAGGTGGATGCCGATCGCCTGCTCGATTACCTCCCGGAGTTGCCGCGTCGCGATGTGGCCAAGATTCCTGCAGGCGAGCAGGACGGTGCGGGCCCCGGGATGAACGAGCGGGAAATCTTGTACAAGCTGCTGTTCGAGATGAAGTCGGACCTCAACGACCTGAAGTCGCTGGTGCTGAAGATGATCCAGGATGGCAAAATCGACGCGGGGTCGAGCGAGGACCAGACCCTCGTGAACCGCGTCTTCGGGGAGCAGGAAGGGACGGATGTCCTGCGGCTGCCCGAGCGGGCGGGTGGAAACACAGAATGGTCGGCTTCGGGCAGAGACCGGAGTGAAGATGGTTTTGAGGATTCCACCGAGGTGGAGGAGTCCCTTTCGCTGCTCGAAAGTGAGCGCGAGTTGATTCGTCGGGCGCTGTCCAAACACGGACACCGCCGCAAGCAGGCGGCGGCTGAACTCGGCATCTCCGAGCGCACGCTGTACCGCAAAATCAAAGAATTCGGACTCAAATGAAGGGCATCCAGCACGTTGGGCTCAGGCTGCTGCTCTTGCTCTTTTGGGTCGGGGTGGCCGGTTGTGGCGTTTACACCCCATACGGTGCGCAAACGGCTGGAGCGCGGACCTTTTCGGTGGATTATTTCACCCCGGTGGCGCCCCTGGCCGGCCCCGAAGTAGGACAGCAATTCACCGAGGCATTGAAAGACCTGATCCAGCGCCAGAGCACATTGCGCTGGGTGGCCGACGGTGGTGAGCTTCACTTCAGCGGGAGGATTGTGGGGTACGATGTGTCGACCAGTGCGGTGGCGGGCGGCCAGGAAGTGGCTTCCCAAAACAGGTTGACCATGCAAGTGCAGGTGCAGTACGTGCACGCCTTGGAGTCGGAGCTCAATTTCGAGCGCACATTTAGTCGCTTTGCAGATTTTCCGGCCACAAGCGACCTGTTCGATGTGGAGACGGAATTGGTGGAAGAGATCAATGAGCAGTTGACCCAGGAGGTCTTCAACGCAAGTTTGGGGAATTGGTGAATGGGCTTTGCATATTGCGCTCCGCATGAGTGAACCAACCGAAGCCATGGAATTCAGCGCGCTGCTCGATGCGGTGCGCGGCGGTGGGACCGCTGCCACGCCCGTGGTTTGGGATGCGTGGGCAGAAAAATTAGACGCTTGGGTCGAGGCTTACCCCGCTTTTGGTGCGGGCCGGATGATGCGGGCCAAGACGGCCAGAGAGACGCGTGCGCTGGCTGCAGCAGAGCGTTTGGCTGAGGCGGCGGTGTTCTCTTCTGAACCCGGACGCCTGTTTGACCTCCTGTTTCGCGCCGGCATAGAGTCGGAAATCGCCTCATTTGCCCGAGCGGTAGAAGCGTTGGAGCCCCAAGTGGAGGACGCCCTGAGATTGCGCTGGCATCCCGAGCACGGAGGGGGGACGACCGGTGCGGCCGACACCGCAGCAGAGGAGGTTGAAGAAACTGAAGAAACCGAGGAGGTGTCGGCCATTGCTGCCGGTGATGTTTCGGAGGAGCCGGTTGCGGCTACAGAGGAAGAGGAGCGCGCGCCAGAGGTGGATATTCCTGAAAAAGGCTCCTTGGCGCGGGAAGTGGTCCTCGGTGCCATCGAGCGCAGCATCGAAAAGGAAATTCGCGCCTTCTCTGAAGGAGATGACGGTGCAGCGGCGCAAGCGGGCGAAGGGGAGGAGAAGGGCGCATCTTTTGCTGCCGCCGCCCTCGCCGCTGAAAGAAAGGTGGTCATCGATGTGGCGGCAATGTCGCCGCTGGCGCGTTGGGCGTATGAGCGGAGTGAGGCCACGGGATTTACGGAGGCGGCGGAGTCTCGCTTGCCTTCGGAAGCCCTGAGGGCCGCGGCGAGCCGGATGGAGGAGGTGATGGATGCTGCCAAGCAGGCGGACGGGGAGACCGCCGCTCCAGAAGGTGGCCTCGAACAGCAAGCCGCCTTGATTGATTTGTTTATCCGCAATGAACCGAGCATCGGCCCCATTCGTCCGGAGATCGAGCGGCCCACGGTCAAGGAATTGGCCAAGGAAAGCCTGGTGGAGGACGCCTCCCTGATCACCGAAACCATGGCCCGTATTTATGCCGCCCAAGGTCAAATTGGACGTGCGCGGCGAGCTTATAAGCTCTTGGCCTTGAAATACCCGGAGAAAAGCGTTTATTTTGCCGCCCAATCCAAAAAGCTCGGACGTAAAGCTGAGGATGACTGAAAACCTCCGTCATCCCTTCGTTTCAGTCGATTTGGATGGCAAATGAAAACGACATTATGGGCTACATTCTTCTCGTCCTTATCCTGATCA
Source organism: Flavobacteriales bacterium UBA4474 (assembly GCA_002389295.1). Classification (GTDB taxonomy): domain Bacteria; phylum Bacteroidota; class Bacteroidia; order Flavobacteriales_D; family Sanyastnellaceae; genus UBA8752. The sequence goes on along the minus strand of DGOE01000140.1, from coordinate 823 downwards.
TCGCCCTTTTGTTGGGCGTTGTCATCCTTGTCCAGAACCCCAAAGGCACCGGATTGGCTTCCGGATTTGAAGGGGCAGGGCGCATTGGAGGTGTGCAGCGCACCACCGATTTCCTCGAAAAATCCACTTGGTACCTGACCATTGCGCTGTTTGTGTTGTGCATCGGTGCTACGGGGGCTTTCTCAGCGGGTTCAGCCAACACGGGCGGCTTTGAGGAAGACGAATTTGTACCGCCAGCGCCTACAGAGCAGGCTGCACCCTTGCAGGACGCCGCTCCGGCGGAGTAACCCCTGCATCAACAGCATCTTAAATGTCAGCCTGTCAGTGGGCTGACATTTTTTTGTGCCCGATTTTCCATTTTGTCAGGTGCGCGGCATTTTTTGTCATGCCCATGCGCTTCGCCACGGAATGGCACGAGATTCGCATGCCGCTTTGCGCCACAGGCAAAAGCATCATTATTACCATCAACCGTTCACACCATGTCTGTAAACATCAAGCCCTTGGCCGACCGCGTAGTGGTCGAGCCCGCCGCAGCGGAGGAGACAACCGCCAGCGGAATCATCATCCCTGACACCGCGAAGGAGAAGCCCCAGAAAGGCACCGTCGTGGCTGTAGGTGACGGCAAGAAGGACGAGCCCATGACCGTCAAGGTCGGCGATACCGTTTTGTACGGAAAGTATTCCGGCACCGAGCTCTCTCTCGAAAACGAGGAGTACATGATCATGCGCGAGAGTGATATTCTCGCCGTGCTCTGAACCCATTGAAATTAACCCAACAAATCATTCAACATGCCGAAGGAAATCACCTTTGACACAGCGGCCCG
>DGOE01000177.1 GCA_002389295.1 Flavobacteriales bacterium UBA4474 | reverse complement strand
GCGCGACGGAAGGGTGGCGCCACTTTGTTCTTGACGATTTTGACCTTGGTCCGGTTGCCCATGACCACGTCTCCGTCCTTGATCTGGCTGCTCCGGCGGATGTCCACCCGCACCGAAGAATAAAACTTGAGGGCGTTTCCACCCGTGGTGGTTTCCGGATTGCCAAACATGACCCCAATCTTCTCGCGCAGCTGGTTGATGAAGACACAACAGCAGCCGGTTTTGTTGATCGTCGAGGTCAATTTGCGCAAGGCTTTCGACATCAAGCGCGCTTGAAGACCCACTGAGGAGTCGCCCATTTCACCTTCGATCTCGGCCCGTGGGGTCAATGCCGCCACGGAGTCAATCACAATGAGGTCGATGGCGCCAGAGCGAATGAGGTTGTCGGCGATTTCAAGCGCTTGCTCACCATTGTCAGGTTGGGAGATCAACAAATTCTCTGTGTCCACTCCCAGGTTCTCGGCGTAGTACTTGTCGAAAGCGTGCTCGGCATCGATGAAAGCACAGATGCCACCCGCTTTCTGGGCTTCGGCAATGGCGTGGATGGCCAGGGTGGTCTTACCGGAACTCTCAGGCCCATAGATCTCGACAACACGGCCCCGCGGAAACCCGCCAACACCGAGTGCAATGTCCATGGAGAGGGATCCGGAAGAAATGGCATCCACCTTTTCCACCGCTTCATCGCCGAGTTTCATCACGGTGCCCTTGCCGTATGTTTTGTCAATGCGGTCGAGGGTCAGTTGGAGCGCTTTGAGCTTGTCCTTGTTTTCCTTGTTGTCTGCAGCCATGGTGCGGTTGTTTTCCTGTGAATCGAAAGCAAAGTAGAGGCACGGGTCCGTAAGGGATTTACGTTGCCGGTCATTTTTGTGAACGGCTGTTCAACTTTCGCCTTTGAAGGCCGCGAGGACCTGTGTGGCATGCTCCTTGACCTTGGGCTTCCGAATGATCGCGGCCAAGGTGCCAGATTCGTCAATGCAGAAGGTCGTGCGGTGCGTGCCGTCGTATTCACGGCCCATGAATTTCTTCAATCCCCATACCCCAAACAGGTCCTGTAGGGCGTGATCCTCGTCGACGAGGAGATTAAACGGCAGTTCAAATTTGTCAATGAACTTTCGGTGAGACGCCGCATGGTTGATGCTGACCCCCAACACTGTGATGCCCTCTTTTCCCAGCTCAGCCATCCCATCCCGGAGACTACAGGCCTGGTTGGTGCAACCCGGCGTGTTGTCCTTGGGATAGAAGTAAATGACGAGTTTGGACCCTGCGTATTGGGCAAGGGTGTGGGTATTCCCGTCTTGGTCAAGCGCCTCAAAGGCGGGCGCGGCATCTCCTTCTTTCAAATGGTGCATGTCAATGGAACCAAAATTTGCAGTCGCGGTTCACGGCTGTGTGCAAGTTGGCCATGATGTGGCTTGTTCGGGTACTTTCGCCCTGCGTGAAGTATGTGGATGTCATCCTGCCATTGGCCCTTCCAGGGTTGCTGACTTACGGGGTTCCCGAGGATGATGCCGCCCGCGTCGGCGCCGGCATGCGTGTGGTGGTTCCACTGCGGGGCAAACGCCTGCATACCGCTGTGGTGCGGCGCGTGCACAGCGAAAGGCCAGAACACAGCACGGAGGCCTATCTCACATTATTGGACAACGTTCCACTGATTTCAGAGACCACGCTCCGTTTTTGGGATTGGGTGTCGGGCCATTACTGCTGTGGGCCGGGAGAAGTCGCTTTGGCGGCCCTGCCTTCGGGCATGCGGCTGGCCAGTGAGACAAAACTCGAGTTGTCCCCTGATGCGGAGGAACTCAACGAGGATGCCCTCGACGACCGGGGTTTTCAAGTCGTGGAAGCTCTTCGCCTCCGCGGGGGGCTTTCATTCAAGGAAGTGGGGGCGATGTTGGGCCTGGTCAATCCCGCGCCGGTTTTGCACAAGCTGGTCGAGCAGGGGTGGGTATTGTCGACGGAGGAAATGAAGGCGGCCCCGCGGCGCAAAGCGGTCTCCATGGTGCGTTTGTCCGAGCAGGCGACCGCAGACGATCGGTGGTTGTCCGATGCCTTGGACACCTTGGATGCGCGGGCCCCATCCCAATCCCGGGCCATGATGGCGCTGCTGTCTGAAGACCAGGCCGCCACTGGCGTGCCCTTGGGTGACCTGACCAACCGCGAGGGGGTGACCGGGGCCTTGTTCAAGCGGTTGGCTGAAAAGGGCTTGGTCTTCTCATTCAAGCAATCTCCTTGGGAAGTCAGCAGCACCGCTGCAGTAGAACCATTGGCAGATTTGAGTTCCGCCCAGCAAAGTGCACTCACGGCCATTCAGCAAGGGCAGCGGGACAAGTCACTCGTGCTGCTCGAGGGGGTCACCGGCTCGGGAAAGACGGAGGTATACACCCACCTGATCCATGACGCGCTGGCGTCGGGAAAGGATGCCTTGTTCCTCGTTCCGGAAATCGCATTGACCACACAGCTGATCGTGCGCCTGCGCCGCTTCTTTGGCGACCGGTTGGAGGTGTACCACAGCCGATTCAGTCCCCGGGAGCGCACATCGACCTACCGTCGGGTGGCCAGCCGTGAAGGGCGCGGCCGCCTCATGGTGGGGGCGCGCAGTGCCATTTTTCTTCCGTTTTCAAACCTGGGGTTGATCGTGGTGGATGAGGAACACGACGCGAGTTACAAGCAACAGGATCCGGCACCGCGTTACCAGGCCAGGGATGCGGCCGCCATGCTGGGAAAGCTGCATGGCGCTTCGGTGGTGTTGGGTTCGGCAACACCTTCATTGGAGGCGCGGTGGGCTGTAGATGCCGGACGGGCCGCCCATGTCCTGCTGACTGAGCGGTTTGGTGGCACTTCGCTCCCCGAAGTGTGTCTGGTCGACCTCAGAAAAGCCCACAAGTCCCGGGCGATGGAAGGGCACTTCAGCAAGGAGCTGAGGGATGCACTTCAACAGACCTTGGACGACGGCAAGCAGGCCATTCTGTTCCAGAACCGACGGGGATTTGCACCCGTATATCAATGCCGCACATGCGGTTGGGTCCCCGACTGTGAGCGTTGTGATGTCAGCCTCACTTACCACAAGTTTCTCAGGGATTTGCATTGTCATTATTGTGGATACCGCCAAAGTGAGCCGCGTCAATGTCCGCGATGCGGCAGCGAGGAGGTGCAGGCCAAGGGACTGGGGACCGAGCGCATCGAAGAGGAGGTAGGTCAGTTATTTCCCGGTGTGGCGGTGCAGCGCATGGACCTGGATACGACCCGGAGCCGGACGGGACACGAGCGCATCATTCAAGCATTCGAGCGCGGGGAGATCCAAGTGCTGGTGGGGACTCAAATGGTGACCAAAGGACTCGACTTTGAGAATGTGGGACTGGTCGGTATTCTGCAGGCCGACCAGATGTTGCACTATCCCGACTTCAGGGCGCTTGAGCGCACCTTTCAATTGCTGACCCAGGTGGCCGGCAGGGCAGGGCGAAGGGGCGAGCGCGGCAAGGTATTGGTCCAAACCTTCGATCCCGAGCATTGGGTATTCGGTCACGTCGTGACGCACGATGCGCAAGCCATGGCTCTGGCGGAACTGCAGGAGCGAAAGTCCTTTGGGTATCCGCCGGTTCAGCGTTTGATCCGGTTGATATTGCGCCACCGCGATCCCCAGCTGACCAGGGAGTGCGCGGCGGCGTTGGCCGGGCGCATGCGCAGCCGCTTCGGTGGCCGTGTGGTGGGACCGGAAGAGCCGGGCATAGCCCGTGTCAACGATTTGTACCAAAGGCACATCCTGCTCAAAATGGAGCGCGACGTTGACCCGGCCCGGTTCAAGTCTGCCTTGCTGGAGGACATTGCCGCCATGCGCGCGGTCGACAGCTACAGACCCGTGAGGGTCATTATAGATGTTGACCCCTATTAGTGAGATGAATTTGGTATAATAAAATTTGTTGACGTATCTTTAAGTCAACATGAACGGCGTGTGTTTCAATATCTGTTGTTGCTGTCCGACCTCCTCGGGCTGTGTGTCGTTATGTCCGGGAATGAGCTGATCTGACCCATTCCCTTCTTCATTTGACTTTCATCGCCCGGCTCTCCGCCGGGCTTTTTCATTTTACCATGTTATCTCCTCTTCACCTTCAATCCGGGGTTGTCTCCACCCCAACAGTTCACATCATCCACGAAAACGACACATGGCTGGCCCCATTGAGGGCGGCCATGGCGCAACGCGGGCTGCCTTACCAAGAGTGGTTCGTCGACGACCTGAACCTCGATTTGAATGGCATCCCGCCACAGGGGGTCTTCTACAACAGGATGAGTGCGAGTGCCCATACGCGGGACCACAGGTATGCCTGGGAGGCCACGCGCGGGCTCATGGCCTGGCTGGAGGCGCACGGCCGGCGCGTGATCAACAACCGAAAGGCGACCGAGTTGGAAGTCAGCAAAGTGGAGCAGGTCATCGCCCTCAAAGCACATGGGTTGTCTGTTCCGGACAGCGTTGCTGTGACCGGCGCCCAGGCCCTGCGTGAGGCGGCGCGGCGCTGGAATGGTCCGTTCATTCTCAAGCCCAACCGCGGAGGAAAAGGAACCGGTGTCCGATTGATCCGCGGTGAAGCGGACCTCAATGAGGTGTTGGCCGATTTTGATCAATACACCCTGGACGGGACGGTCGTACTTCAGGAGTATATGCGCCCTGCGGACGGCCGCGTGCTGCGCCTTGAGTTCGTCGGAGGGCAACATGTGTATACGGTCAGCATCGATGCCGGGGGCGGATTTGAACTCTGCCCTTCAGATGCCTGTCAAGTGGGCAACAGCTACTGTCCGGCGGATGGCCGCGCCAAGTTCGAATTGCTGCTGGAGCACAGGCCGGCGGAGTTGGAGCGTTGCCTGCAGTTTTTGAGTCACTCCGGAATGGAGGTGGCCGCAATGGAAGCCATTCAGGATGCTGAGGGCCACTTGAGGTTCTACGACATCAACATCAATACCAACTACAATGGCGCTGCTGAAGAGCGGGCCGGGGGCGGGGTGACCGGGATGGGCGCCATTGCTGATTTTCTCGGAAGGGAACTCGAAACCGTGCGTGGAGAACAGGCACAACAACACCGCAAAGCGTCATGACGAGAATGGTAGACAATCACCTGCGGCTGGTCAAGATCGAGCAGACCGAGGTGGCCGTTGTGGGTGGCGGCATCATGGGGGCCATGACAGCGGCACACTTGGCAGAGATGGGGGCGAAGGTCACCTTGTATGACCCCCACCCGATGGGGACGGGGCCGGGGGCTTCTATCGATACGGGCCGCAGCTTCAGGGTGCATTACGGAGAGGACCGCGCCCTTGTTTCCATGGCGGTGAGAAGCCGAGGCCTTTGGAAGCAATGGGAGCAGAAATTGGGCCGGCCCTTGCTGCACGAGACGGGCAAACTGTTGCTCGAGGAGCAGGGCGACAGGCACGCCTTCGAGAGTTGGAAGACGCTGCGGCAAATGGGCCTTCGGGCCGACCGCCTTTCGCACGGCATGGTCTCTCAGGAATGGCCCGGCATGAAGGCCGGGGCGGCCACCGTGGACAGAATGGGCGGTGTACTTGACCCCCAGGTCATCCTCGGCGCGCTGCACGTGTGGTTGAAACAGCAGGACGTTTCCTTCCGAGGCGAGGCCCTGGATGTGGGGCCAAAAGCCGTGACAGATGGACAGGGCCAGCGGCAGTTCGATGCGGTGGTGCTGACGGCGGGCGCATGGAGCCGGCGCTGGGCCGATGTACCCATGGAAGTGACGCGCCAAGAATTGGTGTATTTCGATGCTTCAGCCTTGGGGGCCCGCTTGGACAGACTTCCCGTATTCAGTCACATGGAAAGCGGATTTTATGCCATCCCCACCGCAGCCGATGGCCGCATCAAAGTGGCCAACCACCATCCCGGCAAGGCTGGCCACCCCGACGGCGACGACAGAAAAGTCTCGCCGGAATTTGAGCAGAGGGCCCGTGCTTTTCTTGCGGCCCATTTGCCCGAACTCAAGGATGCCGCCGTGCTCCGCCAGTACGTCTGCTTCTACAGCGGTACGGCAGACCGCGACTTCATCCTCGACCGCACCGATTCCGGAATGGTCATCGGCGCGGGCTTCAGTGGCCATGGATTCAAGTTCGCCCCGCTCATCGGGCGCTTGTTGGCGCAACAGGCGCTCGGGTTGACGCCTGAAGTGGACATCGAACGGTTTGGATTGAAGCGTCCTTCCCTGCGTGGGGTCAGTACCAAGCTGGCCGTCTGATCGGCAGGGACTCAGGAAGCGCTGTTGCGGGACGATTGGACCCATACCCGGGCGATGACCGCCATGAGCACGGTGAAGGCCAAGGCGCAGACGGCGGCATATCCCCACGTGCCTTCTGGCTCCGGGACATCGAGGCTGTCTGCCCGCAACTGCGCCAACCTCAGCCGGGCATTGCGTACGATGAAGTGGCTTCCCCATGTGATGATGGGCACCAAAATCAACCAGGCCCTGAACCAGGGCTCGTATGCTGACCAAGGAGCTGAACTGCTTGTCTTCATCGCGCACCAAAAATGGCACTTCCGATCCGGACCATGGTGCTGCCCTCTTCCACGGCAATCCGCCAATCTCCGCTCATCCCCATGGACAGCGTGTCCCAATGGCGGTCGGCGGCATGGCGGTCGTAGAGTCGACGCAACGTCCGGAATTCGCGTCCCACTTGCGCCGTATCGGAGGTAAAGGTGGCCATGCCCATGAGGCCCTTGACTTCGACGTGCGGCCATTGCCCGGCGGTCAACCGCTCGAGGATGGATGACAGTCCGTCTGCTGAGAGGCCGAATTTGCTCGCCTCTTGGGCGATGTGGAGCTGCAGGAGCACGGCGATCTTGCGCTGGTGCTTGGCGGCGCGTTTGTTGATTTCCTCCAGCAACGCCTCTTGGTCTACAGCATGGATCAACCCCACAAAAGGCGCGATGTACTTGACCTTGTTTTTCTGAAGCGTGCCAATTTGATGCCAGCGCAGGTCCCGAAATTCTGACGCCCGCGGCGATGGCTCAGCGGTGAGCGCTTCGTGTTTGCCCACCAATTCCTGCACGCGGTTCTCACCAAAGCTCCGCGCGCCTGCGCCATAAGCCGACACCACGGCTTCCATGGGCTTGGTCTTGCTGACGGCCACCACTTCTACTGCGCGGGGAACCTGTTCTCTGACCTTTCGCCAGTTTTCCGCGATTTCCGATGCACCCATGGGGCAAAGGTCAGGATGCGGGGCCGAAATCAAAGAGGGTCAGGCCACTTCTCAACTTGGGGGCGATCCAGGTGCTTTTGGGGGGCATGAACCTGCCCGCATCCGCCACAGCTTGCAGCCCTTGAAATGTCATGGCCGGCATGATGAAGGCCAGCCGGTCGTCCCCGGCCGTTGCCTGCTCCAAAGCGGGCGCATCGAGGTCACCCGGCAGGTAATCCAGCCTGGGGTCGAGTCGGGGGTCGTGAATGTCAAACAAGGGCTCCAAGACATGCTGCTGCAGCCATTCGGCTTCACTCAGCCCAGAGGAAGCGAGGGCTTCGGCGATGTGCAAGGTGCCCTTTTGCCTGCCGCGCAGGCAAATGTGGCCCGCTTGAGGATTCAGGCCATCCGCATCAGGACGCCATTGAGCCCCCGGGATGTCATGCAACCTGTCCAGGGCTTGGGTGAAATCATCACCGCCATTCTTGCTGCGGAGGATGCGGTGATACCCTCGAAAAATCAACTGCTTGCCGGGCACCAGCAGGGCCATAAACGCATGCGCGTCTCGATGTTCAGGGTGTGCAGCAGCCATGCGCATGCTCGATGCGACCCGGTGGTGGCCATCGGCGATGTACGCTGCCTCCATCTCTCCGTAGGCCGAAGCCAGTGTTTGCCGCTGGGCGGCATTGGTCCTCCAAAGCGTATGCCGCACCCCGTCCGCCGTGGTGAAGTCAAAGGGTGCTGCTTCTTGGGTGACGCTTTCCAAGACGGCATCCAAGGCTGCATTTTCTGGATGGGCCAGCAGCGCGGGTTCTGCGTTGAGCCCCACCGAAGAGAGGTATTGGGCAAACAGGTTTTCCCTTTTGGCCAGTGTGGACTCATGGACCTTGATCCGGCCTTGCACTGCTGCTGCGGTGGGCACCAATCCGATCACCCCGGTGCATGTCCCCAGCGGCCCGGACTGGCGGAGCACATAATAGTGCGATGCCGCATCGGGCATCAGCCAGCCGCGCTCTAAAAACGCCCTGAAAACCTCTCGAATGCGCCCCATGCCTGAATCCAACATGCCATCGGGGTGGATGACGTGGAGATAGCTGTAAGGGTTTCTGGACAGCTTGTCCTTGAGCTCGTAATCGCTGTAGGTCAGGTAACTCCTTGTCGCAACAAGGTGTGCCTTGTCTGGTGAAGGCAAGACGCCAGCAAATGGCTGCAGCAGGGGGGCGGGCTTCGTTGGCATTGAACGTGCGCGCGGGATGGTTCCGGTAGCAGCCCCGAATTAACGCAATTCGAGGATGCGCTCCACCAGTTCGCTGCCAATCCGGTCTTGGGCTTCCATCGTGGCGGCTCCGATGTGGGGGGTCAAAGCGAGTCCTGCCACTTTGAGCAGGTCGGCATTGGGGTGGGGTTCTCCGACAAAGACGTCGAGGGCAGCACCCCTGAGGTGCCCATCTTCAACGGCTTTGCGCACGGCAGCTTCGTCTACAGTACCACCGCGGGCTGTGTTGACCAGCATGGCGCCCGGCTTCATGGAGGCCACACCAGCGGCGTCGAGCACCGGGGAGCCATCGGCTTGGGAGGGAACATGAAAGGTGATGGCGTCCGCGCGGGACAGCATGTCTTGGAGTGAGACCAAGGGAACCTCTACGGCGACATTGTGCACCGCCCCGCCGCCGGTGGGAATTTGGACGATGACCTCCCGAGAGGTGCCTGTGCGGTCCACGCCGATGACCTCCATGCCGCAGCCGAGGGCGTACTGGGCAACGGCGGTGCCGATCCGGCCAAAGCCGACCACACCGAGCGTCTTGCCGCGCAACTCAATCCCTTTGGCATAGGCTTTTTTGAGCACCTTAAACTCAGATGCGCCGCGCTCCGGCATCTCCTGATAGCTGCGGTGCAAGGAGCGGGCCATGGCAAAAAGGTGGGCCATGACCAGCTCGGCCACGCTCTGGGAACTCGCTGCAGGTGTGTTGAAGACCACCTTGCCCTGCTCCCTGGCGTAGGCCACATCGATGTTGTCCATGCCCACACCGCCGCGGCCAATAAACCGGAGGTTGGGGCAGGCATCGATGAGGTCCTGGCGCACCTTGGTGGCGCTGCGGACGAGCAAGCCGGCATAGCCTTCCGCATTGAGGGTGTCGATCAGTGCCGATTGTTCGATGTGGTCGGTGCTGACGGTGATGCCTTGGGATTCGAGTTCAGCCTTGGCTTTGGCTGAGATGCCGTCGTTGGCGAGGACTTTCATGGTGAAGTGAGTTCGGTATGGGGTTCAGCCGTGGGTGCGCTCGAAGTCGCGCATGACCTCGACAAGGGTTTCCACGCTGGACAAGGGGAGGGCGTTGTACATGGAGGCCCTGAAACCGCCAATGGAGCGGTGGCCCTTGAGTCCGTTGATTCCCGCGGCTTCGCAAGCGGCGAGGAAGGGTGCGGTATGGGCTTCATCCGCAGGGGTAAACGTGGCGTTCATGACGCTGCGGGAATCCACCTGCGCAAATCCATTGAAGAGGGGGTTGCGGTCGATTTCACCGTAGATGCAGGCCGCCTTTGCAGCGTTGCGTTCCCGGGCGGCGTTCACGCCGCCGTTTTCTTTGAGCCAACGCAGCGTGAGCATGCTGGTGTAAATCGCAAAGACCGGCGGGGTGTTGAACATGCTGTCTTTGTCGGCGTGTACGGCGAGATCCAAATAGCTGGGGATGTCCCGTCCTGTGTGGCCGATTTTATTGCGGTCATAGATGTAGAGTACCGTGCCCGCAGGGCCCATGTTTTTCTGGGCGCCTGCATAGATGCAAGCATACTTGGTGACGTCGACGGGCCGTGAGAAAATATCCGAGCTCATGTCCGCGATCAGCGGCGCATCCACCTGCGGGTCTCCCGGATACTGCGTACCGAAGATGGTGTTGTTGGTGGTGATGTGGACGAAGTCGGCATCGGTGTGCCCGGGCAATGGTGGCACGCGGTCAAAACCGGATTCTTCGCTCGAGGTCAAGGCCTTTGCCTGGCCGACACGCTGGGCTTCCTTGAGCGCTTTTTTGGCCCAGGTGCCCGTCACCGTGTAGTCCATGCTCCCACTTTCCGGCAGGAAATTCATGGCCGCTGTGAGAAACCCAAGGCTGGCTCCGCCCTGAAGGAAAAGGACTTCGTAGTGGTCAGGAAGGGCCAATTCGGTGCGCACGAGTTGGCGCGCCTCCTCCATGATGGCCACAAACGGCTTGCTGCGGTGAGAAATTTCGATGAGGCTGAGGCCGCTGCCATCGAGGTCGTTCACGGCTTCGGAAGCCTGTCGAAGCACTGAAGGTGGGAGAATGCAGGGGCCTGCAGAAAAGTTGTGGATGGCGTGGGTGGTGGTAGACATCGTCAATCGGTATCAGGTTCAAAACAACCGGAAGCCCCGCTGCGTTCACTCGAAAAGGACATGGAGTTTCCCACAGGATAAACACGGCGCGGCTTCATGGGGTCTCCTGTGTCCAGTTCAAGAACGCCTCTCGGTAGTGCTGTGATGTGAAAGCAGCGGCCAAGGCGGGGAGTTCAAAAGGGGCGGTGCAGGTGGTGGCTTGAATGAGCCGCAATTTGCGTTCCTCGTCGTCAAATGCCGCGGCGCAACGGCGAATTTGCCGCGGCGACAGGCATTGGCCTTGCACCCACGCTTTCATGATGGAAAACCGCTCGGATTCAAAGGGCTTTTTCTCCGCGGTGTAGAGCATGCGCATCAGGTCGCGCTCACTGGCGGCGGGGAAGCACCCTGTTCCTCGGGGCGCCCAGGCATACAGCACGGTGTCCCGGTTCACCACCCAGCTTGCCCCGCTGCTGTCACATCGCAGGGTAAATTGGACCGAATCGGCGTACCGTGGCAGGGGCACTTCAAATTGCAGCCTGCCGGCCTCGCCCTCCGCCCAGACGACAAAGCGCTCACCGCGGGATACCGCCACCTCGACGCTGTCTGAGGGGTGCAAGGTGAAATCAGCAATGTATAAGGACACGCTGGTCTCCGGCAGGACGGTGTCCACCACGTTGGCGACATGGCCAGATATGACCACGCTGTCTGAAACCGCTTCAATTGCGGCACATTGCACACCGCCCCAGCAGGAGCATGTGAGGATGGCAGCCAAGGCGATATTTCGGAGAGCACCGGTCACGGGGCGGCAAAATTAGTCCCTACTGCGTCAATGGTCCCGCTTTGGAAGCCACCGTTCTTTGACCGCGTCGAAGGGAATCCGCTGGGCCAATTGGGCCAACACGTCATTGGGTCCATGGCGCAGGGTGCCCGGGAAGTACCAGGCCCATCCGAGGCACCCGAAAAGGGCGATGGACAACCCTGTCAGCAGGCGCAACAGCCAGTGCACGTCCATCCACATGGCCAAGGGGGCCGTGAGCGCAAAGGTGACCGCTGCCAGCCACAAGCCGGGCCCAGCCGAAGTCAGGATGGTGCGCAGAGACAATTCCAGCCGGCGGCCGCACAAGATGAGCATGGCCACAGCCTGCAGGCAGGTAGAGGTCACCACACCCCAGGCCAGCACTTCGAACCCCCTGTGGTAACCCAAATATGCCGATATGCACAACCCGATACAGAAGGCGGCCTTGATGACCGATGCGGTGCCAATCATGTCCATCGCCCGCACGGTCGCGTCGCACACTTTGATCCAACTCCGAAGAAAAACAGCGACGTACAGGATGCGGACAATGGGAACGGTCGGCAGGAGTTTTTCATCGAGCAAAGCCAGCACGAATTCCTCGGCAAACAGCTCCAAAAGGACCACCCCCGGCAAGACCAGTACGGCGGTGAAATACAGCCCCCCCATAAAGATGCTGCGCAGCCGGTCACGCGTGTCTTGGACGTCGCTCATGCTGCTGAACAACACGCTGTCCGAGAGCTTGCCCAAGAGGGTGATCGGCAGGGTCATCATGTAGTTCGAGCGGTCATAGATGCCCTGCTCGGCATTCCGGCTTTCGGGCATGAAACGGCCCAGCACCAGCACGTCCAAGCGCGAAGCAGCGTAGTTGAGGAAATTGAAGACGGTACTCGATGCGCCATAGCGAAAGAGCGGAACCGCAGGCATGAACGCAGGCCGCCCGGGCCGCAATCCGGAGCGCATCCAATAATTCAGCCCCAACAGCGCGTTTTGGGCCAACAGCGCGCCGGCATAGGCATACACCCCCCAGCCATTGTAGGCCGCCACGATGCCGATGACGCCATTTCCTATGGGCATGGCGATGAGCGAAGACCAAAAAAGACTCCGGAAATCCATGCGGCGGATAAGGATGGCGCGGGGCACCATCGCCAAGCCCGCCAAGGGAAAGCTCAAGGCAATGAAACGCAGCAACGGAATGAGCTCTGCGCGGTGATAGAAGTTGGCGATGGAAGGAGCCGTCACATAGGTCGCCCCGCCAAAGAGGAGGCCCAGAACCAATGAAACCCAGAAGGCAGAGGAAATCTGCGCTTGCGAGAGGTCTTTGCGCTGGATGAGCGAGGGACCGACCCCGAGTTGGGCAAAGATCTCGATGATGCCGATGATCCCGAGGGCGATGCCGATGACGCCCCATTCGCCCTCGGTGAGGAAGATGGAAAGCGCCTTGATGAAGGCGAGTTGGAAGAGGACCTGAAAACCGACGTTGAGCGTCTGCCAGCTGATGGAGCGGGCGAGCCGGCCTTCTTCCGTTGTGCTCATTTGGCCACGCTGACGGCCCGGGTCTCCCTGATGACCGTCACCTTGACCTGTCCGGGATAGGTCATCTCATTCATGATCCGCTGTGAGATGTTGAAGGAGATCTGTTCTGCCATCTCATCGTTGACCTGCTCGCTCTCGACCATGACCCGCAATTCACGGCCCGCCTGAATGGCGTAGCTCTGCGTGACGCCAGGTTGCTCCAATGCAATGTTTTCGAGGTCTTTGAGGCGCTGTATATAGCTCTCCACCACCTCTCTCCGCGCTCCGGGACGGGCGCCGGAAATGGCGTCGCACACCTGCACGATCGGTGAGATCAACGAGGTCATTTCGATTTCATCGTGGTGGGCGCCAATGGCATTGAGCACGTCCGGACGCTCACCGGCCTTCTCGGCCAGTTTCATGCCCAGGATAGCGTGTGGCAACTCGCTCTCCTCGTCGCTCACCTTGCCGATGTCGTGGAGCAGGCCTGCCCGCTTTGCCGCTTTGGTATCCAATCCGAGTTCTGCCGCCATGGTCGCACACAGGTTGGCCACCTCGCGGCTGTGCTGCAGCAGGTTTTGACCGTAGCTGGAGCGGTACTTCATGCGGCCGACCATGCGCACCAACGCGTTCGACATGTTCGGGATGCCCAAGTCAATGACCGTGCGCTTGCCGGTCTGCAAGATTTCCTCGTCAATTTTCCGGGTGGTCTTGGCCACCACTTCTTCGATGCGGGCAGGGTGAATGCGGCCATCAGAGACCAGCTGGTGCATACTCAGTCGCGCAATCTCACGGCGGACTGGGTCAAAACAGCTGATGATGATGGCTTCTGGGGTGTCGTCCACGATGAACTCGACACCGGTGGCCGCCTCCAGGGCGCGGATGTTGCGACCCTCACGGCCGATGATGCGTCCTTTGATGTCGTCGCTTCCGATGTTGAATACCGAAACGCTGTTTTCGATGGCGTGCTCTGTGGCCACCCGCTGGATGGTCTGAATCACCACTTTCTTGGCATCCTGATTGGCCTTCGCACGGGCATCGTCGAGGATGTCCTGAACCTCTTGAGCGGCCATCGCCCGGGCGTCGCCCAGGATTTGATTTTTCAATTCTTCCTTGGCCGCATCCACGGACATGCCCGCAGCCTCGGCGAGCATTTTTGCGGATTGGCTCTGGGTTTTATCCAGTTCCTTTTGCTTGGCTTCGTTTGACTTCAGCCGGGCCTGAAGGGTCTCCTCGTCTCGTTTGAGGCGGGAACGGCCATCCTTGATTTGTTGCTCATCCCGCTTCAGGTTGCGCTCCTGATTCTTGAGTTTGTCCTCGAGGGCCTGCACCTTGGCGTTGCGGGATTTGATTTCTCGGCCGTGCTCTTCCTTGAGCTTCAAAAATTTCTCCTTGGCTTGGAGGATTTTCTTTTCCTTGATGTGCTCACCTTTCTGCTCGGCGTCTTTCAAGACCTGCTCGGCCTTGCTCTGCATGACACGGTTGATCAAAGCATACGCGATGCCTCCTCCGACAACGAGTCCGGCCAATGCGCCGATGATATAGGGGATAGGGTCCATGGGTCAGGGTGTTTTCCCTTCCCTGTCCTCAGAAGATATGCCGGCCTGCACCAGCAGGGACCGGATCTCTTCAAGACCGTCGAATGCAGCAGCAGGCAGCCCGGCTTCTTGTGCATTCTCTGATTGCGGCCCTGCTTCCAGGTCACTCAACAATTGGAGTGCCGCCATGGCCAGCAGGTCTTGACGATCAGAAACGCCATAGTCGCGTTGGAATCGCTGGGCCAGTTCATCGATTCTCCCCGCAGCCTCACGCACGCGCTTGGCTTCGCCTTCCGCTACAGTGAGCGGGTAGGTTCGGCCTGCGATGGTGACTTGTATGGAAGATTCGTTCATGCGGTCGCAACTTCAGTATTTACCATGTCGCGGGAGCGGGGCATCAATGCAATGCAGGCGTCAATCTCTTCGACGAGCGCCCTGATGCGCTCTCCTGCGACAGGATTGCGGTTCGGGATAGGGGGAGGGGGGGTCATTGTGGGGGCAGGCGATGCGGCTTTGGATTGGGCCTCCTCGCATGCGAGAAGCTGATTTTCCAAAGACTGCACGCGCGCTTCCAGCCGGGCATTCTCCGTCACCAACCGATTGCGCTCTGCAATCAGGTGAGACGTTCTTTTCTTGATGTCTTCGAGCACATCGCCAAACAAGACGATGTCTGGATTCCGGTTTTCTTCCACGAACTCAAATGTAATGAGGGGCTTCCATGGGATGACATGCGCGCGGTATTTTGCGAACATGCGAACGGGAATGAATTCGATTGGAGGGTGTGCATTGGTCATCTTGGCCTTGTGTGGGGGCGCAATCGACTGTGCCAGAGCGCAAGACACGCTTCATGCTCCACTGACGATTCCACTCAAATTCAGCGGGAATTTTGGTGAAATCCGGACGGGACATTTCCATACCGGCCTCGATATCCGGACCGAAGGGCAGGAGGGCTACCCCGTTCTCGCAGCGCAGGACGGGGCCATTTCCAGGATCAAGGTGTCCAGTAGGGGGTATGGATTGGCCCTCTACCTCAACGGTCAAGGGTGGACCACTGTGTACGCGCACCTTTCCGCCTTCCACCCGGACATCGCGTCGTGGCTGATGCGCCGACAGTATGCCACAGAGCGCTGGGCATTTGATGGAAAGCCCGACACCACCTTTCGGTTTGCAGCTGGAGATACCATCGGTTGGAGCGGCAATTCGGGCGGGAGCTTCGGCCCGCATCTGCATTTCGAGGTGCGGGATGCCGCCACCCAACAGCCCATCAATCCCTTGAGCTGGTCGTTTCGCGGCGCAGGGGTAACGGCCGATCCTGTCCCGCCAGAGTTTAGAGGGGTGTGGGTGGTTCCCTCAGCCGGAGGCTCGGTTGAAGGCGCGGGTGACAGGTTCCGCTGGACGGCAGCATACGCGCCGGGCGTGCGCGTTGCTGGGCCTTTTACGCTCGGCATTGAAGCATTCGATCGGCTCGATGGGGAACCATACACCCATGGACCTTATGGCATCGATGTTTGGCTCGGCGACAGCTTGGTCCACAGCCACAGAATGGACACTTTGAGCTTCTCCACCAATGGAGATGTCTCGGCCCACATCGATCTCCCCGCATGGCAGGACAGAAAAGGACGCGTGCACCGTGTGCAGCGTCTGCCGGGCAACCGCTTGGACATCTATCAGCGCGCGGCTGGTCCGCAGCCTTGGGAGGTGGCCCCGGGAGATTCGGAACGGGTCAGGGTGCGCCTGCTGGACATCGCGGGCAACGCCACGGAGGCGGCCATGTGGTTGTGGGGCGATTCCACCAAAGCCTCAGACTCCGCGTCCTTTGCTCTTGCACTGGACCGCCGGGTGCCGCACAGCATCAATTCGGGAGAAGTGGCTGTTGAAATTCCCGCAAACGCCCTCTATGCTGATGCGGTCGTGGAGGTTGAGCGCAGCGAGGAAAACGGCTTTAGGGTTTGGTCTGAAGCCCGAATCACCCGATCGGATTTCAGTTTGACCGTGCCGGTACCAGCCGGGTTGAAAGGGTCGGGCGCCGCATTGGTGCTGTGCGCTGTGGATGAGGATGGTGAGGTGGAGGACACCTGGGTGGCCGATGAACGCGGCGGTTTCGTCTCTGCCAAGTTGGACAGGTTTGGCCTGTTCGAGGTCAGGCAGGATTCAGTGGCGCCAACCTTGGGACAGCCCAAATGGGCCAATGGGCAATTGCGCATTGCCGTCGGGGATGACCTCTCCGGCATCGCGCGTTGGGAAGGAAAGAGTGGAGACCAATGGCTGCGTTGGTCCATGGACAAGGGCGTGTTGACCTACCGTTTGGATGACGGCATGCTCACCGGGCGCGAAGACGATGAGATCAAGGTGTGGGCCATCGATGGCACCGGCAACATCGGGCACATCAACTTCAGGCTGGTGGACCTGAAGCAGTGAGCATCATCAGCGCCTGCCCGTGAGGTCAGCGTAGTCGAGAAAGTAAATGGCCTTGATGGAGAAACTGTTCCGGTGAGGCACACGCAGCACGTCCTCCAAGTTGTCGGCGTATGTATTGGGGAGCATGTCGCCTTGGCTCTCGAGTAAGTTCTTCCAAACGACGGAGATTTCGCTCCCCGGCGCGAAAATCCACCGGAACACGCAGTCGATGGACCAGGCGTTATAGCTGATGTCGTAGGTGCTGGTGCCGTCGTCGTCGAGGGTGATGTCATCGGTCGGCTCAAGCAGCCCGTTGTCATCGAGAAAGTAGAAACTGCCGTTCTCCAATCGGCTCCAGTAATGCCGCAGTCGGAAAGTGATGCCCTTCCGGTTGTCCAATACATAGGAGGCATTGAGGACATGGGTGCGAGAGTAAAGGTTGCGCTTGGCCCACAGGCTGTGGGTCTCACCGAGTAAAGTGCCGTTTGGCAGGGAATCCACCAAAGCGGACCAGCCGCGCTCGTTGTACTTGTCTTGGTGGCTGTAAACATGGCTTACCCTGAAATGATCGTTGGGACGCCAGATGGGTTCGATTCGGAAATTCCGTTCTTTCCAATCCGGGTAAAGCTGCCCGCCAGCGGCCCATCCGCCGATGTCGAGGGCAAATTTTCGGCGGTAGTCCGTACTGATAAAACCATCGTATGCCCACCATTTGGGCACCTGCCAGAAGCGCCCTTCCAGTCGGGGAGCGAAGTAATCCCGCCCGTCATACGGCATCCCCGACACACCGAGTTTGACGAAGTCGAAGCTGGCGAGGTTGAGCCGCCACTCCAAGTCGTACGTATGGCTCACAAATTCCCGGGGCGTATGGAGCATTTCTCTATTGGTCTTGAATTCCCAAGACATCCAGTTGAAGCCCATGCCCAGCACCTTGAAGGGGGTGGGAATGCGGTATTCGATGCTGGCGTAATC